>QZKG01000012.1 GCA_003599855.1 Gaiellales bacterium | reverse complement strand
GACCATCATCCCCGCTGACCCTCCAACTGCCTGGGGATTACGAAGTGTAACTGGGGGAACTCTGCCCACTTGGACAGCCACCTCTTCGTCACTGCGTCGTGATGAAGGGTAGTCCCGCGCCAGTGTACGCCTTCTTCGTCCACTTGCGTTTCGTCGCAGACAAACATGGAGAACCATTGCCTCAAGGCATCGTGGGGAGTCTCGGCAAGGCACCCTGCACGGAGGAGTCGGTCGGTGACCTGCTCAGCGCGCTTGCCCAATAGTGTACGGGCGTACACCAGTACATGTAGCATGGACTCGTGGCTGGAGGTATCCACCGTCAACTGGCGATTCGCCGGGTCATCAATCTCCGGGTAGTCGCCGGCGTTGAACTTTTGAATGAACGTCCATAGACGCTTGGGCATACGGTACGCCTCACCGTCCACGATGATAGCCACGTACGTGACGGCGGCTTTGGGCGACACCTTCCGCTGCAACAGATGTTCCAGCGCGGCGCATCCCGAGGGGGCGCGAGTGCCCACCTCGCGGCACAACTGCGCGATGTCATCGGGGTTCAGATACAGGATGTCACCGAGTTTCACTTAGTGCCTCCTTTCCGACCTTCCGCGCCCGGTGGAGGCGCAACTTGTAGGCGTTCAGGGTGCAGCCCAACGCTTCGGCTGCCGCCCGGTCGTCCATGTACTGCGCCTTTGCGAGCAAGGTCGTCCGATGAGGTTCGGGTAGGGAGTCTACCACCGCGAAGAGAACGACGGCGTTCTCGGGCGATGGCACCTCCTCGTCATGGTCAGCCAGGGGCACCTCATACTGACTGTTCGCCTTGCGGAGAATGTCAATCAGATGGTTGCGGTACACCCTGCGGGCGTAGCCCCCCTTGTAGGGCAGGGCTTTCGCCCGTGCGTCTTCTCGGTCTTCTTTGGTGATTTGATACGCCATGTTCTATTCAACGCCCTCCAGGTCGGGAAAGTTCCCGTCCGCGAGACATTTCTTCATGTGGGCGATTGCCGCCTCAGCCCACAGCCCTTTGCTGGAGACGGGACGCTTGGAGAGCCTAACCAGTTCGGGCGTCACCCCGTACTGCCGGTCGGTCTTGTGGATAAGGTCGTGGCACTGGGGGCACAGGTACAGCCCGTTGGAGAACAACCATCGCGTGCGGGTGTTGCTCCGAGGAACAAGGTGGTGCGAGTGCCCCCTGCACAGCCGCTTACAGCGGCGGCACCTTCCGCCGTCTCGATGCTTGATGCACTGACCCCAGAGGGCGTCAGCACGGGATGTCAGACGCTGAGTATTCACGTTTGTACTGTTGGAGGACGCGGGACGCCCACTCCACGGACTCGGTTACGTCGCGTGGCGTTATCATCCGGTGGTTGAGGGCGTAGTCCTTGAGTTCAAAAACCAGTTTTGCCCGGGCCACCCGGTAGATGGTGGACACGGTGGGGTAGGAGACTTGCAACGCCTCGGCGATTTTGCGGAGCGGAATCCGGTTCTGCACGTTGGAGAGGATGACGAACCGCTCGACTTCCGTGAGGGCTGCGAGGGCGAAAATCACCACCGGGGAGTAGCCCGCCTCGACCATAGACTCGGCGTCGGCGCGCACATCCGCTGCCTCGGCGATGTCCACCTCCCGCTTCCGCTTGCGAAGGTACGAGATGGCGTCGTTCTGCAACGACGTTCGCCACAGGGCGAGGAAGCCCTCTTGATTGACTGACCCCACCCTTTGCAGGAACTTGGCGCGCACGCGAGCAACCGCCTCTTCCGCATCTATCTTGGACACCCACAATGAGTAGGCTATCTTGTAGATGGCGGGGCGGTACTTCTCGAATCTGCGCTCAAACTCCCGCGGGGTCACTTCTGATTCACGTACTCCCAGAGGGTCAAGGCGGCGAGAAACACCTTGTGCGTCTCGCGGTCTGCCGGGAAGGGCACGTCCGTTGTACCATCAGGAGTTACGTGGAGCACCATCGCCCCGTCTACTTCTGGCATCTTCTCGGATGACCCGTCGGCGTAGCCGATGAAGTCCGCGTACCGATACGCTGCCAGTTGCAGCCCCGCCTCCTTGTACACCCCCTTCCCAGTCTTTACGTCCACCAGCAAGGTCTTCCCGTTGAGGCGCATGACGGCATCCACCGTTCCCGCGTAGCGCGGTTCTTGGTGAATCACCGTCGCCTCGGAGTGCAAGACCTCAGCATTGTGCTCGGCGAGCCACTCCCTAAGAGAGCAGACGTACGACCGGGCGTCGGACGGAACCTGCTCCGGGGCTACCTGCTCCCCGTCGGCGTACGCCTCCAGGACGGAGTGGACGATGCTGCCCACATCCGCCTTGTCGCCCCTGCGCTTGTTCGGCGTGGATGCGAGGGAGCGGACATCCAACTCCTCGCCAGCCGAGACGCGGCGCACAGCCTCTTCCGCGACCACCTTCCCCGCCCAGTACACGAGGGCGGGCTTGGCGATGACGGAGAGGATTGTCGTAACCGACGGGTACTCCTCCCCGTTCCAGGTGTACTTCCCCTGCGAGCGGAACGCCTTCACGCGTTCTCCCCAAACTGAATCTGCGCGATGACATCCGTTTCAATGTCGCGCACAGCCTGTACCGCGTCCTCCATCTTCCAGCCGCCGCAAATCAGGTCTTTGGCGTAGGAAACCAGCATGGATGCCTTCCGGTCGGCACCGAACTCCTCCATGAGCCGGCACACGATTGCGGCCGCGGATGACGCGGAATCCGCGGGGGACAACTCCGCCAGGAGTAGGTCTTTGGCGTACGACACGAAGGGAAGGTGTGCTGGGGCGTCGTCACGCCGGTATGACGACGACGAGCCGGATGAGGACTTCCCAACAACCCGGATGCCCGAGAGCAGGGACTTCCCTGAGTCCATAGACTCAAACTCAATCTCGTCGCCCTTTGAAACTGTCGGGGACGGCTGGTCGAAGCAGGTGTAGAACCCCTTCCCTTCCAGCCCGATGCGTAGATACGACTTGCCGTTCTTAGCCGTCTTTTGTTCGATGAAGTTTACTTTGTCAGCCATGTGTCTGTCCGTGCGGTCTGCCCGCAATAAGTGTAGACGCCCGCGCCTCGGGAAAAGTTTCGCGTAACCACTCTGCAATCGGAGTCGTCTATACTCAACGCGGGGAAAGGATTCCTCCGCCCCGGCGGTTCAGGGTCAGACCTGGCCGCCGGGTACAATCGGACACCGACTCACCACTCGGCGCGAACGGACGGCTTAGCCGTGGAGTGCGTAGACGCCGAGGAGTCGTTCTGGTGCCCCTTGGAGGGCGGCTTGTGCCGTCGGATTAGGGGGCCGCTTGGTGGAAATGAGCCAGTAGTGTGGTCGAAAGAGGCTCAGGCGGAAGGGCCGGGGTAATGCCCGGTGGTAGCACGCTCCACAGGCAGAAAGGCTATCAGGGGTAGAAGCGACCGACCGGCCACACCGGGAGAGTGTGACGGAGGCAGCGGAAACCACCAAGCATGACCCGCTCCCAGAGCGCAACACGCCTGGGGGTTAGGGGGGGCTTTGCTCCCTCCCGAACCTCCCAGGAGAGTCACCTGGTTGTTCAGAACGTTCAGGGTAACTACCTGGTTGTTCAGACGGTTGAGTCTCACCAACCCTGCCTTCGTGAGACACAACGCAGTTAGGCTTGCACTCATGAGAAACAAAACCCGGCAGGAAGCCGTCCTGAAAAGCGTGAAGATTTGGTTCGACGGCACGTGTCTCGGAAACGGCACGAAAAGAGCGCGGGCTGGTGCCCATGTGTACGACGGTCGTACGCTCCGCTCGTGGCCAGTCCCCGGAGCGCAGACCAACCAGCGGGCTGAACTCTGCGCCCTTCTCAAAGCCCTGGAACTCTGCGAGGGCGGCGAAACCATCTGCGGCGACTCGGTGTATGCCCTGAAACTGGCCAACGGGCAGTGGCGGGCGAAGGTCAGCCAGGATTTGGTCGGCCCCATCCGCACCCTCATGTCCCAGAAACGGGTGCGGTTAGAGTGGGTTCCCTCGGAGCGCAATCTGGCTGACCCCGCTAAGGGGCGGGAGGCGCGCAATGTCTGACCTCCCCCCAGCCCTATACAACCGCGAAGCCGAGCACAAGGTCGCCGGCTCAGCCCTCCTCTCGTCGGATGCAGCCCTCAAGGTTGCCTCGCTTCCAGACGAACTGTTCCACACAAGGCTTATCCGGGATGCCGTCCTCCCCGCCATTCGGAAACTCATAGGGAGCGGGGTCACGCCCACGCCTGACGTTGTGCTGCGGGAGATTGTCGAGGCCGGCCAGGACGGCAACGCTGATGTTCACGGCTTCGTAACCGACATGGTGGCCGGGGTGGAATCCCCCGAACTCGTGGACTACTACTGCGATGTCCTCCGAGACCTGGCAGTCCTCCGCCGGTTCCGCCGCCTACTGAACAAACTGGAGCGTCGCGAGGACGGGCCGCCCCTGGAAACCATCACCCGAGAGGTGGAGCGGGCGGCGTCCCTCTTGGGAACCAACCGGAGTCTCAGGCTGCTGGCCGACGCCGCAGAGCACCTGGAGCAGATGAACGAACCCCCGGTTGTCAAGACCGGCATCCACGGGCTGGATGACTACTTGCAGATTCGCAACGGGCACTTGGTGTTCATTGCCGCAACCCCAGGCGTTGGCAAGACCTCCCTTGCCGTGCAGATGTCCGCACTTGCCGCCGAGAACGGGCTAAAGGTGCTCTTCGTCTCTTTGGAGATGAGCGCAGAGGAGATTGCCCGGAGAGTGGCCGCCCGAGCGGGGTTGACAGAACCCCAGGCCATCCGGGAGTACCTGCGCGGGATGGAAATCTACTACGAGACGACCCACACCCCCGGTGGTGTGCGAGAGCACGTCCGCTCAATCGAGCCAGACATGGTGGTCGTGGACTACATCGGCCTCATGTCGGCGGACAACAACCACAAGAACGCCAGCCGCGTGAACGAACTCGCCACCATCTCGCGCAGCCTCAAGGTCATCGCCCGGACGGCAGATTGTCCGGTGATTGTCATGTCCCAACTCAACCGCCAGGCAGCCCCCAACGAGAAGGGGGTCGCCAGGCCCCAACTACACCACTTGAGAGATTCCGGTGCGCTGGAGGCGGACGCCGACGCCGTTCTCTTGCTGCACGACGACAACGATGAGAAGCACGTCACCCTCGCCAAGAACCGGCACGGCCCGGTCGGTACGTGGGAGACGGTCTTTGACCCGGTAAGATGCACGTTCCGGTAAGCGCAACCGCCTGGAGGGTGGGCGATGTATACTTCGTCCAAGCCGAGAGCGAGAGCGAAGAAGGCGTTGTACACACACTGGTAAGCGATGGAAGAAACTACTACTGCTCCTGCAAAGGTTTCCGGTTCCACGGAGACTGCTATCACCAAGTCCTGGCGGATTGGGCGCGCCGTCGCGACCAGGCAGTCGCTGCAAATACCGCCTGACGCCACCGAAGAGGAGTGCGAAACCCTCATCGAGATGGTGTCATACCTGGATGACGCCACGCCCTGGTGGCGCGGGGATGCCATTCTCCAGGCTGAGAACATCCACGGGGAGAAGTACGCCCAATGGGTGGACATCCTGAACACCACCGAGGGGTATCTCAGGAACCTCGTGTGGGTCTGCTCGGTGTTCCCCCCGGAGGACAGGCATCCCGGCCGGTCGTACAAGCACCACCAGGCGGTGGCGAGCGTGAAAGACCGCGACCGCCGCCTCGCCCTCTTAGAGGAGTCCTTCCAGGAGGGCACGTCCTCCGCCGAACTCTACGAGAAGGCGAAGGGGATACGGCTGATTGTCGAGAAGCAGCGGAGCAACAAGGGCGGCTACAGGGTGATTACCGACCCCGTGTGGGACGACCTTATCGGTGTGAAGGGGGAAATCGTGACCGCTGAGAACGGCCCCTGGCTGTCCTACCACGGCGGGATGGTCAAGATTCCGCAAGCCCCGATACCCGTCTGCGCCGTCTGCGGGGAGGTTCTCTCCCACCGGGTAGAGGACGACAAGATGATTGTGGAGCCTTGCCACCACTGAGAATAGCCCATTCTTGCCCCCCAGGAGCCACGGAGAGCGCGTTTACCCGCTTGGGGGTGTCTCGATAGGGCTAACCCCCGAAAGGTGAGCCAGTGATGGACGGCGTGACGGACTCGTCGCCCTGGATAATCTCCTCGGGTATCTGCGCCGTCGCCTGGACGATGGTCTGGCCAACGGCCCGCTTGAGGTACTCCTTGATGATGAGTTTCTGGTAGAGGTCTGCCTTCGTCTTGTAGTCGTAGCGCGCCATCAGCGCGCTCTCCATGATGTGCAGGGAGTACTTGCGGTCTTGCCACCTTTCCGACACCGGAGGGACGGTGGTGGTGTCGTCTCCCGGGCCGGGGAACCGCCATACCCCACCGGCCTGGCTTCCCATGCTCATGTTCCGCGCCCGGATGAGGGTCTCGATGAGCAAGCGGGTGTGGTGCTCGGTGTTCACCTGCGTGGCAACCATGTAGTCGTTCCGAATCAATGGGAAGGCGTACAGGCGCGCCATGACCTTGCCCATCGTTTGCTCTCGAAGGTAGTCGGTTACCCACCTCTTCTGCTCGTCGTCGAAGTTGCTGAGGATGTGCTCCAGTTCATCAAACTGCGTGGAGCCGAGGAGGTTCGGGTTCTGCGACAGGAATGGGCCGTTGACCTGCGGCATATCCCGCGCCACCAAGAGGTAGAAGTCCTCGGAGTTGACCGCCCCGGCGTTCTTGGCAGCCGCGTAGGTAAACATCGCCAGAGTCTGCAAGGTGCCCAGCATCCTGACAGACGGGGCGCGGCCGACCATCTCCTCGACAATCGCGTCCGCCGGCTTGCCCTCGCCAAACTGTCTCTCCCAGAGCGAGAAGAAGACCCCAAGTGCCCCAACCTCGTCTATCGCGCCCCACATGGCGGCGAACTCTTCGCGCACCATCTCGGGCGTAACCTCACCCGTCTCGAAGCCCTGCTTGATGAGTTGCTCGGTACGCTCGAAGAGGGTCGGGTTGATGCCCGAGGGAAGCCCGAGTGCGTCCTCCACGTTGTCGAGAATCACCTCCTCGTACAAGCCAGAGGCTCCGGCAAGGGCGAAGATGTAGCGGTAGTCCAGGTTCAGCACGGAAGACACCCGCTCCTTCCATCCTTGAGCGATGGCCTCGGCTTGCGCCGTGGGGTGCGGGTTGCCGCCCGTCCTGGACTTCATCCAGTTGCGGAGTGCCTCGTTGTGGTACATCCGCTGGTACACGTTCGACCCCATGCGGACAGCGAACCGCGAGAATGGCAACAGCGTGCGGATGGCGATGTTCTCTTGGGCGGGGGGCACGTTGAAGGCATCCGGGGTGCCAGTGCCGATGTCCGTAGACCGCAGGGTGTAGTACGCTAAGGCGAGTTTCGGGGTCTCGTACTTGGAGTTGATAATCCGGGCGATGTGGTTCTCGGTGAACCCCATGTTCCTAAGTCGGTCGATGTCCGCGTCCTCCCCTACCTTTGGCAGGTCGGCAGCCTCTAACCGGGAGTACTTCTGGCGCAAACGCCCCAGGCGGATTTTGAAGTCGTGCGCCGCAGCCCCGGCGTTCGTGAGGCGGGTCACGCGGTCGGTTGCCAGAACTCCGGGAACGGCAACGCCCCCGACCCCACCCCCGCCCTCTTGCAGGGCTAAGGTGATGGCCCAGTCCACGGGGTCGTTCCCCTTGTGCCCGAGGTAGCGGGCAAACCGCGGTAGGGTGGTGGCCACCCCCTCCGCCCACGCCATCATTCCTAAGTCAGCCAGGGCGGTGGCGAAGGCACTCAACTGCCTTACCGGGGTTAGGACGCCGTTCAGGAAGAGGGCGCTGGCGATGAACCCGAAGGGGGTCAATCGTGAGGAGTACCGCGACGACCACGACTCCCTGTCCACGAAGTCGAGCATCCGCTTCACCTTCTCGGCGACACGCGCATCCGTACCCAAGAGGACGGAATCCACGGCAGCCTGTTTGCCGCCGGGGAACGCCTTCTTGTCAACAGCCAACTCCGACGCCCGGCTGAGCCACCTGGTGAGGGCAGAGGCGGTGTCCGTGTCTAAGTCAGACGCGAGTTCTTGCAGAACGGCGCGGGCGATGTCCGTGGTGTTGCGCTTCGTGCCATCGGGAAGTGGGGTCTTGTCGCCCTTCCTGGTCACGCCCGTGGCGAAGAGGTCGCCGTGCCGCTTCCACAACTTACGTGCGAGCGCGTGGGCCTCATTCCCTTGCAGTCCGGTGACCTTTTCGACGGCGGCGATGAACCTCTGCGCCTCTCGGTTCATCCGGGTTCTGCCGAAGAGCGCAGCCACGGCGTCCAGCGCAGCCTCGCCCAGCCTGGCGACGAAGCCGCCCTCGCTGAAGTGCTCCTCGACCCGCCCAGCAAACTTGGGGGTTACGGAGCGCACGAACTCCAACTTCCCGTCGCCGGTGATGTCCCTGCCGGCGCGCTCGACCTTCCGAATGGCACCGTCCTCGCTGTCCTGGAGGTGCAGCAACCGGGAGACAAGCCTCGACGGAAGGTTGTGCATGTTCAGGGCGTTGCGGACGTAGTGCGCTGCTTGGAGGCGCATGAGTTTCAGGGCTGCGTAGTACGCCCGGAGTTGCGCGCCGAGTTCCCGCGACTGTCCCTCGGTTATCCTCACAAGCGAGGTCTCGACCAACTCGGCGTCCACCGAGCGCAGCCCCCCGGTTATCGCGTGCCATGCGCGGCTCGCGGTCGCGCTGACGCCCGTGTAAACCTTCCCGATGTAGCCCACCTCATTCAAGATGGACTTCATCGTCTGGATGCGCTCTTGCTCGTCTGGGGTGAGTTGCGGACAACCTACGGGCATCTATCCTTCCTGTTCATCGCGTCGTGCGCCACTGCCTCGGCCTCGGCTCTTGTCCAGTTGGGGGCGCGCCCCTCGACAAGTCCGTGATGCCCCATGACGACAGCGGTGCCGGCGTCAATCGGCACCCCAGACCGTATGGCGTCCACCACGTCCGGGTTCAAGGTCTCAGGGTGTGGATTATGCCTGATGACCGTCGCGCCGGTTTCCGTGTGCGCGATGGAGTCCGCCGAGAGCAGATAGTCCACTGCCTCTTTGGAGACTCCCAACTCTCTCGCGGCGCGGTTGAGGTTACGAGTGTTGTTGAGTTGCCAGCCCCGTTCGCGGATGTGCTCCACAACCCTCATGGCGTCGTCAATCACCGGGTTGCCGGTCTTGGCGATTTCCCCTTGATAGGTGAAGTCGTCCACGAAGAGGATGTAGCCGTCCTCCTGCAAGGCAGTCCTGCGCTTGCCGCCGACCGTAGAGGCCTGGCCGGGGGCCGGCTCCAGGACTCTCACGGGAGCGGGTTCATCCCTCACCGCTTCAAGAAAGTCGTGAACGTCGTGGAACCCCAACGCCCTCGCGGCGCGCTTCATCAGCGTCTCGCTCTGTAGGATGTCAGAGACCTTGTACGCCTTCTTGACGCGGTAGATGATTGGCATGACCTTCGTCGTGCCGTCTGGCATGACGCGGGCCTCTCCCGTTGCCAGGTAGTTCTCCCTCCGAACCTTCGTGCCCTTCGGTGCCTCCTCAGTCTCCTTGCCGAGGAGCCGTGACACGGACGGGTCGTTGGTGTAGACCGCCCCCTCCTCGCCTTGACTCAGTTGGTGGGCCACCATGTCCAACGCCGAGTTGGGCGCGTTCTCGGGTAGGCGTGAGTAACCAAATGGCACACCAGTCGAGGTCTTCTCGGCGGTCGCCACGTTGATACGCACCTGTCCACCATTGATTTCAATGACCTTAGAGGAACCAGGCTTGACGCCGTGGGGGAGCATGGCGTCTGGGGTGTCCTTGCGGACGTTGTATCCCAGCGGGAGTTCTTGCACCGTGGGAGTGCCCTGCTTCGTGCGCGGCCGGGTATCCGCCGTAGCCGTGAGGTCTCCCTTGTTCACGCCCCACCCAGCCTCTAAGGTGGTTGGCTCCACCTTCGCGTCACTCGCAAGCCGGGCGGTGTCGCCCTCGACCCGTATGGCACCCAGGGGTTCGCCGCCGGGGACGGGAGCAACCTGCTCAGCCGGGAAGAGGGTTGCCCGCGCCTGTTGCAGTTCGCTCGGCCGGTTGAAGTTCAGCCGACCCGCCAGGGCGATGGCAGGGAGCATGATGGCGGAGTCCACGCTCTGGAAGTCAGGCACGAGGTAGCCGAGTGCCTTCTGATACCACGAGGGGAGTGCCGCGCCCTCCCAGTCGATTGACCCGTCTACGCCGTTTCTGGCCAGTGCCTCGCCGATGCCCGGGGCGAAGACGTTCACGAAGGGAACCATGTTCATAGCCCCACCCACGAAGTCTTCCTTCGTCAGGTTGCCCTTGAGGACAAGCGAGGGGGCCATCTGCGCGATGCCGTATACGGCGTCGAACGCACCGAGGTTGCGGAGTTCTGCGCGCAGAGCACCGGCAAGCCCCAAGCCCAGCGCGGACATGAACGGCTTGTTGGCGTGAATCGCGCTGCGGTACGCCGTGGTCGCGCCCTTCCACGGCACGCTGACGCGAGCCAGGGTCAGCGCGGTTTGCAGGGCGTTTATCAACTTGTTGTCCGTCGGGGCAAACAGGGAGTTGATGAGTTCTGGCGAGGGGACTGACACACGGCCTAACGGAGTGTCGATGTACGGGTCGCGGAGGTACTCTTCCTTGTCGAAGTTGAACGTGAAGCCATCCGACACCATCTTAGAGAGGGCTGGAGAGGAGCCTCGCAGGGTGTCCAGGACAGTGTGTACACGACGCTCGAAGGAGCCGTAGTTGATGTGCTCTAAGGACAGCGTGCCCATCGTGAACGACCAGAAGTCGTCGCGTGCATTCTGCTTGGGCGGGGCATGAACCCAACCCTCCCGTGTCATACGGGCGTGCACAATCGCCGCTACCTGCTCGGGGTCTTGGTAGGGGTTGAGCCTCACCTGCTGCGCTGCCATCTCCCTCGCCCGCTCCCTGGTCGAGGCTGCGGTCGTGTTGATGGGCATCTGTGGTGCCAACGCCATGACCTTCGCCACGTAGTCCTTCGTCTCGCGGATGTTAGGGATGCTGTACTGCGGTCTGGTGGGGCCTTCCCGCTTGATAAGGCCCGTGAGCGGGTCTTTGGGCTTGCCCTGTTGGGGGAGTCCCGGTATACCGCCCTGACTCTGCGGCTTGGCCTGGGGCTTGGCACTCTTTGCTGTAGCCTCGACCCTGCCCGGCCCGGCGTTGTACGCCGCTAAGGCCAGTTCCCACGTCCCGAACCTGTCGAACTGCTTTCTGAGGTATCGCGCTGCGCCGTCCAGGTTCTGTATGGGGTCGGTGGGGTCTACACCCAACTCCTTAGCCGTACCTGGCATGAGTTGCCCGAGGCCATAGGCACCAGCCTTACTCGTAACGTCGGGCTTCCACCCCGACTCCTGGGTGACGAGGGCGAGGAACAAGTCCTCTGGGACTCCGTGTTTCATCGCAGCCGAGCGGGCAGCGGTTACATAAGGCGAGGTGATGGGGCGCGTCTTTTCCGCACGGGGGAATAGGATGATGCGCTGCCCGGTCTCCCGCCTACCGCCGTACTGCTTGAGCGGCGTCTCCAGGTTGTCCATCACGTAGGCAATCTTGAGTGCCTCGTACGACCTGTTGAACTGCTTCATCGCGTTCGGCGTGAGGTGCAGGGTGATGGGTGGAGCCTCGCCGGGCTTGACGACCCCTGCCTCTACCGGGAACGGCGCAGAGTCGCCCAACTGATACCGCTCCGCGCCGGTGAGGGTGATGGGAACGACAAACTCTCCCGGTGCTTGCGGGGCTTGCCGGAGGGCGTTCAGCCACGAGTGCCTATCCTGCGGGGAGAGGGTGGAGAGTTGAGCCATGAAGTTCTGCTTCACGACTTCCGGGTCAATCTGGATTTTCCCCTTACGCAAGAGGTCGAGGGTGAAGAGTTCGATAACCCGCGGGGTGGGCTTGAAGTTCCGCGGTAGGTCTACGTCTACTTCGTGCTGCGTACCGAATGGGGTGCGTATCGTGATACGCGCCGGGAAGGTATCGTCTGGCACCTATCCCCCACCCTGCTTCTCTTTCTCGGCCTGTGCTATGGCTGCGGCCATCGAGGCGTTGGTGTCGGAGTTGTCCGGCTTCTGCCCCTGGAAGAAACGGTAGTGCCACTTGCCGTTTATCTGCTCCAGTTTGGCCACATTGCCCAGGTTGACGCTGGTGGCAATGCGCCGCAAGAGGGGCGCGATGGTCATGTGCCGCCCGTTGACCTCCAGAGTGAATGGGATAACCTTCCCTTTGTTGTCCCTCCTGGGTTCCATGTAGTACGCCCACGCCTTGAGCGAGGCATCCTCGTTGAGGGTAACAACCTCGCCGGTGCTCTCGATGACGAACTGCTGGAACGGGTTGCGGCCCGTCTTGGCTTGCACCCAGATGGCGGCGAGTTTCATCGCGTCGCCGCCCGTTTGCAGACCGAGATTCGTCAACTGCGACTGCTCGCCAGTGCTGAAATCGCCGAAGTCCTTCCCGCGGAACAGTTGCAGCACGATGCTTGGTGTGCCACCACCGGAAAAGCCGGGGATGAACCCTTCCATCCAGGGGCGCAGCACTTCCATCGCCTGGATATCCTGATTGGTGAAGGCAGAGATAACGGACGGCGCGAGGGTGTCGCTTGCCAGCAACGACCGCTTGAAGGCCTCCGCATCCATCTTGCCCGCGTCCTCGATGCTCACCTCCCCCCGGGCGGGGGCAATCCAGTTGCGTGCAGCCTGTCCATTCCTGCCCAGGAACGCCGCCTGTGGGAACACGTTGTTGACAGCCTCCTGAATCTCAGGCGGTAGCCCTTGCCAGTACGCCTGTAGTGCGGCGTCCCAGCCCTTGAAGAAGTCCTCCTCTGGTAGTAGCCCAGACGCCAGGGTGAACTGCAACTCCTTCGCATACTCCGCGTTGAGGTTGAGGATGCCCTCGGCGGCACCCGCGACCTTGCCACCGAGGTGGCCTATCTTGCGGATTGCCAAGAGCGACTCTTTCGACATGATGCCGTCCTTCTCCAACTGCTCCATGATGGGAAGGGCCTCTGCGTCTCCCAGTAGGGGGTTGCTCAGTGCTTGTATGAGGGGCATCTTCTCGGCGAACAGCCGCGCCCGGCTCTCACTCTCCATCGCTGCTATCTGTGCCTCCCCGATACGCCGCTGCAACTGCATGTTTTCGTCGAACTGCTCGGCGTCCATGTCCGCCATAGCCGCGTTGAGGCGTTGCCGGCCGATGTCGGCGACGGTCTGGATGCCGAACATGGTGTTCTCTCGGCTCATCTGGAGGCGTAGTTTCTGAACCTCGAACTGCATGACGGCGTTCTGGAAGTCAATCGCCGCCTGTCGGGTCTCCTCGTCAATCATCGCCTTCGCCGAGGCACCGACCAAGCCGGTGTCGCCGGTAGCCGCCTGGATGACCGCGAGAATCTGCCGCTCTTCGGGAGAGTCAATCCCCGTCTTGGCCATCTGTGGGGCATCCAGGTCGATGTCCTGGTCAAGGAACTTCTGCAAGAGGGGGAGGAGCATGTCCTCCGTCTGCTGCTGAATCTGCCCGAAACGTCCTGGCTTGCCCGAATCCTCTGGAGCCGGCCCCTCGGTGGTTGGAGGAACGCCATCGGGGGCCGGCTCTGATTGCATCCCGCGGGGTACACCGGGAGCAACCGGGGATTGATTGCTGTCGCGCCACATGCTGGCGAGGACGTTCGCCATGAACGACTGCGCCTTCTCCTGAACCGCCGCCTCGGCAAGGGCGACCGACTCCTCTGGAGGTACTTCTTGCCGGGTGGGAATCAGGGCGCGTGGAATCATCGCTTTCTGCGTAGTCTACTAAATGCCATGAGCAGCGGGTTGGCCTTCACCGGGTTGACCGCCTGTCCGACCTGCGATAGGTCGGGGCCGGTCAACTGACCACTCCCGAGAAGCGCGTCCGTAGGAAGGGGCGTGAAGTCCGTCTGGAACGGCTGGAACTGCGCCTGACCCCCGCTGTTGGGGGCGAGGGTGTCCGCAACCGTAGACGGGCGCGTGGGGCCGGTTACGAGAGCGGACTCAAGCGGGTTGGGCTGCGGCGCGGCAGTCATGGGCGGGGCGAGGGCACTATCAGGTGCC
This sequence comes from Gaiellales bacterium, assembly GCA_003599855.1. Taxonomy (GTDB): domain Bacteria; phylum Actinomycetota; class Thermoleophilia; order BMS3ABIN01; family BMS3ABIN01; genus SURF-19. The sequence continues at coordinate 3,648 of QZKG01000012.1, read as the reverse complement.
AACGCGCTATCGGGCGACAGCGCACTCTGCAAGAGGTTCGCCAGCCCGCCCCTCTGCCTGAGGGCGGTCATGAGCCAGTTGAGGAAGCCGCCAAAGAGGTGCCCCTGCTGTCTCTGGACTTGTGGAAACTGACCCAACACCCCCTGAGCGGGGCTGGTGTCCTGTAGGATGCGAGCGAGTAGTTCGTTGAGCATGGGTTACCTCGATGCGGGGACGCGGAAGCCTCGGACGTTCACCGAGCCGGACTTCTTCTTGCCGCCGCGGAGCCAGTCCGAGAAGACAGAGAAGTCCTTCTTTGGGTTGAGACCTGAGAGGAGTTGCGTGATACCGCTGGCTCTGTTTGCCTGGTTCTGCATACCGAGTTCTGCGGCTCCGAGTCCTCCCTGGGTGATTGAAGGGAGTAGGGCAGCCAACCTGCCGGACGGGTCGAGCAAGCCGGCCATCTGCCCCAGGGCGTCCATGACAGCAGCATCGCGTGCTATCTGCTCGTTGGGGATGGCCAGTTTGCGCTGCATCACCTCCGACAGGAGCCGTTCGGTGGCATCTTGCGTGGCCCGGGCGATGATGTTGCCCGCCAGGGACGAACTGGTGCTCACCCCCCGACCAACGGCGGATGCCAATGGGCCGGAGGCTGCGCTTTCCACCATCCTGGGTAGGAGGCGGTTGATGGCATCTTCCTGGAACTCTTCCAGGAGGGCGAAGTCGTCAATCCCTGCGGCGCGCTGTTGCAACCCCATGGCAGCATCGGGGAGGAGGCTGAACACCTGGTCGAACTCCGGGAGTCGCCCCTCAAGGTTGCGAATGAAGGGGTTCGCTACCGCGAAGCCCTGGTTGGCAGTGCGCGCCGGCCCCTGCCCGCCGCTCCCGCCGCCGCCAAACAAGCCCAAAGCCTCGGCAGCCCCCACATAGGGGCCGATGCCTGGGATGAAGGAGGCAGCCGTCCCGAGGAGGCGGCCGACCTTGATTTTGGGCTTACTCACGCGCTATTCTATTTACGCCTACCTCGACCACGAGGAGAATGGGCACCGCGCCGCGCCTGACAGCCATCTGCGCCATCTCGGGCTGAATCTCCCGCAGGTCGAGCACGGTTGAGATTCGGCTGATGCCCTTCTTGTTGCAGTATCGCTGCACTAATGGCAGCACCCTCCTAAAGTCCTCCGGGTTGCCGTCGGCACTCAAATGGGGCACTCCTGTTACGGAGCGGAAGTCCAGGATGAACCGGGCTTTCCCGGCTCGGAACGTCTTTCGGCCGCGAAGCCAATCAAGCATGTCGGTATGTTACCATCATAACGTCTCGATGACAGCCAGCCGACGCCCCATGACAATCCCCGTGTCGGCGTCACCGTGCTGTAGGCTGACCCTAAGAGTAACCGGGCTGCTGGGGTCGTTTGTGAACCCTGCGCTGCCGAAGTCTCGTGCGTAGCCACCAGATGCCAGGTTGCCGATACCCGTGGTTGCGCCACCTTGCGTGCCCTCTCGGTAGGTGCCGTTGATGTATGCCGTAGTACCATCCCATGAGATGTTGAGGTCTATGCTCCAGGGTGCTTCATTCGCGTCCGACCCCGGCGTCAGCAATGTGTCCACGTACCGAGCGGTGCCGTTCACGTACACCCGTAGCGTGGTGTCGCCCCCGAAACCGGTCGGGTTGTAGAGGCGCGACCCCGTAAGCCGGACGCGAATCGCCCCATCGGCCCCTGGCGTGACTGCCTCGTTGAGGATGTCCGTCTCGGTCGTGGTGTTGCTGACGGAGACAACGCTCGTATCGCGATGGGCAATAACGGGCGCGGAGACAGCGACCACCTCCCCGCCCTGCACTTGCAGAAGGCTGCCATCGCTGATGTCCCAGAACTGCGCGCCGGCACCGGGGCCGTCTTCCGTGGGGCAGAACGGGGGCTGGCAGCCCTCGCCTCCACCACCGCCACCCCCACCACCTCCGCCGCCACCGTCAGGCGGGCCAGGCGGGTTCTCGCCGCCACCACCACAAGGGCAGGGGTCTTCGACGCGTTCGTTGTGGCAGACGATGAGTTCCCGCAACGTCGAGAGGATGTTGCGGATGTCCATATCCACCATCGCCCCAGCCTCTCCGTGGGAGATTTGGCTGGGCGACCTTATCAGGCGGCACTTAGCGAGTGACATTAGGATTGCATCGGGCGGTCGCCCTCCGGCTCCCAACGGACTTGCACGATATCGACCACGGTGTCCTGCGAGCCTTCTATGACAACCTGCAAGCCCAGGCCGTTGAAGTCCTGGCTGGTGAACCCTGCCTGGTTGTACGTGGCGACGGTAACCTCACCCCTGCCGGGGACAAGCAACTTGATAGTTGGCTTAGTACCGGTGTGCCTGTACCTGACCTCCACGGGGATGTGGCCAGGCAACTTCGCCATGTTCGTCACCACCCTCCACGTGATAGCCGCGCCGTCGTCCGTGGTCTGCGCGGGGTCGAGGGCATAGAGTTTCCCGTCGTTACCAACAGCCAGTAGGTAGTCGAGGTTCGAGAAGCCACCATACATGGCGTAGATGGACTTCCCGAGGGTTGCCTCCTGCCAGGCTCCAGTACGGGCAAGGTGCTTGAGGTTCGTCCCGTTGACGATGAATACCTGCCCCCTGTACCAGGCGATGTTATACGCCGAGAGGTCGCCGCGGATTGCGGTGCTAATCTCCTGCACGTTCCCATTGGGACTGTTGGCGTAGACGCCGAGGGTGGACGTGAACACCGCCGACCCCATAGCCTCCATCGCGGGGACTGCGGCGTCGCACGGGTCGTCGAACACCTTCACACGCTGGTATGACAACTGGTCTGGCCAACCAAACTCAAGATACGCCCCCTTGTCCGTGCAGACCAGCAGGGCGTCGCCCGACGCGAAGCCCGTCACGAACGCCGAGTGGTCGTTCGAGGCGAAGTGCTTCTCCGGGGCGGTGGGTGCCAGCGGGTCGAAGCCGGCGTCCACGATGTGAACTTCTGGGCTGGCCATCGCGCTTGCCCAAATCTCGTTGTCAATGCCGATGAACAGCCTCTCCTGGTGGGGGGCGATGGCCCTGACAGTCCCGTCTGCCGGTAGGGTGGACTCGTCGACGCCTCCCTCGGTGTTGCGCGAGTGCTCCCTGGGCAAGTACTTGTCCGTCGTGGAGTTGGGAGTCGATGGGTTGTTGGCGATAGTCGCCATCTTGAACCACCGCTCCTCCCGGTCGTCGTTGAAACGCAGTGCTCGCCAGATGACGATGCTCCCGCTGGTCATGTTCGCGTCCCCAGAGGTTGCGGGTGTGAGGATAAGGTGCGTACCCAACGAGCCGTGCCACTCCCTGGGGTCTGGGGTGGGGACATCCGTGATGGCCCCCAACGCCGTCACGTTCCCCGAGTTGTCGATGTACTGCGCGGCGTACTTGAGCGGCTGCTCGGCGACTTGGAGCCAGGGGTCACGCCAGAGGTAGGTTCCGCCGACGCTGGGGGAGTCAATCCAGATTTCAGGCGTGGCCGAGGAGTTAGTGGTGGCAAGGGCAAACTTGAACCTGACCTTCGTAACCTTCTCCGTGTCCCTGGCAGAACGATTCTCGTTTCTAATGGGGAACACAACCCAGGACGTGGCGACGTGCCCACCGCCACCGATAGCCCCCCAGATGAAGCCGCGCCACGTGTCGCCGCCAGAGGTT
>QZKG01000056.1 GCA_003599855.1 Gaiellales bacterium | reverse complement strand
CACCAGCAGGCCGCCCATGACCCGGCGGTAGTCGGGCTCACCCGAGACCGCCTTGCGGCGCTCTTCGTTGACCAGGATGCGCGTCCGCGGCTTCTGGGTCAGGAGCTCCAGGCATTCGGCCACGTAACCGGGCGCCACCAGCACCTCGATGAAGTTCTTAGCCAGTTTTGCCGCCAGCTCCTCGTCCACGATGCGGTTGAGAGCGATGACGCCGCCGAAGGCGCTCACCGGGTCGGCCGCCAGGGCCTTGTCGTAGGCGGCGCTGATGTTCTCCGCCACGGCCACGCCGCAGGGGTTGTTGTGCTTGATGATCACCGCCGCCGGCAGCGAGAACTCCCTGAGAAGCTCCCGGGCGGAGTTGAGGTCCAGCAGGTTGTTGTAGGAGAGCTCGGCCCCGTGCAGCTGGGTGACGCGGCTGAGCAGGTGTCGCCGGGCGTTGACCTCGGCGTAGTAGGCCGCCCGCTGGTGGGGGTTCTCGCCGTAGGCCAGGTCCTGGATCTTCTCGAAATCGAGCAGCTTGAACGGCGGGAAGTCCGAGACCCCCTCGCTGAACCAGTTGGCGATGACGAAGTCGTAGTGGGCCGTCGTGTGGAAGGCCTGGGTGGCCAGGCTCCTGAGCGTCTCCAGGCTGAGCTGGTTGTCGCTGGCCTTCATCTCGTCGATGATCTCGCCGTAGCGCCGGGGGTCGGTAACCACCGCCACGCTCTTGAAGTTCTTCGAGGCCGCGCGCACCATGGTCGGGCCGCCGATGTCGATGTTCTCGATGATCTCCGCTTCGGTGACGCCGCGCTTGCCCGAGACTTCCTCGAAGGGATAGAGGTTGACCACCACCATGTCGATGGGGCTGATGCCGTGCTCCTTGAGGGTCAGCATGTGGTCGTGGTTGTCGCGATCGGCCAGCAGGCCGCCGTGGATCTTGGGGTGGAGCGTCTTGACGCGGCCGTTCATGATCTCGGGGAAGCCGGTGACCTCGCTGATGTGCGTGACCCTGACACCCTTCTCTTCCAGGAACTTGGCCGTGCCCCCGGTGGAGATGATCTCCACGCCCAGGTCTGTGAGCGCCTGCACAAAAGTGTCGAGGCCCAGCTTGTTGGAAACAGAGACTAACGCTCTTTTGACTTTCAAAACGACCTCCCCGATCGCCGATGGTTAACGCCTGCCGCGCCGCCTTGCGGGCCTAGTCCCTGATGATGACCCGGCGCGGGTTCTTCTCGTCAAAACTGATCTTGCCGGTGGATATCAGCTCGATAGCGCGGGGCAGCAGCCGGTGCTCGACCGCGTGGATCCGCTCCCGCAGGCTGTCGACGGTGTCATTATATTGGATTTCCACCACTTCTTGAAGAATGATCGGCCCGGTATCGCAGCCCTCGTCGACGAAATGGACGGTGACTCCAGTGACGCCGGTGCCGTACACGAAAGCGTCCTCGATGCCGCTGGCTCCGGGGAAAGCCGGCAGCAGGGACGGGTGCAGGTTGATCACCCGGTACGGGAAGCGATCCAGGAGGGCGGGCGTGACGATGAGCATGTAACCGGCCAGCACCACCAGGTCGACGCCGTGCTTCTCCAGTTCGTCGGCCATGGCGATGTCGTGTTCCTCCCGGTCAGGATAGTCGCCCAGGGGGAAGACCGCCGTGGGGATATCATCCCGCCTGGCCCGCCGGAGCCCGTAGGCTTCGGGGTCGTCGCTTATCACCAGGGCCACCTCGATGCCGGAAGGGCCCCGGTGCAGCTTGTCGATGATGCTCTGCAGGTTGGAGCCGCTTCCGGAGATGAGGATCCCCAGCCGGAAAACACCCTTTGTGTTCACGGGCAGCTCCATCAGACCCCGACGAACCGGATGTTTCCCTCGCCGGCCACGACCTCGCCGACCCTGAACGAGCCGGGGGCGGCGGCAAGCGCCTGTTGCTCCTGGGCGGCGGGCACGATCAGGGTGAAGCCCACCCCCATGTTGAAGGTCCTGAGCATCTCGCGCTCATCCACCTTGCCCAGGGCCTGCAGCGCCTTGAAGATGCGCGGCACCAGCCAGTTGGAACGGTCGACCCGCGCGGCCAGCCCGTCGGGGATGGCCCGCGGCAGGTTCTCCGGCAGGCCGCCGCCGGTGATGTGGGCCATGGCCCTCACCTCGCAGGCGGCCATGACCGCCGCCACCGGGCTGGTGTAGATCTCCGTGGGCGTCAGCAGGATCCTGCCGATGGAATCGAAGCCCGCCTGCTCGACGCGGTAGGTGTAGGAGATGTCGTGCCGCGCCAGGATCTTGCGCGCCAGGGACAGGCCGTTGCTGTGGATGCCACTGGCCGGCAGGCCGATGATGACGTCGCCCGCCTCCACCCGGCTGCCGTCGATGATCCTGTCCTTTTCCACCACCCCCACGGCGAAACCGGCCAGGTCGAAGTCGCCGCCCTGGTAGACGTCGGGCATCTCGGCGGTCTCGCCCCCCAGCAGGGCGCAGCCCGCCATGCGGCAGCCCTCGGCGATGCCCTCCACCAGCACGGCGGCCTTCTCCGGCTCCAGCCTGCCGGTGGCGATGTAGTCCAGGAAGAAGAGAGGCCGGGCCCCGGTGGTGATCAGATCGTTGACTGACATTGCCACCAGGTCGATGCCGACCGTGGAGTAGAGGCCCATGGCCTCGGCGATGAGGACCTTGGTGCCGACTCCGTCGGTGGCGCTCACCAGCACCGGGTTCTTCATTTCCGGCAGCTCCACCATCCCGGCGAAGCCGCCCAGCCCGCCCAGCACCTTGACGTCGCCCGTGGTTGCCGCCACCGCCGCGCGGATGCGCTCCACGACCTCTGCACCCGCATCGATGTTGACGCCCGCATCGGCGTAAGTGATCGGTCTGTCTTTGCCCGGCTTTTTGCCTGGCTTGTCTATGCCACCGGCTCCTTCTCGACCTGTTCGAACCTGTGCTTGCTCATCTTGGCTCCCGCTGGCACTTCCACCGGGTAGTTACCGGTGAAGCAGGCGCGGCAGAAGCGCTCGGCGGGCATGCCCACAGCCCGCTGCAGCCCTTCAAGGGAAATATATTCCAGCGAGGTGGCCCCCACAAGGTCGCGGATCTGGGCCACCGTCTTGGTGGAAGCGATCAGTTCGGTGCTGGTGGAGGTATCGATGCCGTAGAAACAGGGGTGGGTGATGGGCGGCGAGCTGATGCGCATGTGCACCTCTTTCGCCCCCGCGTCGAAGAGCATCCTGACGATCTTGCCGGTGGTGTTGCCCCTGACAATGGAGTCGTCCACCACCACCAGGCGCTTGCCCTTGATCAGCGACGCCAGGGGGTTGAGCTTGACGCGGATGCCGTGCTGCCTCAGGCTCTGGTCCGGCTGGATAAAGGTCCGGCCGACGTAACGGTTCTTGATGAGGCCCTCGCCGTAGGGGATGCCGCTCTCCCGGGCGAAGCCGATGGCCGCCGGGGTGCCCGTGTCCGGGACCGGGATGACCATGTCAGCCTCCACCGGGTACTCCCGGGCCAGCTCCTCGCCCATGCGCTGCCTGGCCTCGGAGATGGTCATCCCTTCCAGCACCGAGTCCGGCCGGGCGAAGTAGATGAACTCGAAGATACACAGGCCCTGACGGTCCGCCGGCGGCACCACCTGCTTGAGCTCCAGGTTCTTCTCGGTGATGATCGCCATCTGGCCCGGCTCGATCTCCTGGACGAACTCGGCGCCGATGATGTCGAGCCCGCAGCTCTCGGAGGCGATGGCATAGTTGCCGTCATCCAGCCTGCCGATGCAAAGCGGCCGGATGCCCCAGGGGTCGCGGAAGCCGACGACGGCCCCCTCGTAGAGGATGACCACCGAGAAGGCGCCCTTGATCTTCGGGATGCTGCCGGCCACCGCGTCGCGGATGTCCCTGGCCGGGTTCATGGCGATGAGCGCCGCCAGCAGCTCGCTGTCGCTGGTGGAGCTGTACTTGACGCCGTAAGGGCCCATGAGCTCGCGCAGCTCGGCCGTGTTGATGATGTTGCCGTTGTGGGCCAAGGCCAGGGTGTGGCCGTTGCGGCTGTGGCAGACCGGCTGGGCATTGGCCCAGCGGGTGGAGCCCGTGGTGGAGTAGCGCGTGTGGCCGATGGCCGCCTGGCCCGAGAGGCTCCTGAGCGTCTCCTCCTTGAACACCTGGGAGACGAGCCCCATGTCCTTGATCGTGGTAAGGTGGCCGTCGTCGTCCACGGCGATGCCGGCGCTCTCCTGGCCCCGGTGCTGCAGGGCGAAGAGGGCGAAGAAGGTCAGGCGGCTGACCTCGCGTCCGGGCGCCACGACACCGAAGATGCCGCAGGCCTCCTCAGGCCTGTCGTTCATGTGAAGATCCATATCCCCTGACAACCCTTCCCGCAAATATGATTGCTGCGTCGATGGTGATTAATGCTCCAGTATCTTCTCGAGGGCGCTTCCCCAGGCGCCGGCCGCGTCCGCGACCGGCATCGAGGCCAGCTCCTCGCCGTCTGCCCTGAACCTGAGCGCGCCGCCCGCCACCCGGCCTATCCTTTGTGCCGGGACATCGCCGGCGGCGGCGATGAACGCGTCCGCGTCGGCCCCGGCCACGGTGACCACGATGAGCCCCGGCGCCTCGCCGAAGAGCAGCAGGTCGGGCCTGAGGCCGTCCGTCTCCAGCTCGATGTCGGCCCCGGCGCCGCCGGCGATGGCCGCTTCGGCCACGCAACAGGCGATGCCGCCGCTGCTGACGTCATGGGCGCTTTTTATCTTCCCTTCAAGAATACCTGCTCTTACCAGCTTTTGCAGCTGTTTTTCCATTTCCAGGTCGACATCGGGGATGCGGCCGGCCACCTCGCCGTGGACCACCAGCTGGTACTCGGAGCCGTCCACCGCCGGGCGGGCGCCGCCCAAAAGCAGGATGACGTCCCCCTCATCCTTGAAGGAGTGGTCCTGGATGAGCCTGACGTCGTCGACGATGCCCATCATGCCCACCACCGGGTTGGGGTAGATGGCCTGGCCGAAACTCTCGTTGTAAAAACTGACGTTGCCGCCGGTGACGGGGGTGCCCAGCGCCTCGCAGGCCTCGCCCATGCCCTCCACCGCCTCCCTGAACTGGTGGTAGATCTCCCCCTTCTCCGGGTTGCCGAAGTTGAGGCAGTTGGTGATGGCCACCGGCTCCGCGCCGACGCAGGAGATGTTGCGGGCCGCCTCGGCCACCACGGCGCGGGCGCCGCGGCGCGGGTCGAGGTAGCAGTGGCGGCCGTTGCCGTCGGTGGTCACGGCGATGCCGGTGTCGGAGCCCTTGATCCTCAGCACCGCCGCCGCGCCGCCCGGCCAGAGGGCGTTATTGGTCTGCACCATGTGGTCGTACTGCTCGTAGACCCAGCGCTTGGAGCAGATGTTGGGGGAAGCGAGCAGCGCTGTCAGGACTTCGCTGTAATCCTTGGGTTCGGGATAGTGGTCCCCGGCCAGCGGCTCGTCCACCTCGTGGGCCGGCCGCACCGTGTCCACGACATAGGTGGGCGCCTCGTCCACCAGCGCCGTAACCGGCATGTCGCCGATGAGCTCGTCGCCGTCGAAGACCCGGAGGCGGCGGGTGTCGGTCACCTTGCCCACCACCGTGGCGTCCAGGTCCCACTTGGCGCAGGTATCGAGGACGGCCTGCTCGTTCTCCGGCGTCACCACCGCCAGCATGCGCTCCTGGGACTCGCTGATCATGATCTCGAAGGGCTCCATCCCCTGCTCCCGCAGGGGCACCCGGCTGATGTCGATGTCGATGCCGACGCCGCCCTTGCTGGCCATCTCGCTGGAGGAGCTGGAGATGCCGGCCGCGCCCAGATCCTGGAGCGCCACCAAAAGGCCCTTGTCGCGCATCTCGAGACTGGCCTCCAGCAGCTTCTTCTCGGTGAAGGGGTCGCCCACCTGGACGGTGGGGCGCTTCTCCTCGGCGCTCTCGTCGAACTCCGCCGAGGCGAGGATGCTGGCGCCGCCGATGCCGTCGCGGCCAGTGGTGGAGCCGAAGAGCACCACCAGGTTGCCCGGCCCCTCGGCGCGGGCCCTCAAAATCTTGTCGTTCTCGACCATGCCGACGCACATGACGTTCACCAGGCAGTTACCCTCGTAGGGGTCCTCGAAGTGGATCTCGCCGCCTATGGTGGGGATGCCCATGCAGTTGCCGTAGGCGGCGATGCCCTCCACGACGCCCTCCAGCAGGAAGCGCTGGCGCGCCTTGTCCAGCGAGCCGAAATGCAGCGGGTCGAGGTTGGCGATGGGCCGCGCGCCCATGGCGAAGATGTCGCGGACAATGCCGCCGATGCCGGTGGCCGCGCCCTGGAACGGCTCGATGGCCGAAGGGTGGTTGTGGCTCTCGATCTTCATGGCGATGGCGCGGCCTTCGCCGATGTCGATGACGCCGGCGTTCTCACCAGGGCCCTGGAGGATGCGCTCGCCCTCGGTGGGCAGGTGCTTCAGCAGCGGCCGGGAATGCTTGTAGCCGCAGTGCTCGCTCCACATGAGGGAGAAGACCGCCAGCTCCACGTAATTAGGCTCGCGCCCCATGGCGTCGCAGATGCCGTCGTACTCCTTCTTCTTGAGGCCGAGGAGCTCGTAGGCGGGTTTCTGGGCCGGCTCGGACATCTATTCCCGCCCCTCCAGCACGCTGTCGATGATCGACTGGAAGAAGGCGCGGCCGTCGGTGCCGCCGACGATGGCGTCGCTCACCCGCTCCGGGTGGGGCATCATGCCGAAGACGTTCCCCTCGGCGTTGCAGATGCCGGCGATGCTGCCCAGGGAGCCGTTGGGGTTGGCCGCGGCGGTGACCTCGCCGTCGTCATCGCAATAGCGGAAGAGGATCTGGCCGTTGGCCTCCAGCGCCGCCATGCCCTCGTCATCGATGAAATAGTTGCCCTCGTGGTGGGCGACGGGGATCTTAACCACCTGGTGCTTTTCATAAGCGGAGGTGAAGGGCGTGCCAGCATTCTCCACCCGCAGGCTCACCAGCTTGCAGATGAACTTGAGCCCCTCGTTCTGGTGCATGGCGCCGGGGAGCAGACCGGCTTCGAGCAATATCTGGAAGCCGTTGCAGATGCCGATGACCAGCCCGCCGGCCGCCGCGAAATCCCTGACCGCCGCCATGATGGGCGAGAAGCGGGCGATGGCGCCGCAGCGCAGGTAGTCGCCGTAGGAGAACCCGCCCGGGAGGAAGACGCAGTCTACGTCCTCGATGACGGTGTCCTTGTGCCAGAGGTAGCGGGCCCCGGCGCCGGGGAAGGTATTGACCATGTCGTAGCTGTCGGCGTCGCAGTTGGAGCCGGGGAACACCACGACCCCGAAGCGGACGGTCTCGACGGAGGTTTGTGAGGAGGCAGCCACTACTCGGGCACTAGCTCGAACTCGAAGTCCTCGATGATCGGGTTGGCCAGCAGCTTCTGGCACATCTGGTCCACTGCCTCGGCGGCGCCGTCGCCGGCCGGCAGTTCCAGCTCGATGTACTTGCCCACCCGCACGTTATGGACACCCTCGAATCCCAGCGCCGGCAGTGACCGCTCGATGGTCACCCCCTGGGGGTCGAGTATGCCTGCCTTGGGCGTGATATATACCTTGGCCTTCAATAAACCACCTTTCGGGGGACGTTGTTTCCTATGTTTCCTAACTCTGGCTGCCCGCTATCAACCGGGCAACGCTTTCGTCGCTATTTCCGTAACCATTTGCTGCCACCGGGGGGGCGCTCACCCAGGGACGTTTCTTGGAGGACGTAGCTTCATATACGAAAAAAAGTAAAGAGCGCCCCTGTCACGTTAGCTTTTCACCCGTTCGAGGATCTCGGCGTAGGCGTCCTCGACGCCGCCCAGGTCCTGACGGAAACGGTCCTTGTCAAGCTTCTTCTTCGTCTCGGCGTCCCAGAGGCGGCAGGTGTCAGGGCTGATCTCGTCGCCCAGGCGGATGACGCCGTCCTTGTCCCGGCCGAACTCCAGCTTGAAGTCAACCAGGATGATGCCGCGCTCGGCGAAGAAACCGCTGAGCGCCTCATTTACCCTGAGCGCCAGCTCCTTGATCTCATTGCGCTCGTCCGTGGTGATCAGCCCGAGCTCCTCAATGTGGGCGCAGGTGATGAGGGGGTCGCCCAGGGAGTCGTCCTTGAGGAAGTACTCCACCATGGGCTTGCTGAACTTCTGGCCCTCCTCGAAGCCGAGCCGCTTGACGATGCTGCCGGCGGCGAAGTTGCGCACCACGACCTCCACCGGGAACATGTCCAGGTAATGGGTCAGGAGGGTGTCGTCGGCGGTCTGCTCGATGAGCTGCGTGGGAACCCCCGCTTCCTCGACCACCCTGAAGAGATACGCGGAGATGGTGGCGTTGCGCACCCCCTTGTCGGCGATGCTGCCCTTCTTCTTGCCGTCAAAAGCGGTGGCGTCGTCCTTGAACTTCTGCGACACCTGCTTGGGGTCGTCGGTGGCGTAGACGATCTTGGCCTTGCCTTCGTACAGTTGTTCAGCAGTCATGGCTGCTCCTTGTTTCCCCTGTTACCCTTAACCGAAGCCGAACTCGTGTGCCCTTGTCAGTGAGCCCCCGGGGCCCCGACCCCGGCGCCCCGGGACGTTGTTTCCTAAGTTTCCTAACTCTGGCTTCATGCTATCCGCTGAAGGATCTCCTGTTGACTCCTACCATAGCCATTTCTGCTGCTATCAGCGATCATCGCCAGCCAGCCTCTGGCTATTTAGGAAACATAGGAAACAACGTCCCTTCAAAGCCGTTCCAGCCGCTCGAAGACCGCACCGATGTTCTGCAGGTAGTTCCGCTCGTCGAAACAGCTGTCCAGCTCTTCCTGGGTGAGGGATTTGCTGACGGTCGCGTCCTTCTCGAGCAGTTCCTTGAAGCTGGTCTTCTCCTCCCAGGCCTTCATGGCGCTAGCCTGGACTGTGGCATAGGCCTCCTCACGGGAGAGCCCACTGTCCACCAATTTTAGCAGAACGGATTGGGAGAAGACCAACCCGTAGCTGGACCAGAGATTCTCCTTCATGCGCTCCGGATAGACCATCAGGTTGTCCATCAGCTCGGCGAACTTGAAGAGCATGTAATCGAGCAGGATGGTGCTGTCAGGCAGGATCACCCGCTCCGCCGAGGAATGGGAGATGTCCCGCTCGTGCCAGAGGGCCATGTTCTCCAGGGCTACCACGCTGTTGGCGCGGATGACCCGGGCCTGGCCCGCCATGCGCTCGCTGATTATCGGGTTTCGCTTGTGGGGCATGGCAGAGGAGCCCTTCTGCCCCTTCTTGAAAGCTTCTTCCGCCTCCAGCACCTCGGTGCGCTGCAGGTGGCGGATCTCCACTGAGAACTGCTCGATGGAAGAGGCAATGATGGCCAGCGCCGCCATGAACTCGGCATGGCGGTCGCGCTGGATCACCTGGGTCGAGGCCGGCGCGGGATCCAGTCCCAGCCGGTGGCAGGCGTTCTCCTCGATCTCCGGCGGCACCATGGCGTAGGTGCCCACGGCGCCGGATATCTGGCCCACGGAGATGGACTTCTTCGCGTGCTCCAGCCGCTCGATGTTGCGGGCGGTCTCGAAGCACCAGACGGCGAGCTTCAGGCCGAAGGTGATGGGCTCGGCGTGGATGCCGTGGCTGCGCCCGATCATCACCGTGTCGCGGTGCTCGAAGGCCCGCTTTTTAAGCACCCCCAGCAGGTGCCTGAGGTCGAAGAGCAGGATGTCGGCGGCCTGCTTCATCTGCAGCGCCAGGCCGGTGTCGAGCATGTCCGATGAGGTCATGCCGTAGTGGATGTACTTGGCGGGTTCACCGACGTACTCGCCCACATTGGTGAGGAAGGCGATGACGTCGTGGCGGGTCTCCTTCTCGATCTCCAGCACCCGCACGACGTCGAAGGCCGCCTTCTCCTTGATCTCCTTGAGAGCCTCGGCCGGGATGAGACCGTGCTCATGCCAGGCCTCGCAGACGGCGATCTCCACCTTCAGCCAGGTGGCCATCTTGTTCTCGTCGGTCCAGATCGCCGCCATCTCGGGGCGTGAATAGCGTGGTATCAATGGGTCTCCCGGTCTGGTATGTTCGAGATTCTTCGTTGCGCGCTCTGCGCACCCCTCAGAATGACATGCTTCGGGCGGTAAATCTAAGTGATGCTCCGGATCTGGCAGACTCCGGACGGCACTATCATATACGAACCGCCACCGGTTTCCACCCCGGTTTTCAGATGCCGGCCATCAGCGGGCTTGATACTGGTCCGTTAGCCTGCTCGCGGGACATCCCGGCCCGGCGCAGTACCGTCGATCAAGCCCCGACACCATCCCGGATCGCCACCGGCAGGGGCCCGCTGAGCCTGACCCTGTCAAGGGATACCGCCGCCCGGCAGGCCAGCGCCTCCACGCCGGCAGCCACGGCTTCGCGCAGCGCCAGGCCGTAGGCGGGGTCGATGTGGTCGGCCGGGCGCACCTCCCGGGCGTCGGCGCGCTGGACGCAGAAGAGGATGACCGCCCGGTGGCCGGCCGCGGCCAGGCGGGACAGCTCCCGCAGGTGCCTGGCGCCACGGGTGGTGACGGCGTCCGGGAAGAGGGCGACGCCGCCCTCCACGAGCGTGACGTTCTTGACCTCGACATAGCAGCTTCCGGGCGGGCCCGTGAGCAGCAGGTCGATGCGGCTCCCCTCGCTGCCGCATGTGACCTCCTGCCGGATTGAATCGTAGCCCTGCAGCTCCGCCACCGTGCCGTCCTCGATGGCCTCCCGCACCAGCCCGTTCGCGCGCAGCGTGTTGATGCCCACCAGCACGCCGCCCCGGGTTTCCACCAGCTCCCAGCTCAGGGGGTACTTGCGGCGGGGGCTGCCGGTGTCGTACAGCCAGACCCTGAGGCCGGCCTCGCAGAGGTCCCTCATGGAGCCGGTGTTGGGGGTGTGGGCGGTGACGACGCTACCGTCCGCGAGCTCCACATCGGCCAGGAATCGCTGGTAGCGCCGGAGCAGCCGGCCTTCTATCAGGGGGGTTGGCAGCTTCATAGTGTCCGGCTCATGGCGTAACGTGGTCCACATGTTTTATTCCGGGGGTGATCAGTGCCATCGGCAGATTAGGCGAGCCGGCGTATTACCGGAGCTGCTGGTTTCGAAGCCAGCCACCGGGGAGACTCCGGCACCGGCTCGAGGCAAGCCGCACGTCGGCCCCTCCGTCGATGCCGCGCAGGCTGGCCAGACGCACGGCCGCCGCGCGGTCCTACTCCAGCGTCGCCAGGATCTTGGCGGCCATGATGGCGGCGTTCCTGGAGCCGTTTATCGCCATGCAGGCCACGGGGACGCCCGGGGGCATCTGCACGATGGAGAGCAGCGAGTCCATCCCGCCCAGGTCGCTGGTCTTTACCGGGACGCCGATCACCGGCAGCGGCGTCATGGAGGCGACCACCCCGGGGAGCGCGGCGGCCTTGCCAGCGCCAGCGATGATCACCTTGAGGCCGCGGCCCTTGGCGTTCTCGGCGTAATCGGCCACCTGCCTGGGGTTGCGGTGGGCGCTTATCACGTTCACTTCGTGGGGGATCCCCAGCTCCTTGAGCGTGTCGGCGGCGGGCTGCATGACCTCGCGGTCAGACTCGCTGCCCATGATGATGCCGACAAGCACCGTGTCGAAATCCATCTCCTGAAGCAATGGTTCCAGCTCTTCAGCGGTGTCTTTCATCTCTCCTCCTCAAGGTCGGTATCCCCGGACAGGGGCATCGTCGCGTCGCCGTATGGCAGTAGTGTCTTTCATCTCTCCTCCTCAAGGTCGGTATCCCCTGCCTGAAAAAAGGAACCCGCAAGGGCCGTCGCTCACTCGGAGCGGGCCGGCTCGGCGGCGATGTCAGTGCGGAACTGCATGCCGTCGAAACTGATGGCGCGCACCGCCTCGTAAGCCCTGTCCCGGGCGCTCTTGAAAGTGGCGCCCAGGGCGCTCACCGCCAGCACCCTGCCGCCGGCGGTGACGAAGCCGCCGTCCCCGCCCGGCGCGGTGCCGGCGTGATAGACCTGCACTCCTTCCAGCCCGCCATCGTCATCGAGCCCGCTGATGACATCACCGCTGCTCGATGAGAGCGGGTAGCCAGCCGAGGCCATGATCACCGTCACGCAGCGCTCTTCCCTCCACCTGAGCTCCCGGCCCGCGAGGTCGCCGTCGGCGCAGGCGAGCATCAGCTCCACCAGGTCGGTCTCCAGCCGCGGCAGGATCGCCTGGGTCTCGGGGTCGCCGAAACGGGTGTTGAACTCCAGTACCTTGGGGCCGTCCGCGGTCATCATGAGGCCCGCGTAGAGGACGCCCTTGAACTCGATGCCGCGCCCCCTGAGCTCTTCCACCACCGGCCGGTGGATGGTATCGATGATGTCGGCGACGAATTCGTTCGGGACCTTCGGCACGGGGCTGTAACAGCCCATGCCGCCAGTGTTGGGGCCGCGGTCGCCGTCGAAGATGCGCTTGTAGTCCTGGGCCGGCTCCAGGGGCACCATGGTCTCGCCGTCGCAGAGGGCGAGCACCGAGCACTCGTGGCCCACCAGGCATTCCTCGATCAGTACCTCCAGGCCGGCATCGCCGAACCGGCGGTCCAGGAAGCAGGACTTGAGCGCCTCCTCGGCCTCGGCCATGGCTCCGGCGATGATCACTCCCTTGCCGGCGGCCAGGCCGTCGGCCTTGACCACGGCGGGGAACGAGATGGACGCCAGGTGGGCCTGGGCGGCGGAATACTCGGTGAAGCCGGCGAAGCTGGCGGTGGGGACGCCGGCGGCGGTCATGATCTCCTTGGCGAAGGCCTTGCTGCCTTCGAGCCGGGCGGCAGCGGCGCTGGGGCCGAAGACCTTGAAACCGGCCTCGGTCAGGGCATCCGCCAGGCCGGCGCAGAGGGGCGCTTCGGGACCGATGACCACCAGCCCGGCATCGATCTCCCGGGCGAGGCAGACGATGCCCTCTTTGTCGCTGTCGGAAATGTCGTGGCAGGTGGCCTGCCGGGCGATGCCCGCGTTGCCGGGGGCCGCGTGGACCGCTTCCACCAGGCTGCTGGCCGCTGCCTGTCTGACGATGGCGTGCTCCCTGCCCCCTGAACCGACCACTAATACCTGCAACGGTCACCCTTTCCAGCTCGGCTTTTATCGACGGCGTTATTCTATCCTGCGAGCAGTTCCCGCTCAAGACAGCAGCGGCCGGATTCGCGCACGTAGCGGCATAAATCGCAAAGATGACAAATATCACACCCACCCCGGAGCGCGTCGGGTAAGGTAATCTTGAAATCTTAAACCAGACAGACCGGCCATGGGCGCATTCCCCGAACAGCAAGGCTTTTCAGACGAGGACCTCCACGAAGCCCTGAAGGAGCTCAAGGGTTACGTGGACGTAACCGAGAGCGACCTCAGAAAGATCTACGCCCTTGCCCACGAGCACGCCCGCAGGCGCATGGCCGGCGGCGAGCCCGGCGTCAGCGAGGTCATGACCAGGGATGTAATCAGCGTCAAGGCCGGCGCCGCTCTCCAAGAGGTAGTGGAGCTGCTGACGCGGCACAGCATCAGCGGCCTGCCGGTCATCGACGCGGACGGCAGCGTCCTCGGCGTCGTCACCGAAAGCGACATCCTCGCCTGTGACTCCTGTCCCTACTCTGTGCCGCGGTCACGGCCGGCCGGTGGCGGGCTCCGGCGGCTAGCGCGGGGACTGCTGGACAGGCCGGGAAGGAAGAGCGGAGGCGATACCGCCGGGGAGCTGATGACCTCGCCGGCGATCACCGTCCATGTGGCGGCCGGCCTCAAGGAAGCCGCGGGCCTGATGGCCGCCCACCGGGTCAAGCGGCTGCCCGTGGTCGACGATGAGGGCAGGCTGGCTGGAATCATCTCGCGTGCAGACATAGTAAGGACCGCGGGCCGATGATGAGGGAATATATCCAGAGGATGAAGGGCGGGGCCGAGGCTCCCCCCGGCGTGCCCCTTTCCGAGGTATTCTGGTCCTGGCTGGGGTCTGTCCTGGGAATCGGCATCTGCGGCTACCTGTCGGCGGCTTATTTCGAGCCGCGGGCATCGACCCTGCTGATCGGTTCCTTCGGCGCCTCCGCTGTCCTCGTCTATGCCGCCATCAAGAGCCCCCTGGCCCAGCCGCGGAATCTCGTGGGCGGCCACATCCTTTCGGGCCTGGTTGGCGTCGGCTGCTATTTCCTGTTCGGCGGCACCATCTGGCTGGCGGGGGCCCTGGCGGTATCGCTGGCCATCGCCCTCATGCTCCTCACCCGGACGCTGCACCCGCCGGGCGGTGCGACCGCCCTCATCGCCGTCATCGGCGGGGACCAGATCCACGACCTCGGATTCCTCTATGCCTTCGTGCCGGCCGGCGCCGGCGCCCTCGTGCTGCTGCTGGTAGCCCTGCTGGTCAACAACCTGAACGGGAGCAGAAGGTACCCCGAGTACTGGTTCTAAAGCGTGCGGGACCGCCCCTGCCTGTGGACTTCCGGCCGTCCGCCGCTTCATTCCCCTTGAGGACGGGGAGCGCGTTTCACCTTCATGTTCCGCCGCATTCTGTCCTTTGGCGCCCCGCGGACGGCGACTGTCGTATAATGATGTCCGGCCCGGCGATGGCGGCGCTGCCGCGCGCCCGCCGGCGAGATGTGGACAATACAACTGAGACAAGGAATGTGAGATCGTGAAACTGGGGATCATCGGCCTGCCCAACAGCGGCAAGACCACGTTGTTCAACGCCCTCACGGGGCAAGGCATCGAGACCACCGCCTACCCTGAGCCCCTGAGCAGTGAGGCCCACGTGGGCATGGTCTTCATCCCCGACGAGAGGGTGGACCGGCTCTCCGGGATCTACCAGCCCAAAAAGACCACTCACGCCGACGTCATGTGCGCCGACATCACCGGTTTCGCCCGGGGCATCTCGGCGGAAAAGGGCAAGTCCGCACTGGCGGCGCTCGTCTGGGACGCCGACGCCGTCATCCACGTGGTGCGGGCCTTCGCCGACGACTCGGTGATGCACCCCGGGGGCGCGCTGGACCCGGCGGGGGACGTGGCCGCCCTGGAGCTCGAACTGGTCTTCAACGACCTGGAGCTCACGGAGACGCGGCTGGAGCGCATCGAGAACTCCATGAAGAAGGGCGTCGGCAGGGAGCTGGAGCTGGAGAAGGCCGTGCTGGAGAAGTGCCGGGCGCAACTGGAGGAAGAGAAGCCGCTCAGGAACCTGGGGCTATCGGAAGAGGAGCGCGCGGCCATCGGCTCGCTGCAGTTCCTGTCGGTGAAGCCGGAACTGGTGGTGGTGAACGTCGGCGAGGACGAGCTGGACAGCGACGAGACCCGGGCGACGGTGGCCGCCATCGAGGAGTTCTACCAGGGCAAGGACGCGCTCGTCTTCGCGCTCTCGGCGAAGATCGAGATGGAGCTAGCGGGTCTCGAGCCGGAAGAAGCGGCCCTCTTCCTGGAAGACCTGGGCATCGCGGAGCCAGCCCGCAACCGGGTGCTGGGAGCGGCCTACGAGCTGCTGGGCCTGATCTCGTTCCTCACGGTGGGCGAGGACGAGGTGCGCGCCTGGAGCATCCGCAGGGGCACGCCGGCGGTGAAGGCCGCGGGCAAGGTGCATTCGGATATCGAGCGGGGCTTCATCCGCGCCGAGACGGTGGCCTACGAAGACTTCATCGCCGCCGGCTCCATGGCGGCGGCCCGCGACGCCGGCAAGGTCCGCCTCGAAGGCAAGGACTACACTGTCGCCGACGGCGACATCATCAACTTCCGCTTCAACATCTAGGGGACGTTGTTTCCTAAGTTTCCTAAAGCAACGCATAGGGACGTTGTTTCCTAAGTTTCCTAAAGCAACTCGCCTTTTTGAATCATCTTGGATACTGCAGAACGCCCTTTAGACAACCTGCGAGCGATCTCACTGCCAGTCATTCCCGCCTGTCTTGACAACAGGTATGCGAATCTGTTCCTGGCATTCACAGCTTTCTTGATTCTGGTACGTCCGAATAACTCTTCCTCGGATACGCTGAAATCTCTCTTGATGGCCTCGAGCACCTGATCAAACGCGCGCGCTGGTCTCACGTCTGGCGCTCCATCATTGGCTCTTCTGACGATTTCCTTGACAAAAACAGCTGCTCCGAGTTTTCGCTCGTCAGATGAATGCCGCTCTTTCTGATCGCCGCTGCCCTTTATGGAGCGCCGCAATCCGCCGCCATTCAGGCCAAACCCGTCCATCGAATCCATTGCTCTCTCTATGAATTGACTATATGCCTCTCTGGCATGCCCTTCCTTCTCAGCAAAATTGACCAATACTGTTTTCGAATCCAGCCAATCCAGGCGCCTGGCTCCCAGCAAATAACCATGACTGGCAAACTCATACTTTTTTAGGTCAGAAAGTGATTCAACAACCCCGCCTCTGACAGGGTTCAGGTTAATGTAAACGACCAGCTGCAACAGATAGGCATCACTGTCGCAGATTATCGCCTTATAGCGATTTTGGAAAAGATGACCACTGCGCTCATACTTGTTGTTGAAAAAAACGGCGTGGCCAGTCAGCAACCTCTGCATGAAGGTCGAGACAGGAGACCTTCCGCGTCTGAGCAGAAGGTGTATGTGGTTTGGCATGAGTGCAAACGAACAGACCGGCGTGCCAGTCGCTTGACTAAGGTTTCCCATGCGATCGAGAAAAAGGCGCTGATCCGCTTTGGTCTTGAATATTTCTCGCCCCTCGATACCTCTGGCCACCACATGATGCAAGTATCCTGGCGCGTCGATTCTTGGCATTCTCGACATAGAAGACTAGTATACAATATTGACAACGGTTTACAACCGCCAGGACCCATAAGGAATATGGAAACTTGGGAAACTACGTCCCCCGCAGCGTCCCCCCGCAGGGTCTATTCTTTGACCCGCAGCATCAGCGACGGGATGACCGCGATGGCGCAGAGGATGGCGGCGATGAGGAAGTAGCGGTTGAGTACCTGCAGGATGGCGTCTACGGAGCGGTCGTACAGCGTGCTGCTCAGCTCCGGGTCGAGGATGTCCTGGAGCCCCACATCCAGGATGGTCTCGAACTGGTAGATGCCGTAGCCCCCCAGGGTCGCGAGCCCCAGCATCATGCCGGTGGTCTTGGCGACGATGTGGATCGCCGAGCCGGTGGCCAGCCGCGCCTTCTCGATGGATCCTACCACCGCCGCGCCCAGCGCCGGGCTGTTGAGGCCGAAGCCCAGGCCGACGATCATCAGATGGATGGTCTGGGTCGTGCCGGAGACGTCGATGCCCCAGCGGCTGACCAAAAACAGCCCCACCGCCGCCAGGGCGAAGCCTGTCGCCGCCGTGTAGCGGTGGCTGATGCGGTTGATCACCAGCCCGCCCATGACAGCCCCCACGGGGATCATCACCGTCATCCGCAAAACCAGCAGCGCCCCCTCGATGGGCGTCGCCGCCACGGTGGCGTAGGCGAAGAAGGGCACCTGCACCAGGGCGGTGATCATCGCCACCCCTTCCAGCAGGTTGGCGAAGTTGGCCGCTGAGAAGGTGACGTTTTTGAACATGCTCAGCCTGAGCACCGGCTCCTCGCGCCTGCGCTCCACCAGGATGAACGCCACCAGCACGATGAAGCCGGCGGCCAGCATCGGCAGGACGAAGCGGTACCAGCCGGCGGTCTTCTGGCCGGAGAGCCCCACCGTGATGAGCGTCAGGAACAGCGCCAGCAGCGCCGCGCCGCGGTAGTCCACCGGCACCCGTTGGCGCGGGCTCTTCATGACCAGCCAGCGGACCACACCGATCACCGCGAGCCCCAGGGGGATGTTAACCCAGAAGATGAAACGCCAGCCGAAGGGCTCCGCCAGGTAGGCGCCGTATTTGTCCAGCTCGTTGCTAAGGCGGTAGAGGTCGTTTTCGCCGGTCAGGAGCAGGCTCTCCAGGGCGGCCGGTTCGAGCTTTAGCCCGGCCTGCGCCGCCCGGCCGCGGATCCAGCCGGCCA
>QZKG01000026.1 GCA_003599855.1 Gaiellales bacterium | reverse complement strand
TTCGACTCGGCGCGACCTTGGCCGCTCTCGCCGCAGACCGCCACTCGATCCCCGGGACGCAGACCCCGTTCAACGTTAACCAGGTCAGGTGGCAGCATGGGTGGCTTGTCCGGAGCTTTACGGAGAATAGGGACGCTGTTTGCGCCGGGGCGTGGGACCGACACTGAGCTTTTGAACCGTGAGTTCCAGGAGCACTACCGCAGCTTCCGCACCCTGCTCACGGCCAACAACAACGCCCTGGACATCATGGTCGAGATGGAGCAGACGTACGGTTCGGGGCAGCCCTTCGGCATGGCCTTCGTGCGCGGCCACGTGACTGCGCTCACGGTGAACGTCTTCAAGATGATCCAGTCCCTTAACCATCTCTCAGGCGGCGGTTATCAGGGTCTGGACGAGGCCTTCCGGTCGATCTCCGACCGGATCGAAGAGCTCATGTCAACGCATCCCCCCGCACAGGCAGGCGCCCTGGTCATCCCCGCAGGCTCCCTGGGACGTGGCGACACCGATCAGGTCGGCGACAAGATGGCCAACCTCGGCGAGGTGCAGGGCGGCGCCGGGCTGAGCGTGCCGGCAGGCTTCGCCATCACGGCCTCAGCGACGCGGGGCTTCCTTGATTCTGCCGGCCTGCAGGACGAGATAAACAGGATTTTGAAAACGGCAGACCTCGATGACCTGGAAAGCCTTTATAGCGCCAGCGCCCGCATACAGGCCCTTATCAGCAACGCGCCGGTGCCCGATGACCTGAGCCGGGAGATCATGGGGGCTTACCGTGCCCTGGCAGGGGCTGACGGGACGTCGCCCCTCGTGGCCATGCGCTCCAGCGCGGTGGGCGAGGACCGCAACAACATCTCCTTTGCCGGCCAGTACCGCACCGAGCTTAACGTGGGCGAGGACCTCCTGCTGCAGGCATACAAGGAGGTGGTCGCCAGTAAATACAGCAGCCAGGCGATCATCTACCGCCACCTGCGCGGCTTCCGCCACCAGGATGTGGTCATGTGCGTCGGCTGCCTGGTGATGGTGGACGCCCTTGTCAGCGGCGTGATGTTCTCGCGCCCCCCGGATGATCCCCGGGCCGCGATCATCGAGGTAAGCGCCGCCCCCGGCCTGGCCTCCGTGGTCGTGGACGGCAGCGCCGCCACGGATTTCTACCAGGTGGACAGGGAGAGCGGCGGTGTGACAGCCTCCAGGGCCGCGGGGGAGGCGCCGGTGCTCAGCGGCGAACAGCTGGCGCAGCTGGCCGAGGCAGCGGTACGGCTCGAAGGGCATTTCGGCGCGCCCCAGGATATCGAGTGGTCCTTCGACAGGGATGGCGAGCTGATCATCCTCCAGAGCCGGCCCATAGCCATCCAGGCCGCCGCTGCCAGAACCGGCGGGGAGGGGCAGGCGGCCGCATCCCGCGAGGGGCTCCTGGTGACCGGCGGGCTGACCGCTTCGAAGGGGGTGGGCATCGGGCCGGTATTCCGCGTCGCCAACGAGGTCGACCTGCTGGAGTTCCCCCGGGGGGCGGTGCTGGTGGTGAAGTGGCCCGACCCCGCCTGGGCGTCCCTGCTGAGCCGCGCTGCCGCCTTGGTGAGCGAGAGCGGCCATGCCGCGACCCACCTGGCGATAGTGGCTCGGGAGCTGGGCGTGCCGGCGCTCTTCGAGGCCGCCGGGGCATTCACAGCGCTGGATAACGGTCGCGTGGTCACGGTGGACGCCGACGGCCGCAGCGTCCTCGACGGCAGGCGGGAGGACCTCGTGTCAGCGGCCGCGCCGGCCCCTCATATGATGGAAGGCAGCCCCGTGCACGGTATCCTGGGCGACGTCCTCGAACTCTGCCTGCCGCTCAACCTCACCGACCCGGCCTCGCCCTACTTCAAGTCCAGGTACTGCAGGACACTGCACGACATCACACGTTTCTGCCATGAGAAAGCGGTGAAGGAGATGTTCTCATTCGGGGCCGAGAGCCGCTTCTACGAGCGCACCGCCAAGCAGCTTGCCGGCGGGGACACCGTGTTCAAGTGGTGGGTTATCAACCTGGACGACGGCTTCCGCGAGGATTACGACAGCCATGAGAAATACGTCTTTATCGAGCAGATCGTCTCGGAGCCCATGCTGGCCATCTGGGAGGGCATGACCGCCAGGCCCTGGCGGGGCCCGCCGCCGGTGGACGCCAAGGGGTTCGGTTCCATCCTTTTCCGCTCGACCATGAACCCCAGCCTCGACCCGGCCGTGCGCGCGTCGCTGGGGTCGAAGAACTATTTCCTCATATCGAAGAACTTCTGCAACCTGAGCATGCGGCTCGGCTACCACTTCACCCTGGTCGAGGCGTACCTGGGCTCGCACCTGACGGAGAATTACGTCAGCTTCCAGTTCCGCGGCGGCGCCGCCTCGCGCGACCGCCGTTTCGAGCGGGTCTACCTGCTGAAGGACATCCTGGAGGAGAACGGCTTCCGGGTCGAGGTCAAGCTCGATGCCCTCACTGCCCGCGTGGAGAAGAGGCCGCGGGAGTACCTGGTCGAGCGCCTCAAGGTGCTTGGCTACCTGCTCATCCACACGCGCCAGATCGACATGGTGATGGCGGACCCGGGCATGGTCAGCCGTTACCGCGCAGACATAGCTGCCGACCTGGCCGCTCTCGTGCCGGGGCGGCCGGATGAAGAAGAGGAGGACATGTGAACGGACCGGTCAGGGTACTGCTGGTGGACGACGAGCCGGACTTCCTGGAGATCACCGCCAAGAGGCTGGGCCGGCGCGGGTACCAGGTGCAGACCGCCACGAGTTGCCTGCAGGGGATCAAGGCGCTTGAGGCCGGCGGCGCCGACGTCATCATCCTGGACGTGATGTTGCCGGAGACGGACGGCATCGAGTGCCTGAAGAAGATCAGGCGCCTCTTCCCCGAATGTGCCGTCATCCTGCTGACCGGCCACGCCTCCGTACAGACAGGGCTGAGCGGGATCGCTGAAGGCGCGGATGACTACTGCCTGAAGCCGGTGGAGGTGGAGGAGCTGGTGGACAAGATCGAGATCGCCCGGCGCGACCACGGGCGTTAGTCCTCACCCCGCCATCCCGGGCGACCCACTGTCATCCCGGGGGGGCACCGCCACCCTGTCATCCTGAGCGCAGCGAAGGATCTGCTCTTTCGCCTGTCTATCCCCGACGCCGTCAAATACCGCGCCCGGGGGGCATCCCGCGCTCAGGCAAGAGCAAAGGCAAGCCTTCGCTGCGGGACACCCCCAGGCGCTTGGCACGGACCCATGCACTGTCATCCCGAGGAGCGCTACCCCCTGTCATCCTGAGGAGCGGAGCGACGAAGGATCCTGGTTTTCGCCAGTGATATCGCGCCCGCGCCCGTTCCCCTTGCCGCTGAAAGTTAATAGACTATTGGTGATACGAGTGTGTAACAAGCGATACGAAGGCGCTGGACATCATGGACGACGACAACCGAAAACCGCGGGAGAAGGCCTATCTCATCGCCATCCTGAGCGGCCCCCAGCCTGCCGGTGAAGCGGTGGAAGAGGACGGCGGGACCCTGGCGGAGCTTCGCGAGCTGCTGGACACCGCCGGCGCCGAGTACATCGGCGAGATGACCCAGCGCCGCGACCACCCCGTGGCGGGAACTTATTTTGGTAAGGGCAAGCTCAGCGAGTTGAAGGCTGAGGTAGGCCGACTCAAGCCCGATCTTGTCGTCGCCGAGGACGAGCTCACACCCACCCAGCAGCGCAACCTGGAGGACCGCCTGGGCGTGCGGGTGATCGACCGCACCGCCCTCATCCTCGACATATTCGCCCAGCACGCGCACAGCGCCGAGGGCAAGCTGCAGGTGGAGCTGGCCCAGCTGGAATTCAACTTCACGCGCATGCGCGGTCTCGGGACTATACTCTCGCGCCTGGGCGGCGGCATCGGCACCCGCGGCCCCGGCGAGACCCAGCTGGAGACAGACCAGCGGGTTGCCCGCAAGCGCATCAGCACCGTCAAGCGCCGCCTCAGGGAGGTGTCGGCCTCGCGCGAGGTTATGCGGCGCTCGCGCCTGGCGTCCAACCTGCCGCTGGTAGCCCTCGCGGGTTACACCAACACCGGCAAATCCACCCTCCTCAACGCCCTGACGAAAAGCGAGGTGGCCGTCAACGACCGCCTGTTCGAGACTCTCGACCCCACCACCCGCGCCTACGAGTACGACGGGCAGACCTTCCTGCTCACGGATACTGTAGGCTTCATCCGCAAGCTGCCGCACCAGCTGGTGGAGGCCTTCCACTCCACCCTGGAGGAGACCCTGGTGGCGCACCTCATCCTCCATGTGGCGGACGCCTCCGTCCACGAGGACGAGCTGGACGGGATGATCCGGGCGGTGGACACCGTCCTGGACGGCATCGAGGCGGCGGACATCCCGCGCCTCACCGTGCTCAACAAGATCGACCGCATCGACGACCGGCAGCGGTCATACCTTCGCCGCGTCTATCCTGAGGCTGTCCTCACCTCGGCAAGAACAGGAGAGGGCCTCCACGACCTGCAACGGGCCGTCAGGGATTTCTTCACCGCGCGCATGGTAGATGTAGAACTGTTCTTTCCCTACGGCGACGGCAAGGCCATCGGTGAGATCTACCGGACAGGCGCCGAGGTGGAAATGGAGAACACGCCGGAAGGCGTCATCATCCGTGGGCGCCTGCCGAAGGAGAATGCCGCCCGCTTTGCGAAATACAGACTGTAAGCGGTTACGGTGCGCTGAGCCTGGCGGCCAGTCGCGCCCGAGGCCGGTTAACAAATCAGGACTGAGGGGGATATGGCTCCAATCAGGGACGGAAAGAAAAAATACGGGATGAGGCTGTTGCTCCTGCTGGCGCTGCCGGTTATGGGTATGGTGTTTGCTGCCGGCTGCGGCGGGAACGGTTCCGAAAGCGCCACAGCCCCTACAAACACGCTCGACACCAGGACCGATGTCATCATCCTCGACGAATCCTTCAACGGCAGCACGATGGAGGTCAGCGTCGGCGTCACCATCGAGCTCACACTCGAGGGCAATCCCACCACCGGTTTCGAGTGGAGCGTGGAATCCGACGGCGCGCCGGTGCTCCAGCAGGCAGGCGCTCCCGATTACAAGGCTGATTCGGACGCCCTCGGCGCCGGCGGCATGTACACCTGGCGTTTCAGGGTCGTTCAGGAAGGTAAAGCCGACCTGAATCTCGTCTACCGCCAGCCGTGGGACAAGGAGACTCCGGCAGCAGAAAGCTTCGAGACGTCGCTCGAGGCCAAATAGGACTTTTCGGAGGGATTTCGGAGGGAGAGACGGATGTGGTACTGGTACCTGGCGGCTATCGCCGCCGGCATCTGAGGCATATCGGTCTGCGTGACCGGTGTCACGGACGTGGCACGGAAGAAGAAGGTTTTCGGCGGCATCGCCACCGTGGTCATGGGCGTGCTGCTGATCGGCGTCGCCGTTTGGGCCTGGCGCCGCGCGTGAACTATGGGGAGCAGTGAAAGCAGGGGAGGTCTGATGATCAAACGGCGGTTCATCTTCATCGTTTCGCTGGCAGCGGCGGTGCTTATGGCCCAGGGGTGTGGTTCCGGCGATGGGGGGCCGGGGACCGGCGCCGATACCGGCTCCGCCCCGGGGGAAACCGGCAGCGTGGCAGCTTCATTCAGCCTGACCAGCGCGTCCATCGATTCCGGGGGAGCCATTTCGAAGAAGTACGCCTGTGAAAGCGAGGGGGGCAGCGACATCTCGCCTCAGCTGGGCTGGACCGGCCCTCCTGCGGGCGTAGCCGCCTATGCTGTCATCATGGACGATGAGACCCCGCCCTGCGGCAAGGGCGCGAGTGCCTGCATGCACTGGTCGGTGTTCAACATACCCGCCGACAAGACCGGCCTGGCTGAGGGTGAGGATATGAGCGCCATCGGCGGCGTCGCCCTGGGGCGCAACTACACCGGTGCGAACGGTTACGCCGGACCCTGCCCGCCCAGCCCGCACGTCTACAAGATAACCGTCTACGCCCTGAGCGGGGATGCCCCCGTCATCAAGGCGGGGGAGGCGTACACCCGGGCGGGCTTCGAAGCGGCTTTCGCCAGGAGCATCATCGGCTCCGACACCATCGAGGGAACCTACTCGCCCTGACGGGGGAGGGAAGGAAAAGGCCCGGCAGCGACGCTACTGGGCCATCCTGTAGACGAATGATTCATAATCCCCCTCCGCCATCAGGTACAGGCGGCCGTCCTGGACCGCCCTCAGCGGCGGTAGGGGAATGTCGCCGCGCTCGACATTGTTGAACAGCTCGAACCTGTGCTCACCGGTGCGCGCGTCCCGGACATACGTGTGGGAAGCGGCCTTGTACTCGAAGTCCGATGATGTGAGGTTCTTCATGCTGCTGAACAGCACCGTCGGGCCGGCCACGAAGATGTTGCTCTCCAGCTTCCCCTCGGGCTCGAACTTCCACTGCTCCTGCCCGCTTTCAGCGTCGATGGCATAGACGACGCTGGCTTCCCGCAGGCGTCCGTCCCCATCCTCGATATCGTACTCGCTGCTCACAAAGACCATGCCGTCCGAGACCGCGAAGCCAGTCCCGAACGACTCATCGACTCCATGAAAGACCCATTTGTCCTCCCCTGTGGCGGCGTCGATGGCGAACACTGACGTCTCAAGCCGTTCCTCCGGGGCCGTGCTGAAGGAGTCGGTCATGAGTGAAGTCCCGTCGACGCCGAACAAAGTGCCGTCATGCACGACGAACCGATTGACGGAGAAGTACGAGTCTTCCTGGCTGTTCAGTTTGCGCGACCATAGTTCTTCGCCGGTATCCCTGTTGAAGGCAAAGAGGCGGCTCTCAAGGGCGAAGTCTTCCTCCGTGCTGCCGGTCAGGCAGCTGTTGGGGAAGAACAGGTAGTCGCCCGCAACCACCGGGCTGCTCATGGTCACGCTTTCGCCATCACATACCTTTGCCTTCCACCTGTCGGTCCCCGTGGTCGCATCGACAGCGTGCACCTCGCTGCCGGCCAGGATATATGCGCCTGTTTCATCCAGCGCGTACATGATGAGCATCCCGGCGCCACGCTCAGGTTCCGGCTGGTGCAGGTAACGCCACTTCACGGCGCCGCTCGCCGGGTCGAGCGCGTACAGGTATTGTTCGGAAGAGGCATACACAATGCCGCCGACGGGCCGGGGGGTGTTGACGAAATCCTCATCCGGTTCGCTCCAGGTGTAGCGCCACTTCTCGCTGCCGCCGGACAGGTCGGTTGCGATGATGGCGTCCTTGTCGCCGCAGTCTGTGTACAGTACCCCGCCGTCGATGACGGCGGTGTTGAACACGCGGCAGTCGATCCTGAATTTCGCTTCCACCTCGGCGACCGCGGGCTTGACAACCTCCATTGATGTGACGTTGTACTGGAACGAATCGGCGATGGTCAGGGATGGCTCTCCCGTGCCGCCCGGTGCGTCCATTGTTCCCGCGTCCTCCTCTACGGCTGCGGTTTCAACAGGATCCGGTACACCGGCTGCGGGGCCGTCTTCACAGGCGCCGCTTATGAGGATCATCACTGCGGACAGCGCCAGGATCGACACCCGGCGAAAAAACGTCAGGATCATGTCTCGCGCTTCCATCTGCCGTCGCCCCTTCCTGAAAGGCCCTGAAAGTCAGGACACTATTCGGCACAAATGTTAATTAGTTTAATAACCGGCCGGGATAGCCCTGAGGGCCTGGCCGGCTGCACGCCGCCCCGAAAAAAAAGCGGCCCCCGAAGGGGCCGCCTGGTTCGTCCTCCCTGCCCGTCCCGCTTACAGGAGGTAGGATTTCCCCGTCCGCGTCTTCCAGAGAAAGTACTTCTCCAGCAGGCGTTTGGTTATGTTCGCCAGCGGGTTGGGGATCATGATGGCCGCCTGCCGCGGCTTCAGCAGGTGGTTGCTCATGATGATGACTTCCTTGTGCCCGGCGTCCATCACGCACATGCCGGGTATCTTGCCCATCGGCTTCTCCTCCAGCTCGGTCTCGCCCCTGACCAGGCGGGCGATGTTATGGGCCGCCACCTTGGCGGTCACCTCGGAGGGGAACCCCGTCTTGGGGACGCCCATGGCCACCGGCGCCGTCCACGGCGGCGCCAGCGCCACCGCCAGCCCGGCGGCGAAGATGTTGGGATACTTCTCATGCCGGTAGCTGTCGTCGGTATGGATGAAGCCCTTCTCGTCGCCGAGGTCGCCGGATTCCCGGACGAACTTCGCCCCGTTGAACGGCGGCACGATCATCGAGTACCTGTACGGCAGCTCGCGGCCGTCCTTCAGGATGAACCTGTCAGCGGTGATCTCCTCGATCTCCGAGCTGGTGATGTAGTTGATATGGAACATCTTCATGAAGGACTTGAGCATGGTCTCGCCGCCGGCGAGGCCGTCGATGCCGAAATGGCCCAGGAACGGCTCGGGCGTGACCCAGGTGATGTCCACCCGGTCGCGGATGCCGGCCTTGCGGCAGGCGTACTCGAAGTTGAAGAGGAACTCGTAGGCCGCGCCCATGCAGCTGGCGCCCTGGCTGGCGCCTATCACCACCGGGCCCGGGTCCCTGACGAACTCC
Source organism: Gaiellales bacterium (assembly GCA_003599855.1). GTDB lineage: Bacteria > Actinomycetota > Thermoleophilia > BMS3ABIN01 > BMS3ABIN01 > SURF-19. Next base: position 9,475 of record QZKG01000026.1, on the reverse strand, counting down.
TCCCAGCCCGCCCGGGCGTGCTCGGCGTGGGCCGGCGTGCAGACCGAGTAGTTATGCTCGGCGGCGCTCAGGCCCTTGACCAGGTCGTAGCGGATGCTGATCCCCGAGCCGACCAGCAGGTAATCGTATTCGTACTCGCCGCCGGCGGTGTTGACCTTATTGTCCTCCGGAACGACACGTGTCACCTCATCCTTGACGAAATCCACGCCCGCCTTGTCGAGGATCGGCTTGATGGGGAGACTGATGTCACTGACTTCCCTCCAGCCGAAGGGGACCCAGATCAGCGACGGTATGTACACGAAATCTTCAGTTTTGGATATGAGGGTGACCTGATGGCCCGCGCCCAGCTTGCGCCTGGCTTCGAGCGCCCCGGTGAGTCCGGCAAAGCTGCCCCCGATCACTACTACCTTTGCCATTTCCTTCTGCTCGTCCCTGACCCGTGATGAAGGGCGTTTATGGGGACGAAACTCCTTTCCTGCTAGCTGCTCCATATACCCTACAGGGTATATTGATTACGCTATTATGACGCTGATGTGCAGGGAAAGTTTCACCCTCATGGGACGCAGACCCATCCACTGTCATCCTGGGGAGCGAAGCGACGAAGGATCTGTTTTCGCCCTTCATGTACGCATCCGGGGCATTGCCCTTGGCCCTGGTGATAGACTATCCCCATGCGCATCCCCATCAAGATACTGGACCCCAGGGCCCAGGTCCCGGCGCACGCCTATGACGACGGCGACGCCGGCGTCGATTTGGCGAGCATAGAGGACCTGACGCTGGTGAAAGGAGGCCGGGCGCTGGTGTCCACCGGCATCGCCGTGGCCATCCCGAAGGGCTACGGGGGGTTCGTGCAGCCGCGTTCCGGCCTGGCGGCCAGCTTCGGAATCACCCTGACCAACTCGCCTGGCCTCATCGACAGCAACTACCGCGGCGAGATCCGCGTCATCATCCAGAACACCGGCGACGCTGACTTCGATATCAGGGTGGGCGACCGCATCGCCCAGCTAGTGATCATGCCGGTGGAGCGGGCCGAGTTTGAGGTGGTGGATGAGCTGCCTGAGTCCGGCAGGGGGGAGGGGGGCTTCGGCAGCAGCGGCCACTAAGGCCGAAGGGAAGCCCCTGGCCTGCTTGTCACCGCACCGCTTACCTCGGGAACGGATTATCCGTGCAGCTTGGCCGCTGTCTCCGCCACGAAGCGGCCCTGGAAGCGGGCCCCGGCCAGCTCGTTGTCGCTGGGTGTCCGCTCACCCTGGCCACCGGCGATGGTCGAGGCCCCGTATGGCGAGCAGCCGCTGACCTCGTCTATCCGCATCTGACCCTGGAATGAGTAGGGGAGCCCGACTATGATCATGCCGTGATGCAGCAGGGTCGTATGGAGGCTGAGGATCGTGGATTCCTGGCCCCCGTGCTGGGTGGCGGAGCTCGTGAAAGCGCTGCCGACCTTACCGATGAGCTTGCCCTGGCTCCAGAGGCCGCCGGTTGAGTCCAGGAAATGCCGCATCTGCCCGCAAACGGTGCCGAAGCGCGTCGGCGCGCCGAAAACTATGGCGTCGGATTCGGCCAGCTCGTCCAGGAGGTCGATAGTGCAGACAGGGATGTCCGTCATCACCTTCTGGGACTCCAGTGCGCCCATATTCTCCAGCACTTCGTCAGACAGGGTCTCGGGGACTCTCCGCAGTTCCACAGCCGTCCCTTCAACCTCGCCCGCGCCTTCGGCGACCGCCTTTGCCATCTGGTAGGTGTGTCCGTACATTGAATAGAAGACGACTGCGACTTTCATGACCGCTCCTGACCCCGTTTTGATGGTGAGTTCTTCATACCTCGAATCGGGGAAATATAACAATATCGGCCGACAATTGCGGTCTGGCCTTGTGCAGGTAGCGGCCCGGCCAATGGGTCGGTGGCTGTGATATACTTTTCTGCTGTCGGGACGTGGCGCAGTCTGGTAGCGCACTTGACTGGGGGTCAAGGGGTCGCCGGTTCAAATCCGGCCGTCCCGACCAGACTATCGGCCTCTGGCTGGTCTGTATATTCAGCTTGTTGTGTCCGGGTGCCGATCATTTATGTCTGTTACGTCTCAAAACGCTCCCTCAGGGCCGCTTCCTCCTCATGTATCTTCTGCAGCAGTGCTGACATTTTCATTATTTGGGTGTTATACGCCTTGAGGTCGGCTTCCCGGTCAGCCAGCATCTCCGTTTCGAGTCGTTCGTTGCCCGCGGATACGGATGACATCTTCTCAGAAGCCGCTTCGACCGCTATCGTGTCACCCTTTTCAACAGCTGCAATCATTTCGGCGATGCCATCATGCATGGTCTGCAGATTATCAATTAGCCGCTCATGACTGTTTGTTCCTATCGTTGGGGGAGTCAGTTCACCTGCCTGTTTCATTATGGACCCTATCACTTTCTGGTAGGTGCTCATTGCGGTTAAAAGGTTGCCTGAGTCAGTTGCAGTCTGGAGCGATTGATTGAAAGTATTGGACGCAACTTCATATTGTGTCAGTATTGGCGTCATTCCCAGCTGGTATCTGCCGGCCGTAATCAGATCGTTGACTACCGAGGATCCGGTTGAATAGAGTTCTATGAGGCTGCCATGCAACTCCAGGGCATCTTCCGGAACATCCAACGCGTTGATGCGTTCCCTTGCCTCCTGACTTCGCCGACGCCACTGTGGGAGTGATTTTCAGGGCCGATACGGCTGCCGGCCTGCTTGACAGGAACCAGTATTATTTCGGCATCTATCCAACGGAGAAGAACGGTCAGACACCGGCGCCGAAATGGAAGCTCTTTAAATCAGTCAATGACAGCTGGTCTCTGATCGACTCCAAGCCTTTCAACATCCAGACCGGCGTCAAATACCGCCTGGAAGTCATAGCCGTTGACAACCTGTTGACGCTCTGTATCGATGGCAATACAATAGCCGTAATACCGGACGCTACGCTAACCAGCGGCAAAGTCGGCTTGCGGGTAAGGAGGGCCTCCGCTGACTTCGATAATGTGCGGCTCGACCGCGACAGGACCGACTATGAGTATGACTCAGCCAACCAGCTTGTAAAGGTTGCCAGACTGAACGGGAACGAAGAGAAATATGCCTACGACGCGAACGGCAACCGCACCATGGTGGACAGCCGGGAGGTGCACCACTTCGATTCGGCCGGCACGGCAGGCTGGGCGCTCTCAGGCACGGGTTCGTGGGCAGTCGAGAACGGCGAGCTGAGCATGACTTCGGGTTCAGGCCAGTCCCTGATAATGAGCGACGCAACCTACGCATACTCCGACATCTCAGCCAGGATAAACATGAAGACCGGCAACGACATCGGCATCGCCGTACGCGTTCAGAATGAGAGCAACATGTACCTTGTCCGCTCCTCAGGGCTAGATACCGAGGGCAACAACCTGTCGCAAATAACGATATGGAGAAGGAAGAACGGGACGTGAAACTTGCCACCAAAACCGTGGAGAGCGCCCAGGCGGTCAGTAACCAGTGGTACACGCTGCGCGCCGTGGCCGACGGCAGCAGGATAACCGCCCAGTACACCTATGACGGCTCAACCACCACCCTCACCGTGGACGACGCCAGCTTCACAAGCGGCCGGGCCGGGTTCCGTATCAACGACACCACCGTAAGCGGCCACTATCACGTGGACGGCGTGCATCTTATCGGCAGAACCGCCTACGCCTACGACAGGGCCAACCAGCTCACCCGGATCACGGACGCCAGCGGAGTTACCAGCGCCTTCCGCTACGACGAGAGCGGCAACACCCTTTTCGACGCCGGCAGCCACTCCACCTATGCGTATAACGAGATCAACCGCCTCACTTCCGCCGCGAGTCTTCTGCGCGGCTCGGTCAGCTACTCCTATGACGCGCTGGGACGGCTGGCAGCCAGAAGCCCCGGGGCAAAAGTCACCTTCAGCGATGACTTCTCGGGGACCCTCGAAGGCTGGAACCCCTATGACGCCGGCTGGAGCCGGGTGGATGACGCCGGCAATGCTGTCTACCGGGGCACGGCCGCGGGGGCCAGTGTCTCCTGGCGCGGCGACGCGACCGCAGACATCTCCGTCGCCGTGAAGGTAAGGATCGACTCCACCACCGATAACAGCGGCACCGCCGGCCTGATCCTGCGCTCCGGCGTGCAGCCGGGGGGCCTGGACAAGAGCCAGTACTATTTCGGTATCTATCCGAACGAGGACAAATGGAAGCTGTTTGTCACAAACGCCAGCGGAGGGTTCACGCTGATCCATTCTGATGCCCATCAAATCGAATTGGGTCAGTTCTACACCCTGAAGGCAACCGCTATAACCATAAACGGGCAGACGGACATCGTGCTCTTTATCGACGGCGTGCAGGAATACTCGGGTTCAACAGCCGGTCCCCTGACCGGCAAGGCCGGCCTACGAGTGAGGGCCGCCACCGCAATCTTCGACGACTTCAGCCTCGAGAGCCTGAGCCCCGCGGCAAGAGCCAGCCGCTACCTCTACAACGAAGTCACCGGCGCCCTGATGCACGAGCTGGACGGGGAAGGCAACATCACCGCCACCTACGTCACCGACGAGAAGGGCGACCCCGTCTCAATCACCCGCTTCTTCGACGACAACGGCACACCCGCTTCGGCGACCTACTTCTACCACCTGAACGTCCACGGCGACGTCGTCGCCATCACCGATGAATCCGGCCAGCAGGTCGCCACCTTCAGCTACGACGCCTGGGGTGTGCCCACCGAATACAACGCCGCCGGCGCCATCGTCGAGATCGGCTCCTGGACCGCAGAGAGCGGCGGCGCCCCCGGCGACGGCCTCTTCCTGCTCTTCGGCGGTATGCTCTACGACGCCATGGCCGGCCTTTACATCACCAAAACCCGGGCATATAATCCAAAGACCGAACGCTTCCTGCAGCGCGATATCCTCGACGAGCAGGGCAAGGACGGAGTGTACGCGGGCTTCCCCTTCGGCCAGGATGCGATTGGGTCTAACCTTTATGCGTGGTGCAAGAATAATCCGGTTAACATGGTGGATCCGAGCGGTGAATTCGGGTTAAGGAACCTGATCCGGCGCGCGGCAAACTTTACGAGGAACTTCATCAGCAATCCGAGAGCGTATATCAATCGCGCGGCTGGAGTAGCGAGGGGAGCAGCCAGGGGCGCTGTGGCGTACGCGAAGGTCGCCTCCGCAGCCGTGCAGGTAGCCAAGGCGGTGCAGACGGTGACGAAGTCGGTGGTGGGGAAGTTCACTGCTAACGCAGCTGATGTTTCATTCGTGCGGGATAATCCTTACGGGCCGAGAAAGGACAAGGTAGTTCGGGTCCTCTATGGAGGTAGAGGGTAGAGGGGTAGAGGGACGTTCCTGCCTTTTTTGCCTTTTCGTCTATGAGAGCTTCCTGAGCGGCACCCGGGAGCAACCGCTCCACCACGTCACAACCACCCTGTACATCGCCCGCACCAGGGCAAATAATCCCGGCACGGGTATGTTCCTGAGACGGGCATCCCGCACGGTAGTTTTCTCCAATGCGGTGCCGGATTGGGTCAGGACCGGGTTCTTTATTCGCTATGTTTGATGGCCGCGAGATTTTGCTTTAACGCTGGAAGATCGTGCTGAATGATTCGCCACACTATTTCAATGTCTATGCCGAAATAATCGTGCACGATCCGATGCCGCAGGCCGATGATGCCGCTCCAATCGATCGACATATTTTCGTGCTTGAACTGATCGGGCAGTCGGTTCGCCGCCTCACCGATGACCTCGAGATTACGGACAACGGCATCGACGGTCTTTTCATCCTCTTTGAATGATCGCTGATCGATGTCTCGTGTGTAGCGCTCAATTTTTTCTGCTGACTCCAGGATATCCTCAAGCAGCAGCTCAGGTGATCTACGCGACATCGATCATGTCGTCCTGAATTGCCTGCAGGTACCTATGCTTGATTGCCCGAGTCGATACAAGTTCTACTCTTGCGCCAAGTAGTTCTTCCAGGTAGTCGGCAATCTCGACAAAGCGTAAGCCAATAGAAGGGTCTACCTCGATAAGAATATCGATGTCGCTGTCTTCTCCTTGTTCGCCGCGCGCATATGAACCGAACAAGGCCATGTAAGTCACGCCATACCTGTGTTCCAGTTCGGTTCTGGCTTTTTTCAGAATATTGAGGATTTCTTCCCTTGTACTCATAGTCTTCCAAGCATGAAACACTGAACATGAAAAATAATATCAGAGAAACGCCATGCGGGGGAGGGGGGGACGTTCCTGCCTTTTTTTCCTTTTCGCCGCAGAGAGCTTCCTGAGCGGCACCCGGGAGTGCCACCCGCGAGCAGCTGCTCAGCCAAGCCACGTCCACCCTGTACATCACCCGCACCAAGGAGTGACAGGCTCGCACCCAAGAAACCAAGGTTGCCGCATATGGTCTCCCGGATATCCAGCAACACCTACAACGGCGCAACCACCAGGTAGTGAGGTTCGAATAACACGCTCAGGCCGACCAATTCAAGACATCTGTGACATCCGTGTCCGTGGAAACAGGTTCCGTGCGGGCCGCCCGGCGGGTCTTATCGCTTTCCCTCCAAGGCGTCGACGATCTTCGGTTCCGCCAGAACGCCGGTCTCAAAGACATGTTCCTGCCCGTCGTTCAGGCGCACGATGACTTTCTTCTTGAGATTGCCTGCAGAAGATACGGCCGCGATCGCCTCCCGGGGGATATTCAGGTGGCCGTTGCCGTCGAGGACACCCCGCATCAGCCTGTCCTTGTACGGAGAGAGCTCGGTGAGCTCCTGGTCGAGGAGGACGCGGGCCTCCGTGATTATCAGCCGCCCCTTGTAGATCCCGCCTACCGGCGCGTGGTATTTCACGTGCCAGCTGCCGATCATGCTCTCATTCTTGCCGGCTTCGAATTCGAATTCCATCTATGCCCCCGCTTTCAATTTTCACGCCCTCTGCCGTCACAGTGTGCAGCGGAGCTGAATTATACCACGCAGCTTCCGCATAATACTATCCTGCTGACAACAATTGTCAACGATTGCAGCGCCCTGATGATCGCTGCCAAAAGGACTATTCCCGGCTTTGTCTAATTCTGTGTCTGTAATATCGATACGGCCGTCATGGCCGCAGGCCAGGCGCCTGCGCCGGTTGCGCCGCCTCATCGGGAGAGGACAGGATGGAACAGGAGTCGGGCCTGACGCCCCTGCTCAGGCTGCTGATAGCGGGAGCCAGCACAGTGGTCATCATCGGCGGCCTGAAACTGGCGGCCCCGGTCTTCACCAGCATCTTCCTCGCCTTGCTCATCGCCATCAGCGTGGCGCCGCTCCTGGGCTGGCTCAAGCGCATGAAGCTGCCCGGCTGGCTGGCGATGGTGGTGATCGTGCTGGCAGTGTTCGTCTTCGTGAGCTTCATCATCGTGGTGGTAGTGGTGTCGGCGGGGCAGCTCGATGAGAAGCTGCCTGTGTACCAGAGCCGCGTCGACGAGATCAAGGACGACATATCCGGCGTGCTCGAACGCTACGGCGTCGACGCGCAGGACGTCCTCAACCTGGACGTCTTCGAGCCGAACCGCATCATCAACGCCACTGCCTCGATCGCCCTGAACGTGGCCTCCGCCATGTCCAACTGGCTCTTCGTGCTGGTGATAGCGGTCTTCATCATGATCGAGGCGGGCGGCTACCCGGAGAAGCTCATGAAAGCCGTCCGTTCCGGGAGCCCGATGCCCGAGCGGCTCATCAGCCTCAACCAGGACATCCGCTCCTACGTGCTGATTACCGCCTGGCTGGGCCTGCTGGTGGCGGCCCTCAACACGGTGCTGCTTATCATCCTGGGTGTCGATTTCGCCATCCTCTGGGGGGTCCTGTCGTTCCTCTTCAGCTTCATCCCGGTGGTGGGCTTCATCATCGCCCTCATCCCGCCGGTGGTGCTGGCGCTCCTGGAGTCGGGCTGGGGGGAGGCGGTCATCGTCCTGGCCGGCTACCTGCTGATCAACAACATGGTGGACAACGTGCTCAAGCCCCGGATCATGGGGCACGGACTCAACCTCTCGCCCCTGGTCATCATCCTCTCGCTCTTCTTCTGGGCCTGGGTCTTCGGGGCGGTGGGGGCCATCCTGGCGGTGCCGCTGACGATGGCGGTAAAGAAGATAGTCCTGGAGGGGTCCGAGGACTCCCGCTGGATGGCGGTGATGATGGAGCCCGCCGGCAAGGCGGAGGCCGGTTAAAGCTTCGGCGCCCATGTGATATCGTAGCCTCCAACCATGAGCAAGAGTGACAAAGGCAGAGTGGCCACTCCGGCAAACCTGTTGTCCCTGTCGAGGATCGTGGCCGTCCCATACATCTTCTACCTGCTGTTGAGCTCCGACGACGGCTCCAGCACGGCCGCGACGATCGTTTTCGTCGCCGCTGCCTGCACCGACTTTCTTGACGGCCTCTTCGCCCGCTCCACCGGGAGCGTGTCCGACCTCGGCAGGAAGCTGGACCCTGCCGCCGACAGGATCCTCATCAGCAGCACCATCATCGCCTTGATGATCTCCGGGTCGCTGCCGATTATCGGCGTGGCCCTGGTGGTGGCGCGGGATATTTTCATGATTCTCGGGTATAAGCTGGTTGAGCGCCGCGGCGTGACCATGCGGGTCTCCTACCTGGGCAAGACTTACACGGCGCTCTTCATGGTGGCGCTGGTCCTGGTGATGGCTGGCATCGAGCCCGGCGGACGCGCGGTCGGGCTCTGGCTGTTCTGGGCCTGCGTGGCAGGATCGATACTCTCCGGTATCAGCTACACCGCCAGGAGCCTGGTGATCATCAGGGCGCGCGAAGCCAGTAGCGGCGGAACGTAACCCGCCGCCTTAAGAGGGTTGACGTTGCCCGGTGCGAAAATGTAACAGGAAGACTGCTGCAGTGGAAACCGGTGCTGACAAGTCGAAAGGAGCCAGATGAAGGCAGTTGTGATGGCCGGGGGAGAGGGTACGAGGCTGAGGCCGCTCACCAATAACCAGCCGAAACCGATGGTGCCCATAGTCAACAAGCCGTGCATGGGGCACATAATCGATCTGCTCAAGAAACACGGCATCACCGACATCATTGCCACCGTCGCTTTCCTGCCGCAGAACATCCGCGGCTATTTCGGGGACGGCTCTTCGCTGGGCGTCTCGCTCAACTACTCCGTGGAGGAGACCCCGCTGGGGACGGCCGGCAGCGTGCGCAACGCCGCCGAGTACCTGGATGACACCTTCCTGGTCATCAGCGGCGATGCCCTCACCAATATAAACCTCACCAAACTTGTTGCCTATCACCACAATGTAAAAACGTTGGCTACCCTGGCCCTTTACTCCTTGCCCAACCCCACGGAATATGGGGTGATCACTATTAATAACCAGGGGCAAATTACGCGCTTCCAGGAAAAACCGGGCCGCGGCTCGGTGATGTCGGACCATGTTAATACCGGCATTTACGTGCTGGAACCCGGTGTGTTTGATTATATTCCCGCCGGCCAATCCTATGATTTTGGTCA
>QZKG01000049.1 GCA_003599855.1 Gaiellales bacterium | reverse complement strand
GAGCGCTCCGGGGTTGGCGGGCACGGCCACCAAGGAGACCTCCAGCAACTCCGCCCGCTTGAAGCGCCAGCCCGTGCGGTTGCCCTCGTTATCCAGGAGGGGCTCCCGCTCCAGGTCCATGAACCCCACCGAGACCGCCCTAATATAGCCGCCCAAGGCCAGGCGGTAGGCGATGTCGGCCTCCGGGTTCTCCTGGGCAGTGGCGAACTTGGCCTGGATCACCAAGCCGCGTAGCGGGTCCTTGATGGCGCTGATTCCCTGGCCGATGGGGAACCCGCCGTAATCGTGGCCGTAAAGGATGACCGGAACTCTCAGCCAGTTGTCCAGCTCCCAGCCTTCCACCTCGATGATGTCGCCGTAGCGGTCCACCTGGGCGGTGGAAGCGATGAACTCCAGGACCCGGTCGGAGGGGTCCCCCACCTGACGGACTTGGATGTCCAAAGCCTTATGGAAGGGTGGATTTTTTTCTCGATTAATGGCGGCTTCAGCCATATTCTTCCTCCTAGTCGATAACGGGTACGGCCACGCAGCGGCAGTTGATGATCTGCTCCGCCGGACCGCCCGGGTCGCAGGGGTAAAGGCAGCCGTTGGGAAAGGGCATCCCCCGGGGCACCACCATGCCCTCCAGGAATTGGTGGGTTTCCCTAACAGCGGTGTCCCCGGCAGTCCACCACTGGATCTTCTCGACCCCCAGTTCCGCCATGGCCGCATCACGTGCCGGGGCCGCAGACTGGCCGGTTTCCGTGCGGGCGATATTGAGGCTCCGGGCCTCCGAGAAACCGAAGAGGTCTCGGACCCGCTGTTGCATCTCGTTGACGGTCTCGGTCTTGGACAATCCCTCCAGCAGCGTCTCCCGGAGTTTCTCCCGGGTGTAGTCGTTTATCCGGGTGACCTTGATGAGCTTGTCCTTCAAGACCTGCATGGCCGCGGTGTCGGTGAGCACAAAGTTGGCGGGGTCGGCCCCCAGTTCGATAAACAAGGCCCTGCCGGACTCGGTGCCGATGGTGAGATACAGGGGCCAGGCCAGCTTTTTCAAAATTTCGTTGGCTTCTTCCAGGTCGAAGAGCAGGTCTTCCGCCATGTATTCCCGGAGCCGGGCCTTGGCCAGCTTCTCTGACAGCAGCTTGATCTGGAGCTCTTCCTGCCAGGAGAAAAAATTCTTCATCTTTCCCCTGAATTTCCCCATCAGGACGGCCCACAGGTGATGGTACTGCTGCCAGGATGCCCTCGGGTCCATCTTCCGGCGCATGATGACCTGAGGCCCGGGAAGATGGAGAGAGGCGGCCGGCAAGGGGGGTGAACCGGCCGCCTTCTCCGGTTGTGAGGGGGGAACGGCTGCGGAAGGAGAATTATCGGGAAGGCCCTGGCTGCCCACCGGCATCATATTGAACGGCAAATACCCTACGTCGCCGCCTTCGACCTTGGGAAAGCCCAGGTTCAGGGTTTCGTTCACCACGTTGAAGGGCACCCCCATCTGCCAGACCTTCTGGCCCGCCTCCAACATCTCCTTCAGGTCTTCCTTGAGGGCGTCCACCGCGGTGCGGTCGAACTCGGCCCAGGTCTCCGGACCGGAAAGTTTGGCGCAGAGCTGGTGCCAGATAACAAACTCGAAGAGCGCCATCTTGGGAAGGAGCGTCTTGGTCCAGAAGACCCGATCCTGGGTTTTAGCGGTGGCGAAGTTCAGGTCCTCGTAGATGCCCAGTTCGCTCTTGGGGACCTTGAACGCGGCCATGATCTCTTCCCGGTTGAACTTGCGCTGCTCCAGGAAGTCCATATCCTTCTGGGAGAGGCCCGTCTGCTTGTAAGTGACCCCGCCCTCCAGCAGTGCAATGGCGTGGGCCTTGCTTACCCCTTGGTGGCGGTCGTTCCATTGGGCTAAGAGGCGCTTGAACTCCTCGTCTCCTAGATTGGCCGAGGTCTCCAGGATCCCGCCAGGCTGAGCGTTGTTCTTGAAGAACGCGGCGTTGTAGCGGCTGGCCCAGAAGTCCTGGTCAATCCCCGCCTGGGCCGCCTGCAAGGGGGCCAGACCCCGGTAATCGTGATAAGGGTTAAAGAAGCGGAAGAAGATGATCTCGTGAGCCTCGAAGGGAATCTTCTTGCCCCCCTTTTCATAAGTCCAGCCGGCAATGAGCCCGGTGTCCCGGTCCACCACCTCCTTGAAGCGGTTGGGATGGAAGGTCCAGAGTTCGTTAGGGACCTCCCGGGGATTCTTTCGCTCGGCGATGTAAAAAGCCTCGCCGCACAGCCCCAAGTAGATGAAAGTGGCCTCGATAAGCTGGGCCCCGGACATCATGGGGTTGGGGGTCTCGAAAAGCTTCACCAGAGGACCGGCTTCCACCAGCTTCTTGTCTTTGCGGCTGCCGGTGAAAAAAAGCAAGGGGATGCCCATGAGGTTCTGGGCGATGGCGTTGACGCAGGAATAGACCCAGACGTGGTCCTTGTAAGGGTGGGTCAACCCACCCCCACGCAGTTGGGCCATGAGCAGGTGGGGGGATAGGAAGAAGAGGCGGTCCGTCTCGGGAAAGGTGGGCAGGGTAGGCAAGGAGGCGTCAGGAGCCTGGCGCCTTGCCCCCAAGCCGCCTAATCGAAATGCGTAATTGATCCCCCTGCTAATGAGTCCCAAAGCACCACCCGGATATGAAGTGTTAAGCTATCCGGGCTTATTATCTGGGGGGCTGAAAAATCCGACAAGGTGGCAAAATGGGGGCAAAATAGGGGCATTTTGGACTATGTGAGGGGATTAGGTATTTTGAGGATCAAAGACTACCGTTGAAACCACGATGGTCAAGTTCGGAAAAACCCAGAGAAACCAGTTGAAAAATAGTCCGGATTTCACTTACTATAAGCCAGTTTATTCTGATCTGGCCGGGTGAAAGCCGATGGGGGTTAGTTGAGACCAGGTTTTCGCTAACCCAATGGACTGAAGCCTTTCAGCAAAGGTAGGACGGAACCCGTGCGAATGGAGTCAGTGTTGGAAGATCGATGGCTTTCCGTAGATGAGATAGGTGCCTATCTCGGTATTAAGAGGGATACGGTATACAAGTGGATCACTGAGAAACAGATGCCAGCACACCGGATGGGGCGCCTGTGGAAGTTCCGCAAGGAAGAAGTGGATGCGTGGGTGAAGTCGGGTGGCGCCGATGATAACCGCCAATCTGATAGTGGGAAAGCCGGGAGGTCATGCTAACTTCAAGTGGCCAAATACATGAAGGTTGTATCGTTGTCGGTTCGCTTTTCAACGAGCCGATGCGCGTGGAGACTTTGCGCGCCAGCGGTGACGACACCTGGATTATGGGCCTGGTCGGCACGCAATCCGAGCGCTTCCGTAAGGTAACGCTCAGTACCCGCGACCTTGCAGGGCTCGCCATTCTCAATGCTGGTTTTACTTACACAGGTGACGGACACCTTCTGCGTTTGGGCCTTCAAGCATACTCTCTCGGCATTGCGTGGGAATTCGACCCTTACTTTGGTCTTTCGATCTCCCGCGTCGATCCGCTACCGCACCAGCTTGAGGCCATCTACGACTATCTCCTGAAGCTGGCCCGCGTCCGATTCCTACTCGCCGATGATGCCGGGGCAGGTAAGACGATCATGGCCGGGCTCCTCATTCGTGAACTCCAGTTGCGGGGACTTGCCGAGCGGATTCTCATTGTCTGCCCGGCCAACCTCTCTTTCCAATGGCAGCGGGAACTGAAGGAAAAATTCGATGAGAAGTTCCTCCTCCTGAGAGGCGGCGATATCCGCGATCAGTTCGGTGTCAACCAATGGTTAGAGCAAAAGAAAGTCATCACGTCACTCGACCTTGCCAAACGAACCGAAATTCTTCCGGGCTTGAGACAGGTCCAATGGGACCTAATCATCGTAGACGAGGCTCACCGCATGTCCTGGACGCCTCCAGCCCGCAAGACCGCCCGCTATGCCCTAGGCGAACTCCTGCGGGACACTTCGGACCACATCCTGATGCTGACGGCCACACCCCACAAGGGTGATCCGGCTAATTTCACGTTATTCCTGCAGTTACTCGACTCGGACGCCTATGCAGATGTCCGCTCCATCCGTGAGGCCATGGACCGCCGTCGCGCCCCGTTCTACCTGCGCCGCACCAAGGAGGCAATGGTCTACTTCCCGGAACGGCGGCCAGATGGCACCTGGGCTGCCGAGAAGATATTCACGAAGCGTATTCCGAAAACCGTCGATTTCCAAATCGATGGTCCAGAATTCGAACTTTACCGAGAGATCACCAGGTTCGTAAAACGCCAAAGCGCCAAAGCGGCCGCTCAAGGTGATGATCCCCGTGCCCGTGCGGTAGGATTCTTGATGTCACTCTACCAGCGCCGACTCGCTTCTAGCACTTATGCCATGCGCCATAGTCTGGAGAACCGGGCTCGTCGACTGGAAGAAGGGCTTAAGAAAGCCCAGGAACTCGCCCGACTGGCTCCCCCGGACCTCCCCGACCCGGAAGAGATCGAAGAAATGGAGGAAAATGAGCGCGAACGGCTCGAGCAAATGCTCGAAGCGATCACGCTTGCCGCAAACGCCGAGCAAGTGCGCGAAGAGATCACGGAGCTTCGTCAGCTCGCCAAACAGGCCCAGGCCGTGGAAGCTTCCGATGTAGAAGCCAAGCTCACGAAGCTCAAGGATCTGCTCCACCGCGAGGGGTTCTTCGATCATTCGGACCAGCGTCTTCTCCTTTTCACCGAATTTAAGGATACCCTCGACTATCTCATGGGAAAGCTGAAAACCTGGGGCTTCTCGGTCGGCTGCATTCATGGCGGCATGAAACCGGGCTCCCGTGATGAGCCCGGCACGCGTCTCTACTCGGAGCAACAATTCCGGGAGGGTGCGATCCAAGTGCTGGTGGCTACTGAGGCGGCAGGGGAAGGTATTAATCTGCAGGTATGCAATATCCTTTTCAACTACGATATACCTTGGAACCCCAATCGCCTTGAGCAGCGAATGGGCCGCATACACCGTTACGGACAGCGGAAGGATTGCCTCATTTTCAACTTCGTGGCCACGAACACCATCGAGGGCAGAGTCCTCCAGCGGCTATTGGAGAAGCTCCAGGAAATTCGGGATGCTCTCGACGACGATGCGGTCTTCAATGTAGTGGGCGAAGTGCTCCCCGCCGCCCATGTGGAGCGCATCCTACGGCAATACTATGCCGGTGAGCTTGGCGATGCCGACCTCGAAGAGCGTCTCCTTGAGAATGTGGACGAAGGGCGCTTCCGGGCTATTTGCCAGACTGCTTTGGAGGGCCTGGCGTCCAAGAAGTTAAATCTCGAGATGCTAATCGAACGCCGGGCTCGGGCTCAGGAGCGTCGGGTCGTGCCCGAGACCATCGCCCGCTTCATCCGTGAAGCCTCAGAATACACCCCACTCAGGCTTAAAGTTGTGGAGAGCATGCCCCATACTTTCGAGCCCAGCCGGACGCCGTCGGTGCTCCAGCGACACGAACGCGAACCGACCTGGAAACTTCCCGCCCTTGCGGTAAAGTATCCACGCTGCTCCACTGACCGAGACACGGCCGAGAAGAACAACCTCGAATGGATTACACCCGGTCACCCGCTCTTTGAAGCCATCCGCAGACATACCTTTGCTAAGGCTGGCGAGACGTTCGGCAAGGGAGCTTGCTTCTATTCTCTTCAACATGGTGAGCCGGCACGTCTTGACTTCTACCGCGCCCGCGTGGTGGACGGCCTTGGCGATGTGGTGCACGAACGTCTCTTTGCCGTGGAACTTTCCCGCAACCCTGACCCCTGTCTGCGGGAGCCGAACATGCTTGGGAATTTTTCACCTTCTAATCCACCAGAGGAACTTCCCCCTGTCGCTTTTGAGCCTGAACCTTCATCGTGGTTGCATAAGAATGCTCTCCTGGCTTTCTTAGAGGAGACCAGGAGGGAGCGTTTGGCAGAAGTGCAGCGCATCGCCGAGCATGTGGAGCTTTCCCTTACTGAGCTGCTCCAGCGCGCTGATGAGGAGATAGGTAAAGCTAACGAGGACAAGGAAAAGGGCGTGGCCGGTGCGGATGGCCGTTTAGCCCAGGCTGAGAACCGGCATGCTGAACTCCTGGCCAGGCGGGAACGACGCCGGCAAGAACTGGAGCGCCAGAGATCCCTTTCGCTTCAGGCTGTTGAACGAATAACCAGTATCCTTGTCCTGCCGCACCCTGAACGCGAGGCTCCAGACGTTCGCCGTATGCAGCCTAACCCGGAGACAGAGGCTAAGGCCATGCAAGTGGTGATGGAGTATGAGAAAGCCCTGGGGCGCCAGGTCTATGACGTCCATGAAAAGAACCTGGGCTATGATGTCACCAGTCTCGACCTCAATTCCGGCGAACTGCGGCTTATTGAGGTCAAGGGCCTGGCCGCATCCTTGGGGACAATCCTACTTACACCCAACGAGCGCCGCGTCTCTGAGGATCGGCGTGACTGCTATTGGCTTTACGTAGTCACGAGCTGCGCCACCAACCCCACACTTCAGGAGCCGGTCCAGGACCCGGCCCGGTTCACCTGGCACGAGGTGACCAAGGTTGCCCATTACTGGCTGGAAGTGAACGCCATGACGAGGCCGATGATGGTACGGGAGGATGAAGCCCCATATGGGGGAGGACTGGTACCTGAAAAATGAACTATCGCGGTTCCCACAGAAAGCTTTTCGGAAACGCCAAGGCAGCTATGATGGCAGCGATAGAAATTTATAACAAGCCGGTATTTCAGTATCGAGACGAATGCATAGTCATATTGCTGTTGAACGCCTGGGAACTTGCACTGAAAGGGTTGCTATCGCAGAAAAAGCAGTCTATCTTTTACCCGAAGAAGAGGAAACAGCCCTACCGAACATTGTCATGGCAGGATGCCTTTACAAAAGCACGTCCACATTTCCCCGCAGGCTTGCCTTACTCACCAATTCAGCGAAACCTTGAATTGCTCGGAACCTACCGAGACAATACTGTCCACTTTTACAATGCTAAGGACTTCGGCGTTGTTCTCTACGCCCTCGCACAAACTTCGATCAAGAACTTCAGAGATTTTCTGGAGGCCGCCTTTAGCCTCAAATTGGAGGCCGAAATTAACTGGCAACTCTTGCCTCTTGGCATCAAGCCTCCAATCGATATTGTCTCTTATATCTCCGGTAAGTCCAGCGCTAGGATGACGGGGGCCGTTCGCCAATTCCTGTCTGAATTAGCGTCAGCAGTCGCTGAGCTGAGAGACGCAGGGGAGGACACGGGACGGCTATTGACCGTATTCAATGTGAAGCTGGAGTCTATCAAAAAAATCGGTGACGCTGATGTCATTGTTGGGGTCACAAAAGTCGCGGGGGTCGAAGGACCACTTACAATAGTTCGCACGCAAGATCCGAACAAAACGCACCCACTTCGTCAAAAGGACATTGTGGGTCAGAAGGACGTTTTGGGGAAGGTCGAAACTCTTCATGGTAACCGGTTCACTTCCTATATGTTCCAGGCCATTGTCTGGAAGAATGATCTTAAAAACAATCCACAGTATTGCTGGCAGGCCGATGAGGGTGGCCTGATAAAGTATTCCAACGACATCGTGACTTTTGTGAAGCGGATAACGGCAT
The DNA here is from genome assembly GCA_003599855.1 of Gaiellales bacterium. GTDB lineage: Bacteria > Actinomycetota > Thermoleophilia > BMS3ABIN01 > BMS3ABIN01 > SURF-19. Next base: position 10,434 of record QZKG01000049.1, on the reverse strand, counting down.
CAGACCTCGAGGCCACACTGACAGACTACCGTCACCATCTGCGTAGTAAAACGCGAGCAAAAAGTTAAAGAAGTTGGTACCAATTTGGAGGATAGCGAATGAGTAGCCGCGAGCTTCTGGAGTCTATTGCCGGGACCATTGCCGATTATCGTGAGGGTGACGTCCCGCGACGAACTCCAGAGAATGTGGAGCGATGGGTCTCTCAGTTCCCGGAAGAAGCCCATGATGGAATTTTGAGCGAGGTCAACCACCTTCTCTCCCAGACATACATCTCCCGCGACAGGATGACATCTTTCCTGCGTGGATTGACAACGAACGAAAAATTCTGCGCCGGCAATCCGAAGGCTTTCTGGAAGCGTGCTAACCTTTTGAATATCCAGCAAGGAGGTAACAGTCAGCGGGAGTTGCTGGCTATGTTTTGTGAGCTTCTGAAACAAGAGGTCGGGGTAGAACTTGCCGAATGCGGCAGCACTGACGGTCCATTTGTCTATCTGGACGACGGTGTCTTTGGTGGCGGGCGAGTCCTTCAGGATCTCTCAACCTGGATCGAGACGAAAGCTCCTGCAGAGTGTGAGGTGCGCATTGTGGTTGCGGCCTTGCACACACTTGGCGAGTACTATATCGGCGATAGGATCGGTAAGCTGGAGACGAAGGCAAAAAAGAAGATCAATCTTTCCTGGTGGCGCATCCATACAGTCGAAAACAGGCGGTATTATAAGAATGTGTCGGATGTTCTGTGGCCTACGGCGGTGCCATCGGGGCCGCTTGCCGAAGCATATGTGCGCTACCTGACCGAAGAGGACCCCAAGTACAAGTTGGAGCTTCGGTCACCCGGCTCGGTTGGCCAGAAGAAGTTTTTCTCCTCTGACCAGGCTCGTATTCTGCTTGAACAACAATTTCTTATAGAGGGGCTTAAGATTCGTAATATGTGCCCCAATTTGCCTGAAACTATGAGGCCTCTTGGAGCTACGCTGCTCAAAACCTTTGGCTTCGGCTCCACCATTGTGACGTTCCGCAACTGCCCGAATAACTGCCCATTGGTTTTATGGGTAGATGATCCTTGGTATCCGCTCTTTCCCAGGAGCACAAATAGTGAAGCCTTCATGAAAAGGTTGATCGAATCGTTACTCAAAAAGGCTACAAAAGGATGAGCCTCAAGGCGGACCAAAGTCAAGTACGAACCTATCGAGTTGCGGATTGCGTGGTCTTCAAAAAGACTAATGAGCGGTTCGGCGGCTTGTCCAATATGGCTCCTGGCTTTCCGTTGGTGGTGAATAGCGTTCAGATACCCACGGTTGAAGCCCTTTATCAGGCATGTCGGTTTCCACATCTGCCGGAGGTGCAGCGGCTTATCATCAGCCAGCGAAGCCCCATGACTGCGAAGATGCGGAGCAAGCCTCACCGGAAAAATTCGCGATCTGACTGGGATCAGGTCCGCGTTGCGGTTATGCGGTGGTGCCTGCGGGTAAAACTCGCTCAGAACTGGCAGAAGTTCGGGGAACTGCTTCTGGCGACCGAAGATCGGTCAATAGTCGAAGAATCCAGGAAGGACGACTTCTGGGGGGCAAAGCCGCTCGAAGATGGGATGCTGGCCGGGCGGAATGTACTTGGGCGTCTCCTGATGGAACTGCGTGAGAAGTTACGTGGTCCCCGCAAGGAGCAGTTGAGGTGTGCTCACATTCCTGATATCCCCGATTTTCTTCTATATGGAGAGGCGATTCGCGATTTGGATGAGTGCAAGCCTCTGACTGAGACGCACATCAACCTTTTTACCCAGCCCACCGTTGGTCCTCCACAGCCAGAACCCGACCAGAATCTCTGGGGAGGTTCAATGATTCCTAAGGAATGCAAGCGCCTGGCGGAAGTGGATTTTCCCATTGCCGTGGTTTCCAAGCACTCGGCCCGGGAGAAGTCGATCCGGCATGGGCATCCGTCCACGCTCCACCTGTGGTGGGCGCGGCGGCCGCTGGCGGCTTGCCGGGCGATGCTCTTGGGGTTGCTTTTGCCGGACCCGGGCGACAAGCACTGCCCCGAGGATTTCAAGCAGAAAGCGCGAGACTTGCTATCCCGCCTCCTTGGGAATGTCGGCCCGAAAGATGAAGACCTGCGCAGATCGTTGCTGAAGTTCATAGGTGATTCCGCCAACTGGGATGCGTCTAACCAACCGACGTATCTGGAGGTTGGCAGGGGACTGGTCAAGGCTGCCCATGGCGAAGAACCGCCGCTGGTGGTGGACCCCTTCGCTGGCGGTGGGTCTATCCCGCTGGAGGCGCTGCGTCTCGGCTGCGAGGCCTTCGCCAGCGACCTCAACACGGTAGCCTGCCTGATCCTCAAGGTCATGTTGGAAGACATTCCTCGGCACGGGCCGGAACTGGCGACGGAACTCCGCCGGGTCGGTGGAGAGATCAAGAAACAGGCCGAGAATGAACTTTCAGAGTTCTACCCCAAGAACCCGGATGGGGCTACGCCCATCGCCTACCTCTGGGCTCGGACCGTGAGGTGCGAGTCGCCCAATTGTGGAGCGGAGATTCCGCTCATACGGTCGTTCTGGCTTTGCAAGAAGTCGAATCGCAAAAGGGCGCTCAGGTACAATGTTGTGAGGACTAAAGACGACCCGCCCCGCGTGGAGTTCGAGGTTTTCGAACCCAAAGAGGACAAAGAAGTCCATGCCGGCACGGTAACTCGGGCCAAGGCCACCTGTCTCTGCTGCCACACCGTCCTGCCGCCCGACCGTGTCCGGGCGCAACTGGCCAAGCAGCGTGGCGGCGCCGATGTGATCTTCGACGCCAGGGGCAACCGCAGTGGGGGGGCGCGATTGCTGGCGGTGGTGACGCTCCAGCCTGGTGTATCGGGACGGCATTACCACTTGCCGACCGAGTGTGACTACCAGGCTGTAATGAAGACCCAGGAGAGGCTTGAGACAATTCTTAATGAGTGGGACCGCAGCGGCATTAAGGACCTTTGCCCAGTGCCAGATGAACCGACGCCTGCTGGAGGAGGCTCGGGCGCAGGTCGCGCGTTTAGTATTCAGAAGTATGGCATGATGAAATTCGGCGACCTCTTCACAACACGGCAACTGGTAGCGCTTCTTTGTCTAGGGCATCATGTAGTTAAGCAGAACAAATCATCTCCTCGCGTTATTAAAACGTTGGCTCTCTCAATTAGCCGTTGTTCCGAACAAATGTCCTCTCTCGTTCGGTGGCGTACCACCGTAGAAGCCGTTGCGGGGACCTTTGGGCGAAATGCACTTCCGATAATGTGGGATTTTGTTGAGATAGTTCCTGCTGGCTCCGATGGCTCGAACTTCTCGGCGGCCATCAAGTGGGTCGCCGAAGTTATTGAAAAACAAGGAGTATGTTGTCAATTATCTGGGCAGGTTGAAGTTGCTGATGCAGCTGAATCACCGTTACCGAACGAAGCTGCGGACGTCTGGTTCACTGATCCCCCGTATTACGACGCCATCCCTTACTCCGATCTCTCGGATTATTTCTTGGCTTGGATGAAGCGGACGTTACCCGGTTATACTTTGCTCCGTGATCCATTCGACTCAAGCAACCCGCTGTCACCGAAACAGCGTGAAGCTGTTCAAGACGAAACAAAAGAATTTGATGGCAAGATAAAGGACCGAAATTTTTTTGAAGACAAGATGGCAAGAGCATTTCTCGAAGGCCGACGAGTTCTGAAGGAAGACGGCATCGGGTCCGTTGTCTTTGCTCACAAGACTACGGAAGGCTGGGAAGCCCTGCTTTCAGGGATGATTCGTGGCGGCCTGACTATCACGGCATCCTGGCCAATCGCTACTGAAAGACCGGGACGACTCCGTTCGCAGGAATCAGCCGCCCTGGCCACCAGCGTCCATCTTGTCTGCCGCCCGCGCCCGGAAGATGCGTCAGTAGGCGATTGGGCCGAGGTGTTGCGCGATCTCCCCAACCGGGTCGGTGAATGGATAGAGCGCCTTCAAAGTGAGGGAATTGGCGGCGCTGATCTGGTCTTCGCCTGTATCGGCCCGGCGTTGGAAATCTTCAGCCGCTACTCCAAAGTCGAGACGGCCGATGGCCATGATATCAAACTCGCCGAGTATCTGGAGAGAGTCTGGGAGGTGGTCGGACGGGAAGCCCTCAAACAGGTTTTGGGAACTGACTCCCCGAACGCATATGGTGAAGATGCCCGTCTTACAGCATTATTCCTCTGGACCCTCAAGCAATCCAATGAGACAAAGCAGCTAAATGGGAATGATAATACTGCAGAAGTTGATAAAGACGATGATTTTTATGATGATGATCTGCCGATAAATAATGCTAACAACTATGCTCTTCCTTATGATATAGTCCGCCGGTTTTGTGTGCCACTTGGTATTCATCTTGAAAAATGGATTGATAGAATAATTGAGATTAATAAAGGTGTGGTTTACTTGACATCAGTGAAAAATCGCGTTGATCAGCTCTTGGGAAAAACTATCTCTCCAGATTTAGAACTATCGCGACCAAGAGGGAAACAACAATTATCTTTACTTGATTTATTAAATATCGAAGAGAAACAAAGCGAACAGAATGCAGCAAAACGTCGAATAGAGAAAATGACATGGTCAAGACTACATCAAGATACTATTCCGACCTTGGACCATGTCCATATCGCCATGCTCCTTCAAGAGCAAGGTCGTTCTTCTGCTCTTCGTGAATTGTTGTTTTATGAGAAGGAATACAGGCCTGAATTTCTACGATTAGCAAATGCCTTGTCTGCTCTTTATCCTCGAAGGAGCGAGGAAAAGCGCCTTTTGGATGCCATGCTCCTGGCCGTGCCAAGGTGAGGGAAATTTAACCGGAGGTTGACATGGAACCATGGTACAAGATAGCCACTCCACGCAAGGAAGTCCGCGAAGGCCGTTCATTCAACCCGGACGAATTCGCCATCCACCTGGAGCAGGTCATCGCCAAGACTGCGCCGGAGGACTACCGGGAGCCGAAGCAATTCTTCGCGCGGACCTGCTTTACGAGGGCGCTGCGAGAGCACGCGGGGATGGTGCTCCGGCGGTTATCCGGTGAGAGCGCAAATACTGCGCCTGTCATGACTCTCATTACCCAATTCGGCGGTGGCAAGACCCACACCCTCACGGCGCTCTATCATCTGGTTACGAGCGGGGCGAAAGCGGCAGAGTACTCTGGTGTGACGGACTTGATTTCAGAGGCTGGCATCAAGACCGTGCCCGAGGCCCGGGTCGCCGCTTTCGTTGGCAATGCTTGGGACCCTCAAGAGGGGCGAGAGACGCCATGGATTGATGTGGCCTGGCAGCTTGCTGGAGAGAAAGGGGTCAAAGAGCTAGGCGCGACGGCGAAGACTACACCACCGGGGACTGACACACTAAACCGCGTCTTTAAGGCTGCGGGAGGGCCGGTTCTCCTGCTATTCGACGAGGTGCTCAATTTCCTAAACCGCCACCGCAGCATGGCCGATCAGTTTCACGCCTTCATCCAGAATCTGACTGTTGCTACCACCGGCACCACCCGCGGTGCGGCGGTTATCAGCCTGCCCCGCAGCCAGGTGGAGATGACCGACTGGGACATGCAGTGGCAGGAAAAGATCACAAGGGTTGTGCGCCGGGTGGCCAAAGACCTCATTGCCAATGACGAGGCTGAGATCAGTGAGGTGGTCCGCCGGCGCCTTTTCGAGAACATTGGTAGCGACCGCATTCGCAAAAGCGTATCGAAGACTTACGCGGACTGGTGTTTCGAACGGCGGGCGCAACTTCCACCGGAATGGACACTGATGGACCGGGAGTACCTGCGTGGACGCTTCGAGGTCTGCTATCCATTCCATCCAGCTACGCTTTCTGTGTTCCAGCGGAAGTGGCAGGCGCTTTTGCAATATCAGCAAACGCGCGGGACGCTCGCTATGCTGGCACAGTGGATTTCCTGGGCTTACCGCACGCAGTTCATAGAGGCACCACGCCACGAGCCACTGATCACTCTTGGGTCAGCGCCCTTGGAGGTGCCGGAGTTCCGCAGTGTGGTGCTCGGGCAACTGGGCGAATCTCGCCTCGTGGCCGCCATCGACGCCGACATCTCGGGAGCTCAATCCCACGCCCGAGCGCTCGACGCAGACACCAAAGGAGCCTTGAAAAACATCCACCGCCGTGTGGCGACGGCGATCCTCTTCGAGTCGTCAGGCGGACAGAAGATAGACAAGGTAGCGCACCTGCCGGAGCTACGATTCGCCCTGGGCGAGCCGGAGGTGGATACAACGTCGGTAGACACCGCAGCATTATCGTTAGAGGACAAATCTTATTTTATTCGCCGTGTGGGTTCAGACGGTTTCAAGATCACACACCATCCAACCTTGAAGAAAGTAGTGAGCGACCGGCGCGCATCTCTGGACGAGGATTCCGAGGTCAAACCCGCCATGCGGATGCTCATCCAGAAGGAGTTTGACCGCGGAGCGAGCGTCCCTGTGGTGCTGTTCCCGACGGATGGGACCGCCGTGCAGGATACACCTAAGCTAACGCTTGTTATCGTCGGCCCGGAGTCCGAGTGGCCGGAGGTCAGCTCGCTACGCCAGGAGATTTCGGAATGGACCAAGCAGCGGGGTAAGTCACCTAGGCTTTATCCGGGATCGCTCATATGGTGCCTGAAAAAGCCCGGCCGCGACTTTCGGGAGAAGGTCGAGCTGTGGCTCGCCTGGAAGCGCGTGGACAAGGAGGCCAACGATGGGACACTCGGGAGCGACTTCGACAAGGCTGATAAGGCTGAGATCAAGTCGAAGATAGTTGACGCAGAAGAAGCTGCCAAAGACGAAGTATGGGGTGGGTATCGTTTTGTAGTCATCTCGGATAATCAAGAGGTTGATGGACTGAAAACTATCGACCTGGGTGCCGGGCATTCGAGTGGCGCCGAAACACTTTGCGGGCGCGTGATTACGGCGCTGAAATCGCAAGCCTTGCTGAGTGAGTCTGTGGGGGCAGGCTACATCGAGCGGAATTGGCCCCCGGCACTTAAGGACTCCGGCGCTTGGCCGTTAGCAAGCCTCCGACAGAGCTTTGTGAATGGCTCATTGACGCGTCTCTTGGCCCCAGACTCTATCCTGCGCATCAAGATAGTTGAGTTCGTTTCAAAGGGCGATTTTGGGCTGGCTTCCGGGCAGAAGCCGGACGGCAGTTATGAGCGCGTTTTGTTCAGCGAGGTTATCGACCCGGCGGAGGTCACCTTTGAATCTGGGGTTTTCCTGCTCATGAAGGCCAAGGCGAAGGCTATCAAGGCTACGCCTGAGCCCGTGCCGGGTGGTGTGCCAGAAATAGGCCCCAACCTTGAGCCCAGGCCGATTCCTGAACTGGGTCCAGAGCTGGAACCTGTGTCAGGGATTGCCAAAAGGACATTTCGTATTTCCGGAGATGTACCTCCTGAGATCTGGAACCGACTAGGAACCAAGATGTTACCGAAGCTGCGGGGCGGCTCCGGCCTCAAGATTGGGATTGAATTTTCGGTAACGGTGGATGGGCAGAACGCACAGAGCCTCGAGAACGACCTCAAGCAAATACTTGAGGATCTTGGCCTGACGAGGTGCATAGAGATTAGATAGCAACACTTTGAGGATACCTTGCAACTAGAAAACCTTTTCGAATTTTCAAATTATATACACAGTATAGAAAGGGGCACCTAAAAGGATACCCCTTTTCATGGATTAAGAATTTGCCTTCCGAAAATCGATCTTTTCCGAACCCTTGGCTGTGGCGGTAGATAACGCCTGCTCAAGAAGGTCCCTCCGTTTGAGTTTCCGCAACCCTTTCTCCAAATTGGTTTTGGTCATTGAGAGTAAGGGCCAGATTTCTTCCCGGGAAAGACTTGCGTTTAGCAGCATTGTTGCGACCTTTTGGGGGTCGAGGTCGTAAGATACCACCGGGGAGGGGCCATAGACCATATCACCAACATGGATAGGGCCATATTCCTTGACCCAATCCTTCAAGCGGGCGGTTAGCTCCTTTTCCATTTTTTGCAGCGCTAGAAGTAAAGAGGCCGCTTTCTCCGCCTGTTCCCGAGTGGCTGGGGCGATGACTTCAATCGGAGCCAGGGTTTTGGACATCACCGGGCAGTGGGCCGTGATCCCGCACAGGCCGCAGAAAGAGCCTGGGGTGGGGCCATAGTCTTGGTCTTCTTCGATGGTCTTGATCTTGCTTTCCAAGACTTCGGGTACTCCTTCAAGATCTTGGGGCTCAAGGAGCACTTCCCGCTCTTTACCGTAGCGTAAGAAGTGGAGCCGCAAAAGGATCTCTTGGGCATCCGGGTAAGCTACTTGCTTAAGCCCCCAACCGTAGGTGCGCAGTTGCAAGTCCTTCTCAACGGTCTCGGGTACTGCCCGGTTGCTCTTCCAGTCTAGCACTACCGCCAGCTCTCCCTGCCGAAAATGGAAGTCGACCACCATGCGGAAATAGGCTTCGTCGGCGGAGAACTCGCAGGGCTGCCAGTTACGGTCGAAGGCCAGCTTGTGCTCTACCCCATAGACATCAAGGGCGGGAGGCAGAATGAATGAGTTATAAAATTTCTGCCAGATCTGCAGGACATCGGGCGAGCCATCTTTGGGGGCTGCCCCTTCCGCCCATTCCCAGTCGGTCTGCTGCTTCTGGTTGATGAGCCGCAGCAGGTAATCGGCGATCAGAGCATGGACCGTCTTCCCGGTGACCATGGCTTCGTTGGATGCCCTAGGAATCCCATCCAGATGAACCTTTTTATAGGCCCAGGGGCACCTCTCGTAAAGGTCGAGACGTGAAAATGAATATTGTTTCAACTTTTTTGGCGGCATTTGCTTCTTCTCCTTCATAAGGGTTTTCGATAGTGCTCGGCAAAGGTTCTCAGGCGAGAAGTTAAATTCTCGACTGAACTCGAGTACCTTCATTCTCCAAAAGAAAAAGGGGTTACGGTCAAACCATAACCCCTTTTCTTTTGCTGGGTTAATTTCTTGTGTTTAATCTTCATCCATATTCCCAACTCCCAAAGTCCCGCTCCAATATCGCTTTATCCGTGATAAATCCGTTCTTCTTTTTCCAGGTGGGCTATCAGACCGCGAGCGGCCTGATATTCATCTCCGGTCAAACCCACATCAGGCAAGCTGATCAGTTTTTCCCAATTTTCTTCAAGCCACTCTCTGGTACCCAGAAAATGCTGACAAGTCGGTTCCCCCTCATTGCGTCCTAACAGGAAACCGTCAGTAGTTACCACCACTTGGACCAGGTGGGGCTCAGTAATCCGGATTTTTAAGAGACAGCCCACCACCGCGGCAAACTTGGGGCTCATGTTAGGAAAGCGCCGCGGGTCTAATTTAGCCTGGAGGGAAGTCAAAATATCATCGTCTTGAGTCGTGGTCTCATCACCTGCTTCCGATTCCCGGTAATCAGCCAACACCTTTCCAGGGCAATCGCTTTCCAGGGCTTCCCCCCAGATTTCCGAGGCGCCCGCTGGTGGATCGCTATCCACTGCCGCAGAAGCCCCGCAATATTCGCACACGGCCACCATTGCCCCCCTTGTGGAGATGGGCGGATTGCCTGTCTGAATGCGGGTTAGAAGAAATTCACCCAATTTATGCCCCCGAGAGGCAGCCAGATTGCGGGCCTCCCGGATCAGTTTTGTGTATCCGGTCATAATTCTGTTTCATACCTCTTATGATTCAACCCATGGTACTCATCAAGTGCCTTAGGCCCGGTGGTTAGTGGCACGAGGCATAATCCGACGCCCCTATAGGCTTTTGCTCATATCTTTTACAATTATGCTCTGGAAAGTCCTTTAAATCAAGGAGCTTCAGGTCAGGCACACGATGTTAAGATAAATTTACAGTCCTGTCACGCCGGACATTTAAGCCCCGGGGCGACAGGGTTTATTAAGGTAATCTCTGATCGCCCCAGGACTTCCTCTAAGGTGGTGTTTGGATTAAAAGAGAGAGGGCTTGCCTTCTTCCGCCTTTTCGGCTGTCGGAGGTGGCGGGGGCGGGACCTTCTTGCCCTTGTTGTTTTTGGAGTTCACCGAGGGCTGAGGTAGCGGCGGTGGAGAATCCCAGGAAACCGGCACTGATTCCTCTCCAGATACCAACTCGTGCGAAGAAGAAATTTCTTCAGGTGTTTCCAGTTTCTCACTCGCCGCAAGGGGGCTGGCCTCGGGGGACGGCACTGCTGTGGGTTCCTGCCCCGGTTCCGGTTCGGACTCCGGCGCCGTCTCGGTTTGCACCTCTACGGTAACCCCTTCGGGATAGAATTCTTCCTGGACCTCCCGCATTTCCTCCGGGGTCTCTTCCAGGTGCTCCAGGGCCTTCCGGGCCTCGGCCTCGATCTGATCCATCTTGGCCCTGTGATCGGCCCGCCGTTTGGCGATGTCGTAGCCGATCTTGGCCAGTTCCTGCTCGGTGCCGGGGAATTCCAGGCTGACGATATAGACAATCATGTTCTGGCCGGTCCCGGGG
>QZKG01000042.1 GCA_003599855.1 Gaiellales bacterium | reverse complement strand
GCCTGCAGGCGCCCGTCCAGGCTAGCCCCAGCGGCGGCTTCCAGAGAGGCGGAGAGCTCTCCCGCGGCTCCCGCCACCGCCAGTGAGCGCAGCGCCTGGGCGGGGGTGGGCGCCGCCGTGGGCGCGAAGGCCACTTCGGTGATGAGCCGCTGGACATGCCGCGGCTTGTCGCTGAACAGCTCCCGGACGTAGTCGATGAAGAGGGACGGGACCGTGGGCTTGCCTTCCTTGTCACAGTAGGGGTAACAGAGGTAAATGCGGCTGCGGGCACGGGTCAGCGTCCGGTGGAAAAGGAACTTCTCCTCTTCGAGCGCACTTTCGTGGCCCTCCAGGGGCAGGCCGTGGGCGCCGAGTTCCTGCCGCTCCATGTCCGAGAAGAAGGGGTCTTCCACCACCGACCGCGGGAACTGCTTCTCCAGCAGGCCGCAGATGAATACCGTGTCAAAATTCTGGTTGAGGACGCGATGCGGGTCGAGCAGCCGCACGCAGCCGCGCCGCATGCCGCCGGGTGTCCGCACCTCGGCGGCGGCGATGCTGCGCCGGAGCAGGTCGAGCACACCGGCGTGACCGCCCGTCCTGCCCCGCCCGCCCTCGCTGTCACCTTCTGCCGCATCAAGGCCGTGCCGGGCTATGTCCTGGCACAGCTCCACCAGCTTCCCCGCGGCGGCGACGTCGATGTCTGGCAGCGTGGTGGCGCCGGCGAGCCGGACAGACAGCATCCGGGGGATCAGCTCGCCCAGCCCTTCGCACAGGCCCTCCAGCCCCCGGGCGGCCTCTTCGCGCAGGCGCGTCACCTCTTCGAGGGCATGGCCCGACAACGACCGCCACCGGGAAAGAAGTCCCTCGAAACCCTCGGTCCCGTAGAGCCGCGCTTCGCAGTCGAAACGGTCGACCACGTCATCATCGTACGGGGCGAAGCCGCTGCGCAGGTAACCCATGAGGGCGGCGGGACTGCCGGTGGCGACGAAATCCAGGATGGCGAGCAGAGCCCGCCCCAGGGGAGTGTGCGACACCGGGAGCGGCGCCGGTAAATCGGAAGGAACGCCGAACTCGGCCAGGGTCTCGGCGATCAGCACAAGATCGCGCCCGGAGCTGCGGCAGATGACGGCGATATCATCGAGGCTGGTGCCGGAGCGGAACAGGCCCAGTATCTCCGCAGCGACCTGCTCGGCCTGCCCCCGGACGCCAGCGCCGCTGACGATGGTGATGCTGTCATCGCATGGGGCCCTTTCGGCGCCTTCTTCGAAAAGATCGGCCGCCAGGTGGGCCAGGGCTCCCCCGCTTGAATCCGCCGGCGGCAACCACTCGACATCCCCAGGCGCCAACCCGAGCTGCTCCAGGTGCCGGCGCTGGCCCGCGTAGACCTCACCGTCAGGCGTGCACGGCAGGGTGATGGCCACATCGACGCCGCTCTGCCGCGCCTGCCTGAGGAAGAGGTGCTGTTCCGGGGTGAAATCCTTGAAACCGTCGAAGATGAGCATGTTGCCGGACAGATGCCCTACGCCGGCGGCGATCTCCACCGCCGCGAGCCTCGCTGTCTCGATGTCGATGGCGTCCATGTCTTTCAGGAGGACGCCGTATTCACAGTACAGGCGGAACAGGTCTCCGGTGAGCGCCTGCCGCCGCCTCCTGCTCCCGGACCAGCCGGCCAGCCCCTTGCCCAGTTCCGCCTGGTCCACACCCAGGGCGGCCAGCTCGGAGAACAGCCGCACCGCCGCTGCCACGAAACCCTCCTTGAGCATGGGCTCCCGCAGGTGATCGAGCTTGCCGCCCAGCAGTGTCACTGCGCTCCTGATCAGCAACGGTTTCTCGTGGGGCTCGATTATCCTGCGGGAATCGCCCGCGCTCTTCAGCAGGCGCCGGCAGAGGCCGTCAAAGGTCAGTACGGCACCGCCCGAGACCACGCCCAGCAGTTCGATCAGATGCCTGGTGAAATGCCGCTGGTCCGGGCCGGACGGGGTTACGTAGAGCGGTTCCAGGCCAGCATCGAGGGCTTCCCGGAACAACGCCGTCGCCTGGCGCGTCTTGCCGGCGCCCGCGGGGCCGCAGATGACCCTAAAGGACATGGGACCGCCCGCCCTTCATGGAGCCGCCCGGCCGGCCCGCCTGTATCGTCAGGCAGTGAACCCCCGCTATCGAGGCATGGACGCTCACCACCGGTTTATCCGCCGGAAGACATGGCGGCCCACGACCTTGTTCTTGACCCGGCGCGCCATCTTCTTCGGACTGCCCGAGGTGATCACCTCGGCGTCCCTGAGCAGCCGCGCCGCCCTGTATAGTAGTGATGTCAGCTTCAAACCACGCCTCCCGGTCATTTTGATGGACGAGATCCTTCGTCGCCTGCGGCTCCTCAGGATGACAGCCTCGAAGCCCCCGGCTACAACGACCCCCCAGCCCTTCGCGGCTTCAGCAGCGACCTACTCAGACGAAAAGGCCAGCAGCAGGGCAAGGCCGATCATGATGATAAGGAATATGGCTACGTCCATTACTCACCCTCCTCTGGTCCTTTCGTACTGCTGGTATGGCACTGACACATCAGCTGCACGGGATAAGCACACTTCAGCCTCAAAGCCCCCGGCCGCATGCCCTCATGGCTATCCTATCCCGAAATCGTCCGGGCGAAAATAGCGCCGTTCCCGCTGACAGGTTCGTACTTTCGCGATAGAATAATTGTTGATCGACCGCTGATCATTTATATCAGACCGGCCGGACGGAACGAGCAGGGGCTGCCCATGGCGGTCCCCCCGGACGGTTCAAACCGCAACCAGTGAGATACGGCGGCGCCGGCCCCGCCGGGCAGCCGACGGACGGAGGTGAGCCATGGCCACGGAGCAACCCCGCAAGACTGCAGACCCTCGGGACAAGGACAAGATGATCCGGCAGCTGTCGCTGGTGGCATACCTCATGTCGGTGCGCGGCCGCAAGGTGGACGCTGACTCCATCCGCCTGAACGTCGAGGGTTACGGCGACGTCGACCAGAAGTTCGAGGCCTTCACCCGCCGCTTCTTCGCCGACCGTGAGGAGCTGGGGAGCATCGGCATCGAGGTCGAGCACGAGCGGGACGAGTTCGGCGACGGCGACGTCTACTGGCTGCCGCGGGAGAACTTCTTCCTGCCCCGGGTGGAGTTCTCCGCCGCCGAGCTCATGGCGATCAACGCCTGCCTGCAGCTCCTGGGCGGCCAGTTCGCCTACAGCCGCCTGCTGCGGCTGGCGCTGCAGGGCCTGGCGCTGGGCAGCGGCAACCGCCTGGACGACCCCGTCACCATCCGCGCGTCCGTCAACCTGCTGTCCTCCGGTTACGATAGCGAGGTAGCGGCGAGGCTGACGCGCCTCGAGTCAGCCATCTCCCGGCGCAAGACCATCACCTTCGACTATCACTCCATGGGCCGGGACGCCGCCGAGGAGCGCCGCGTCGACCCGTACGGCCTCTTCGTCTACCGTGGCGACTGGTACCTGGCCGGCTTGGCCCACGAACGCGGCGACACGCGCGTGTTCAAGCTCCGGCGCATGACCGGCCGCATCCGCTACGCCAGCAAGAGCGAGCACGACTTCAAGGCCCCGGAAGGTTTCGACATCCGGAGCTATGCCTCACAGGAACCCTGGCAGCTGGGACCGCCCCGCGGCCAGGCCGTGATCCGCTTCTCGCCGCTCATGGGCTGGTGGGCCAGGAACAACCTCTCCCACTGCGGCTCGGTGGAGAGCGACGAGGATGGCGGCGCCGGCTTCACGACCAGCTTCTCCAACCCCCATGAGCTCTGCTCGCTGGTACTGGGGCTGGGAGCGGAAGCGGTCCTGGAAGAACCTGAGGAGCTCCGCGGGCGCATCAGGTCGTCCCTGGAGAAGGTGGCAGCGCTGCATGAGGGGGAGCCGCCCAGGCCTGCGCCGGCGGCGGCTGAACAGCCGGGGCCCCGCCCGCCGCTGGAAGGCGAGGCGCCGCAGGTGGAGCCGGAGCACTTCTCCCAGCTGGCCCGCACCGTGTCCTACCTGGTGGACCGCCTGGACGGGTCCGAGGAGATCACCATGCCGATGGCGACGGCCTGCGCCGACCTGGGGCTGGAGCGGGAGGCGCTGGAAAAGGACCTGGAGCTGCTGCTGCTGGTCAGCGCCAGCCCGGGGGTCTACCTGGTGGAAGCCTACGTCGACGGCGACGAGCTCAGGGTCACCAGCCATCCCGAAGGGGAGATGATGAGACAGCCGGTTCACCTGACGCCACGGGAGGCCAGGGCGATGATACTCGCCTTCGACCTCGTGGGCAGCCAGATCCTCTCGGGGCAGTTCCGTTCGCTGGAAAGCGCCCGCGAGAAGATCATCGCCGCCGCGGGAGGCCTGGACGAGCTGGCGATCATCCCCGTGGGCGAGACCGCAAGGGAGGATTTCAGCATCTGCCGGGCGGTCAACCGGGGGCTCAGCGAGAACCTGCTGGTGGAGATAGAGTACCTCTCCCAGGACAGCGGCGCCCTGACGCGGCGCGTGGTGGAGCCCTGCCTGATCAACCGCACCAAGGGGCAGTGGTACCTGGTGGCCTGGTGCCGCGTGCGGGACGCGATCCGCACCTTCCGTTTCGCCATGATGAAGAGCGCCCGCCTGCTGGATGAGGCCTTCACCCCCAGGGACATCGACCTGGAGCCGTACCTGGCCGACCCGCGCCTCCCCTCCGGCGCCAGCGGCGCCCGCACCGCCGAGGTCTGGTTCAGCCCCGATACGGCCCGCTGGGTTCTGGAGCTGGAGCCGAACACGACGCTGCTCGAGGATGGCGCCCTGGTATCGAGGATACCTTTCTTCTCCGAGCGCTGGCTGACGGAGGAGATCCTCAAGTACCAGGGCGAGGCTGTGCTGCTCTCCCCGGAATCGTCACGACTGCGGGTAGCCGACACCGCCGCGGGCCTGCTCTCCCGCTATTCCCGGTCCTCCTGAGACACCGGCCGTCACTTTATACGCCGCCCTTTTTTGTTTACATGCCAGCACTCCTGCGCTAAAATGAACAGAACACAAAAAGGGGGTGGACATCGTACCGGGGGAGGGTCACCGGTACGGAGGGACGGCTGGGCTTCAGGTGTCGTCCCTTTCAAGGGTACGGAAGGGTTTAAGGGTCATCAGGCAGTGAGACGCAATTCTTTCATAGCGGGAATCATACTCGCCCTGCTCCTCTCGGCGGCGCTGGTAGCGGTTGCGTCCGCCGCCCCGACACAGATAACCGACGCACCCGCCAACCAGGGCCGCCCCGACGTGCAGGGCGACATCATCGTCTGGAAGGATTTCCGCTCGGGCAACTGGGACATCTACGGCTATGACCTGAGCGCCCCCGTCCTGAACGGGTTCGTGGTCAGCGCGAGCGTGACCTACGAGAACGTCCCCGCCACCAACGGGACCCATGCTTTCTGGCAGAACCTGATCGGCGGCACCAACGACCTCTTCATGCGGGAACTGCCCGGCGGCCTGATCAAGACGGTGGCTTCCGGGCCTGGCCACCAGGGCCTGCCGGCAACGGACGGCAACCTCGTCGTCTATGTTAGCGATGCCCTCGGCAACAACGACATCTTCATGGCTGACATCACCGATCCGGATAATATCGTGACCACTCCCGTCTGCACCAACGCGGCAAGGCAGTGGCAGCCCAGGATCAGCGGCAGCGCCGTCATCTGGGAGGACTCGCGCGGCGGGGACGTCGACATCTGGATGCGCGAGATGCCCGGCGGCTCCGAGCAGCCGGTGGCTACCGGCTCCGGCAACCAGAAAGTGGCCGACATCGACGGCAGGAACATCGTCTGGCAGTCCGACTCCGGCGGGCAGCACAGCGTCTGGATGAAGAACCTGGATGACAACGTGCCCGTGCTTCTCGCTTCCGGCATGCCACTGGCCAACTCACCGTCACCACGCATCAGCCAGGACCTGATCGTGTGGCAAAGCGGCACCGACATCCACGGCAGGGACCTGACTTCCGGCCAGGACCTGGTGATAGCCTCGGGCTCCCAGATCCAGGCTTATCCGGCGGTGGACCGGGAGATCGTGGTCTGGGAAGAGGTGGGAGCGAATGGCTACGACATCTGGATGGACCGGATAGCGGACGTGACGCCGCCCGAGATCGGCAGCATCGAACCCGCAGAGGGAGCTGAGGGCGTCTGCCTGTCGCCGGTGATCAGCGCCGGCTACGCCGACAACCGCTCGGGCGTCGACGCCGGCTCGGTCACGCTGTCCCTGGACGGCCAGGATGTTACCGGCGCCGCTTCGGTGAGCGGTTCTTCGGTGTCCTACGACGCAACGGCGATCGGCCCGGGGCCGCACACGGTCTCCCTTTCCGCATCCGACCAAGCCGGCAACACCGCCACGCGCGACTGGAGCTTCACAGCGGCAGGGCCGGTCTTGCGGCTCTTCCTTACCAGCAGCTACTGGCCCTCGATGCAGGCCTTCGACGACCGCATCCTCTCGGTGGACTACAGCATCGCCAATGATTCCGCGCACGCCGAGGCGCTGGGGGCGTCCATCGTGGGCGCGCCGTCTACCTCGGGCGTCGTCATGACCAGCACGCCGCCTGTCCCGGTGGGGACCATCGGCGTCCTTTCCGCCAGCGGCGTCACGATAGAATACAGCGTGCCATCGGGGGTACAGGGATTCCGTTCCAGCATCTACCTCGAAACCCAGGACAGCTGCGGGACCATGCTCTACCTGCCAGGTCCGCTGCCGTAAGGCTCAGGCGCTGCCCACCCGCCGGCGCAGGTAGCTTCTTGGCGCCTTTGACAATAGCCCCAGCCCCCTGAGCGCCAGGCCCGCCGCCACAGCCCCCGCCTTGCCGCCATTGCCGTCAGCGTCCTTCCTGAGAACCAGCAGCCGCCAGGAGAGGGATTGCAGCCCGGCGAGCGCACGTCCGGCGCGGCGCAGGCCGGCGTCGCCGGCAAGGTCAACCTCCCTGCCACCATTGTGCTTCTGTACCGAGCGCACGATGCCCAGGATGCCAGCGGCGTTCACAGGCGGGTCAGCCGAGCCGGAGTTGTCGCCCCTGGTGATATAGCGCTGCTGACTGCCCCGGCGAGTCACCGCCAGCAGGCGATGAACCCGCACCGCACCGGCGGCGTCGGTGGTCAGCAGGATATCCCCCCGGACCGGGCCACCCGCCGCCGAAGGCTCGACGGTCACGGTATCCCCGTCTTCGATGATGGGAAGCATGCTGAAACCCCGGGCGCGGAACCTGAGGCGGTTACCGCCGGCCAGCACGTCGCGGGCGATGGCCGCCAGTTCGTCCAGGGGACAATTCAGAACCTTGTCCCCGGCGCCCCTGACGGCGCCCGGACCGGCGGAGCCTTCAGAGCAGCCCGCGGACATACTCCACCGCCGCCCTGTCCGGCCGGAAGCCCATCTCATAGGCGGGTATGCTGACGGCTACACCGGCTGCGATGCCGGTAGTGAAACTCATGCCCTCATGGTTCCAGAAAGTCGGGAAAGAGCGCGCCACCAGGCGGGAGGCGGCCTGTCCGGGGCCAAGTCTCCCGGCATGGTTCGTCTCGTCATGGCGCAGGAAGCAGATCGCTTCCAGCCGCACGCCGCCGGGGTCGGCGATGCCGGCGTCGCCGTGCCAGGGGGTGCCGTGCATCCAGAACTCCCCGTCATTTTCCGTGATGATGATGCGGTCGTCGCTGAGGACGACCACGCCTTCCTCGTCGTCCCAGAGTTTGGCCATGGTGCTCTTGCCCACACCGGAGACTCCGGGGAAGAGGATGCCGCGGCCGCCATCGCTGACGCCGCAGGCATGGACCTCCACCCCCCGGCCCAGGGCCAGCAGGTTGACTGCCAGCACTTCGTCCAGGGGATAGGTGAAGGGGAAGAATCCGGGGGTCTCACGGTAGACTTCGGGGTGGAGCCAGGTCTCAGCGCGGGTGAAGCCGGGGTCCACCAGCGCCAGCTGGTAGGGCTCCTCCATCCCGGTGCTGTGGAAGGAGATAGCGGTCCCGCCGCCTTCGAGGCTCCAGAGCTTCCAGGGCCCGCCGGAATCGAAAAGCGGCTCAGCCTGCCAATCTGGGAGGCCGGCGCCCTTCACGTCGATCTCAAAATCCGGCTCACCGCCCCCATCGACCTGGAACTGGAGATAGGTCTCGGGCACATCGAACGCCGGGGCAGCGGCGTCCGCCCTGACAGAGAAACGGATGCCAGCGATGAGAAAATCAGCCGATCGCGTCATGAGCGAAGCCCTTCGTGAATCATTTTATTACTTGTGCTCCAATAAAAAAGGCTCACCAGGAAGCCTTTTTTACCAGAAAATATTGTGTTGTGGCGCCGGGGCCCCACGATTTTTTCCTGCCTTGCTAACTGCCGACTGTCGAGCAGCTCACCTGGAACACTCCACTGCACCAGCCGGTGGGGGGACCGTCGATCTGCGGGTGCACACACTTGCAGTTGGCCAGCACGGCCTCTTCGATAACCAGCGGCACCAGCTCGATCGTTGGCGATGCGTAGACTTTCTTCATCCTCTCTCCACCTCCCTGTCGCTGCAGTCACTCCTATCAGTTCAGGGATAGAATGGTACACCAACCATGCCACCGATACAATAGGCAATTTGCCCCAAATTACACCAATGTAGTCAAAAACGGTCCGTCGCCGCGGGACGCTCCCGGCCCGACGAGCAGCCTAGCTGCCGGACACCGAACAGCTTACCTGGAACACTCCGCTGCACCAGCCCGACGGCGGACCGTCGATCTGGGGAGATACGCACTTGCAGTTGGCCAGTACGGCCTCCTCGATAACCAGCGGAACCATCTCTATCACCGGAGCCTCATAACCTTTCCTCATCAGCCCATCCCTTTCCCATAGTCACATGTTTGCCGTTGAACCAAATAACACATGGAATATTACTCTATATTAAAATATCTGTCAACCACTATTTTATCCATTCATCAACATCACGATACGCCTGCGCGCGCAAGTGGGCCAGGCGGCAGAGAAAATCCGAACGGCTGTCGACGCCGCCCTCGTCCAGCCGGCCCCAACCAGGGCACTGCCCGCACAGGGAATACAGCTCGCAGCCCTTGCAGGAATAGCCTGCAGGAGCCTTGCGGAAGCGCAGGCGGGGGATCTCCGTCTCCCACAGTTCCCGGAACGAAGACTCGAGGATGGGCCGGCTGCCGTCCCGCACCATGATGCAGAGGCAGAGGTTGCCGGCGGCGTCGATGTGGAACGAGTTGAGCCCGGCGCCGCAATGGTAGAGCTGTTCGTCATCGATGGTCGTGCGCTCGCAGTAGTCGACGAACTCCTTGAGCGCCGAGATGCGCCGGCGGTCGAGGAAGTCCAGCTCCAGGACCTCTTCGGGACTCAGGCGGTGTTCGCCCGGGGCCATGTCGCCGTCGACCCGGCCGTGGATGTTGGCGTCGTAGCGGAACTCCGCTCCGAGCCCACGGGCGAGATCCATCATCGTCTGCAGGTCATCACGGTTCTCAGCCAGCACCATGCTCTTGAGCCTGAGCGGCAGGCCCCGATCCTTCAACAGCGCTATGCCCTCCATGCAGCGGTCATAGGCGTCCGCGGAGCCGGTGACCTTCTGGTAGGACTCCGGGGAAGCGCCATAGAGGCTCACCTCCACGGCGAAGGGGGGCCACTCCGCCAGCAGGTCAGCTATCTCCGGCGTCATCAGGGTGGCGTTGGTGAAGAGCGTGACCAGGAAACCCTTCTTCTTCGTGTAAAGGTACAGCTCCCTGAAGTCCGGCCTGAGGAGCGGTTCGCCGCCGGTCATCTGCAGCCAGAAGCAGCCGGCGTCCGCGACCTGGTCCAGCACGTTCTGCCACTCCTCCAAACCGAGCCCGGGGGAACGGTTATCCTTCACGAAACAGTGGACGCAGCCCAGGTTGCACCTGGCGGTGAACTCGATGCTGCCGCCCACGGGGACCCGCTCCCTGACCAGGGAGTGGATGCGCTTGCTGAAAGAGCCGTAGCCGGCTCGGGGAATCTGTTCTCCTGGACAGTCCATCAGCCTTTGTTATCAACCACTAGCTTTCGATTTCCCTGATGCCGCGTATCTCCAGCAGCTGCCCGATGTACCGGCGCAGGTCGTCCTCAGCCTTGCCCTGGTCGGTGTCGTATTCCTGAAGCAACAGGTCCCTGACCTGCTCAAGCGTCTTCTTCCCATCCAGGTGCGACCAGATGAAGGAGGCGGTCTCATTGAGGGAATAGACGTTGTCGAGGTCTCCGACGTCCCGGTGGACAGGCACCAGGATCATCTCGGGCCCTATCCGGCGTGATACCATTTTCTCGTCCCTGACGTACCTTTTGCTCAATTCCACGACAGCTCCCCTTCTTTTCCGTTCTTGAGCCGTCGTCCCACGGCCCCCCTGTTTCGATCCATCATGCTTCGCCATCCTTTCGCCGGCGGGCGAGCGCCTGCGCGCCACAGCGGCCTGAGAACAGGCAAAAGGGAATCAGCATTTCCAGGTAGGATGCTCTAAAAAACCTGAGGCGCCTTGCGGGAACTTACCGTTCGTGGCGGTGGCGGCAGAGTCACGCCAGGCCCTTAGCGACCTGCGCACTCGCACACTCATGCCGGACGGTCCCAGCCTTGCCCCCTGTCGTGCCGAACCATGCCTGCCCAACTTGCAGTACCGTCCCACCGCACGGAGAATTCTAACATTATTGTACCAATATGTAAATATGGTCAGATAAGTCGCCAAGCCGGTCCCGGCGGTCCTGCCGCCGTTCTTGCCGCCTGTCTTTGAGATTTTTTTCACAATTGGGTACAAATATGAAAAAATCCCTGCTAGAATGTTGCATCCGGCAGAAAGGGCCTGATCTATGCCGTTCGCCGGCCCCTTTTTCAGCAGACCGCCCCGGCGCGCTGGCCGGGGTTTTTACCCCACAGGAGGTTTAAATGCAGCAGATTACCGAGATTCGCTGGCATGCGAGGGGTGGCCAGGGAGCCGTAACCGCGGCCAAGATGGTCGCTGAAGTGGCGCTCAGCCAGGACAAATACTTCCAGGCGTTCCCCGAGTACGGCCCGGAGCGGTCCGGCGCGCCCATCGTCGCCTTCACGCGCCTGTCGGACGAGCCGATCCAGATCTACAGCGCCGTCGAGCACCCCGACTACGTGCTGGTGCTGGACCCTTCGCTGCTGGACGTGGTGGACGTCACCGCCGGCACCGCCGAGGGGGCCGTGGTCATAGTCAATTCCGAGGAACCCTGCACCAGCCTGGCCGACCGGCCGGAGATGAAGGGCAAGAAGGTTTACGCCGTGCCCGCCACCAGGATCGCCCTGGAGACCATCAGGCGGGCCATACCCAACACCCCCCTCGTGGGGGCGCTGGCCAAGGTGAGTGGCCTCTTCTCGCTGGAGGGCATCCTCGAAGAAGTGAAGACCTCGCTGGGCAAGAAGTTCAACGAGGACATCGTCAACGCCAACCTGGAGGCGGTAAAACGCGGTTACGAGGAGGTCTCCGGAAATGAGTAAGAAGTGGGATTATTCTGACATCCAGAACTGGGGGCCGGGCAGGCACGAGGTCGGCGCCACCATCCCCGAGTCCGGCACCGCCGACGACTACGAGACCGGCGGCTGGCGCACCGACCGTCCGGTGCTGGACATGGAGAAGTGCAACCATTGCATGATCTGCTTCTGGGGCTGCCCCGACTCGGCTATCACGGTCAAGGACAGCAAGCTGACCGGTTTCGCACTGAAGCACTGCAAGGGATGCGGCATCTGCAAGGCCGTTTGCCCGCGCTCCGCCATCGAGATGAGCAACGAGAAAATCGCCTGTGAACTGGAGGAGAAATAATGGCCCGTAAAGCGATAACGGGTAACGGCGCCGTGGCGCTCGCCCTCAAGCAGGCCGAGCCCGACGTGGTCGCCGCCTACCCCATCACACCCCAGACCGAGATCGCCCAGAACTATGCCCAGTACGTGGCGGACGGCGTGGTCAAGACGGAGTACATCGCCGCCGAGAGCGAGCATAGCGCCATGAGCGCCGCCATCGGCGCCGCCGCCGCCGGCGCGCGCACCTGCACCGCGACCTCCAGCCAGGGGTTCGCGCTGATGTGGGAGATGCTGTTCATAGCGGCCTCCCTGAGGCTGCCGATAACGATGCCGGTGGTCACCCGGGCGCTCTCTGGCCCCATCAACATCCACTGCGACCATTCCGACTCCATGGGCGGCCGCGACGCCGGCTGGATCCAGCTCTACGGTGAAGACATCCAGGAAGGATACGACAACGCCATCCAGGCGTTTCGCGTCGGCGAGCACATGGACGTGCGCCTGCCGGTGATGACCATGATCGACGGCTTCATCATCAGCGGCGCCATCAGCTCGGTGGACACCCTGGAAGACGGGCAGGTCAAGGATTTCGTGGGCGAGTACGTGCCCGGCCACTCGCTGCTGAACCTGGAACAGCGGGTGACGATGGGCGCCTTCGACAGCCTGGGCGGCTGGTACTTCGAGCACAAGGTCGTCCAGAACCAGGCGATGGACCGGGCGCTGTCGGTCATCGAGCTGGTGGGCAAGGAGTACGGCGAACTGACCGGCCGCGAGTACGGGCATTTCAAGACCTACGCGATCGAGGACGCCGAGGTGGTCCTGGTGGCCATCGGCTCCGCCGCCGGCAACGTCAGGACAGTGGTGGAAAGGCTGCGCGAGGATGGCAGGAAGGTGGGCATGCTCAAGGTCAGGACCTTCAGGCCGTTCCCCTACGACCAGATCCGCGAGGCGCTCTCCGGCGCCAAGGTGATCGGCGTGATGGACCGCTCCGATTCCTTCGGCGCCCAGGGTGGGCCGCTGTTCACGGAGATCCGCTCGGCCATGTTCGACGCCGAGACGCGGCCGCAAATCTACAACTTCATCTACGGCCTCGGCGGGAGGGACATCTTCCCGGATGACATCGAGGGGGCCGTGGAGACCCTGGAGCGGGCCGCCGCCGGTGAACAGGTGGCCAGTACAAGACACTACCTCAACGTGAGAGAGGGCTGATCACGATGGCGAAACCCAAGGAACTGGCAAACCAGCAGGAACGCCTGACCGGCGGGCACAGGCTCTGCGCCGGCTGCGGCGCTTCCGTCAATGTCCGCCAGGTGATGGCGGCCTGCCCCGGGCCGGCGGTGGTCACGGTATCCACCGGCTGCCTGGAGGTATCGACCACCATCTACCCCTACACCGCCTGGCGCGATTCCATGATCCACTCGGCGTTCGAGAACGCCGGCGCCACCATCAGCGGCGTCGAGACCGCCTACCGCTCGCTGAAGAAGCAGGGCAAGGTCAAGGAGGACATGTACTTCGTGGCCTTCGGCGGCGACGGCGGCACCTACGACATCGGCTTCCAGGCGCTCTCGGGCGCTGCCGAGCGCGGCCATGACTTCGTTTACGTCTGCTACGACAACGGCGCCTACATGAACACGGGCTTCCAGCGCTCCAGCGCCACTCCGTGCGGCGCCTGGACCACCACGAGCCCCGTGGGCAAGGAGTCCACGGGCAAGCAGCAGAACCGCAAGGACCTGACCCAGATCATGGCGGCGCATGACATCCCCTACGTAGCCACGGCCTCACCGCATAACTTCAAGGACCTGATGACCAAGGCGGAGAAGGCTTTCAGGACGCCCGGTCCGGCTTTCCTCAATATCCTCTCCCCCTGCCCGCGCGGCTGGAGGACGCCGGCAGAGGAGACCATCGCCCTGGCCAAGGAAGCGGTGCAGTCCTGCTACTGGCCTCTCTATGAGGTAGAGGACGGCAAGTACAAGATCAACTACAAGCCGCGCCCGGAGAAGAAGACGCCGGTGGCGGACTGGCTGAAGAAGCAGGGGCGCTTCGCCCACCTGTTCAAGCGGGACGATACCGAGCAGCTGCTCATCGACATCCAGGAGCACATCGACCGCAAGTGGGAAGAGCTCCTGAAGAAGGAGGAGTGCCTCTCCTAGGCGATCCCTGATACGTCATCGAAGGGCGCGCTGCGGCGCGCCCTTTTTTTATTGCCGACATCGACCGACCACCTCCCCGTATTTGATAGAATCTGCATCATGGCTACCATCGTGCAGAAATACGGCGGCACCTCCGTGGGCGACACCGGGCGCATCCAGAACGTCGCCCGGCGCATCTGCGCCACCCATGAAGCGGGCAACCAGGTGGTAGCTGTCGTCAGCGCCATGGGCGACTCCACCGACGAGCTGCTCAGGATGGCCCACGAGATATCCACTAGCCCGCCCGAGCGGGAGCTCGACATGCTGCTGTCCACCGGCGAGCGCGTCAGCGTGGCGCTCCTGGCCATGGCCATCCACGAACTCGGCCACGAAGCCATCTCGTTGAGCGGTTCCCAGGCCGGCATCCAGACCGACACAGTCCACACCAAGGCGCGCATCACCGGCATCGCCGGCACCCGTTTAAGGGATACCCTCGACAGTGGTAAGATTGCGCTGGTGGCCGGGTTCCAGGGGATGTCTCCCGACGAGGACGTCACCACCCTCGGGCGCGGTGGCTCCGACACCACGGCGGTGGCCCTGGCGGCTGCCCTGGGAGCCGATGTATGCGAGATCTACACCGACGTCGACGGCGTCTATACCGCCGACCCTAACATCGTACCCCAGGCGCGCAAGATCGACATCGTCTCCTACGGGGAGATGCTGGAGATGGCGGCCACCGGCGCCGAGGTGCTGATGCTGCGCTCGGTGGAGTATTCCCAGAAGTACAGCGTGCCGCTGCACGTCAGAAGCAGTTTTACCGATAAACCGGGAACGCTGGTCAGGAAGGAAGATGAGGAGATGGAAAAAGCAGTCGTAAGCGCCGTGACCCACACAACTGAAGAGTCGAAGCTGACCCTGCTGCGCGTCCCCGACAAGCCGGGCATCGCCGCGAACGTCTTCGGCGCGCTCGCGGAGGAGAACGTCAACGTCGACATGATCCTGCAGAACGTCAGCGAGCAGGGGACCACCGATATCTCCTTCACCGTGATGCAGGCGGACCTGCCGGCGGCCCAGCGGGCACTGGACAGGATCTGCGACAAGCTCGGCGTCGCTTATGTGCTCGGCGAGAAGATGGGCAAGGTCTCTATCGTCGGGGCGGGCATGAAGAGCTACCCGGGCGTGGCCGCGCGGATGTTCAAGACGCTGGCCGAACAGGGCATCAATATCGAGATGATCAGCACCTCGTCCATCAAGGTCTCCTGCGTCATCGAGCGCGACCGGGTGGCTGATGCTGTGAAGGCGCTCCACCAGGAGTTCCAGCTGGGCGGATGACCGGCGCTCCGAGCGTTCGGGGACGTTGTTTCCTATGTTTCCTAAAGGAGACCAGATATTTAGTTGCTCGTACTTCACGCAGGCCGGAGGTTTCTGAATCCTATAATTCCGAGTTAGGAAACATAGGAAACAACGTCCCCCCGGAGCTCTAGCTTCGCTCTGCTGCTCCAATCAGATAGAATTGTTCGAGATCGATCATGACCGACCGGTATGACATAGCAGTCGTCGGCGCCACCGGCGCCGTCGGCACGATCATGCTCAAGCTCCTGGAGGAGCGCGGTTTCCCGGTGGGCAAGCTCAGGCCGCTGGCCTCTGCCCGTTCCGAAGGCAGGAAAGTCGTCTTCGCCGGCAGGGAGGTCAAGGTGAGGGAGCTGACGGCTGGCAGCTTCGACGGGGTGGACATAGCGCTCTTCTCCGCCGGCGGCGCCCGCAGCCGCGAGTTCGGGCCGACGGCAGCCGAGGCTGGAGCCGTCGTCATCGACAACTCCAGCGCCTTCCGCATGGAGCCCAACGTGCCCCTGGTCGTCCCCGAGGTCAACCCGGACGACGTCAAGTGGCACGAAGGCATAATCGCCAACCCCAATTGCTCCACGATCCAGATGGTGGTGCCGCTCAAGGCCATCCATGATGCCGTGGGCATCGAGCGGGTGGTGGTGACCACGATGCAGTCGGTCTCCGGGACGGGCAACCGCGCCATCGAAGAGCTGTTCAGCCAGTCCGAGGCAGTGCTCGAGTCGGGTGAGGTCCAGGTGGGCGTCTACCCCCACCGGATCGCCTTCAACATCATCCCCCACATCGAGTCGTTCCACGATAGCGGCTATACCAACGAGGAAGTGAAGATGGTCCAGGAGACGCGCAAGATCCTGGGCGCCCCCGACCTGCGCCTGACCGCCACCTGCACCCGCGTGCCGGTGTTCAACACCCACTGCGAGTCACTCAACGTCCAGACCGCCGGCCCCTTGAGCGCCGCCGCCGCGCGCGAACTGCTCGCAGCGACTCCGGGCATCGTCGTCGAGGATGACCCGGCGGCCGGCGCATACCCGATGCCGATTACCGCCCAGGGCCGGGACGAGGTGTTCGTGGGGCGCATCAGGGAAGATGAGTCGGCGGAGAACTGCCTTAACCTCTGGATCGTCAGCGACAACCTGCGCAAGGGGGCGGCCACCAACGCCATCCAGATCGCGGAGCTGCTGGTGCGCGAAGGGATGGCCGGCTAGCCGCTACCCCTGCAACTCGCCCGCCATGCCCCACTGGTCCCTGGGGACATCCCGGAAAACGATCCAGACGTGCTCCTTCGGCGTGCCGGCGACCTCCACGAACGCTTCCGTGATCCGGTCCACCAGGGCCTGCTTCTGCTCCTGCGTGCGGCCTTCGTAGAGTTTGACCTCGATGAACGGCATCAGGCACCGATCCAGGGTTCGAGCTCTTCCAGGAGCTTCTTCCTGGGGACGGCCCCGATCAGGCGTTTCTTCAGTTCGCCGCCCTCGAACAGACAGAGTGTCGGAATGCTGAGGACTTCATACCTGGCAGCCGTCGCCTGGTTGTCGTCCACGTTCAGCTTGAAGACCCTGATCCTGCCATCCTGCTCAGCCGCCAGCTCCTCCACGATCGGCGCCATCGTACGGCAGGGTCCGCACCAGGGCGCCCAGAAGTCAACCAGCGCGGGGCTGTCGGCGCCCAGCACTTCCTCCTCGAAATACTGGTCTGTCGCCTCGGAGATCTTCTCGCCCACACTCCCTCCTTCCAGTAACTTTACATCAGGACCGGGTCCGCGCACCGCGGGCGGGCCAGTCCGTCCCCCAAGATAACTTCGTTGCGCGAGGCAGGAATCCTTACCGGCAATGCCCGGCTAGAGCTCCTCGATGTACTTGTCAGCTTCCACCGCGGCCAGGGCGCCCTCGCCCACCGCCACCGCCACCTGTTTGAGGAGGTTGGCGCGGCAGTCGCCGGCGGCGAACACGCCCGGCATGCTGGTCTCCAGCTTCTCGTCAGTCACCAGGTAGTCGCGGTCATCGAGGCTTATGCTGCCGGCGCAGAAAGTCGTGTTGGGCACAGTCCCGATGTAGATGAAGACGCCGGCCAGCATGATCGATTTGCGCTCGTGGGTGTTCTTGTTCTCGATGACGATCTCCTCGACCTTGCCTTCTCCGAGGATCTTCTTGAGGTGCGAATCCCAGACGATCTCGATCTTCGGATTCTCGAAGGCCCGCTCCTGGAGGATGCGCGCGGCCCTCAGCTCATCGCGGCGATGGATGACATAGACCTTGCTGGCGAACTTGGTTAAAAAGACCGCTTCCTCGATGGCGGAATCACCGCCGCCCACCACCGCTACCTCCAGGTCGCGGTAGAAAGCGCCGTCGCAGGTAGCGCAGTATGACACGCCGCGGCCCCTGAGCTCCGCCTCTCCCGGTATGCCCAGGGTGCTTGGCTCAGCCCCTGAAGCGATTATCACTGCCCTGGAACGGAAGGTCTCGCTCTCAGTGACCACCAGGCGGTCGTCGCCGTCAGCCTCTATGGAGTCCACCGCGGTAATCTCGCGGATCTCGACATCGAACCGCTCCGCCTGGCTGCGCATCTGCTGCGTCAGCTCGAAGCCGCCCACGCCATCAGGGAACCCGGGGTAGTTCTCGATGTGGTCGGTGGTCGCCGCCTGCCCTCCCACCGCCGCCTTTTCCAGCATGAGCGTGCGGCGCCGCGCCCGTCCGGAGTACAGGCCGGCGGTCAGGCCGGCTGGACCGCCGCCGATGATGATGATGTCCCAGCTCTCAGACAATGCCGTCCTTTCTTCTTTTCAGGGGATTCTAGCAGAAAGTTCGATTTCCGGGCAGACGGTCAGCGGGATTATAAAGAGGGCGGCCCGGCAAGCCACCCTCTCCTCGCCTGACGATTGACCCAGACCATTTTGAGCAACCGGAGGACGAATCGTAAGGGAAACTATCACTCTGTTCCTGCCCGTACAAGGATGTTAAAACCGATATCCCTTCTCCGGATTGTCATGTCCCCTTCCTGGCGCAGCTTCCCGCACCACGCAATCCTCCTTCTCCCCGATGACGATGAAATGAAACACCTGTTGGCTTAATCATCCAGGTGGCGCTTCCACTCATGGCTGGCGGCCGGCCGGCGAGAAGCAGGAGCGCGGCGCAAAGATTCGGGGCGCGGCGCCGTCA
>QZKG01000017.1 GCA_003599855.1 Gaiellales bacterium | reverse complement strand
CCTGTGGCGCGGCCGGGAGCCTTCTCAGGTTTGACCCTTCACATGTACAGTCTTGCCGATCCCGCCGGCGCTACCGGTTGAAACCGGGGTACGCCAGGGAGTGTGCCCTCGGCGGCATCGGTATCTGCTTTTCTACGAGGTTGGTGTCGGCGTTCAGAAACAGCAGGGCTCCGTCATCCCCCGCCGCCGGGCCGATACCATACAGGGTCACCATGATGTACTGACCGGTCGGGTCGTAGATATGGTGACTGATCGACATCGCCGGACCCCACGCGGTGGAATCAAGGTACTTGTCCACCGTGATCGTCGACAGGTCCGGAGTCGCCGTGTTCAGCGTCTCGATGTTCACGAACCACATCAGAGGGCCGCTACCGTCTGGCAAGTCTGGTGCTAGACCTAGCACCTTATCGGTAGCGTCTCAGGTGTAGTAGCCGGTATCGCCGACGAGCAGGTAGTTCTCGTCGGGCGATATCGTGTAGTTGTGCGGGGACTCCCGCATGCCGCCAGTGAACGTCTTGATGACCGACATGGTGTTGACGTCCACTATGTTGGTCCCTGAAGTGCTGCTGCCCACGAACACGTAATCGCCGTTGGGGTGAGCCAACAGGGCATGCAGCGAGCCGCCGATGTAGACCTGGTCAGTCTGCGTCGGCAGCGTCCCCGGAAGGCCGGTGATGTCGAACTTGCCGAGGTACCCTGGAGGAGCGTCCTCGATCCAGATCGTCGTGCCGTCAGGGGACTCGTCGATGACGTGGGCGGCTGAACCGATGGCGAAGCTGCCGAGATACGCCTGGTCCTCCACGTCGAAGACGTTGATGCCGTTGGTCTTGCTGCTGGCCACGAACAACCACTTGCCGTCATGGGTTATGTGATTGGCTACGCCGGCCCCGACATCCCAGTGCTTGAGCTCTTCGCCGGTGACAGCGTCCAGGACCGCTACATATCCCCCGTCAGCCGAGATCTGCTCGGATATCCAGAGGTACTTGCCGTCCGGAGACACCGACAGGAAGTGCCCCTGCTGGTCCGTGGGGGCAAGGTAGTTCAGGAAGAAGTTGTTCACCAGGCTCTGGCTTTCAACATCTATCACTGAAATGGCCGCCGGCAGCACGTTAGTGCTGTAAACCAGCGTCGCGGTGGGGTCAGCCGGGTAGTCGTAGCTGTTGCCGCCGCTGTCCATGGCTGTGCCGGTGATGCTGGCCTTGAACGAGGACACGCCGCTGGGGACGTCGTACCTCAGGGTCGCTGCCCCGGAGCTGGAGCCGCCGAATTCCATCGCGGTCCCTCCTTTCTCTTTTTTGAAGCCTGGAGTTTGCCTGTGGCACTCCACCCCCCTGCTCATTGGAAGACCCACCATTTGAGGTGCCCGTCAGTTCATCCCATATTGCCTCCTTGTCCGGTGAACACACTATGAACTAACTACTATCATGATGAATACTACACATAATAGTAGTGTGTAGGATACTACTCCGCTCTGGCCCCGTCAACACGGCCGGTTCCGGGTCAGCGCCCGGGGAAACCGGCAGCAGCTATTGCCAGCTACTAAGTTACGTAGTACAATTTCCCCATGACGAGACCGGCGAAAAGGAAAAGGACAGTGCGATTAAAGACCTCCGGCAAAGGCATCGGGCAGACGATGGGCCCCCTCGAGACCGAGATCATGGAACTGCTCTGGAAGAAAAGCCCATCGAGCGTAAGGGATATCTACGAGCGCCTGCTGGATGACCGTCGCATCGCCTATACCACGGTGATGACGGTCCTGAACCGCCTGTTTGAAAAAGGTCTGCTCGAGCGCAGCCAGGAAGGTCGCGCCTATCTGTACTCGCCCGTCCAGACCCGCGAGGAATACTGCTCGGAAACCATCAGGACGGTGGTGCAGGGCCTGTTGAGCGGTTTCGGTGAGCCGGTGCTTCACCATTTCGTGGATACGGTGAATGAACACGACGACGCGGAGCTGGATGAACTCGTCAGGATAATCGAAGAAAAGAAGCAGGCTGATTCTCGCTAGGTAGGAGCGATACATATGGGCTTGTTCGCGCTGGCTGTCGCTTATTTCGCGATACTACTTTTTCTAAGCCCCTGGACCATACGCCGTTGGCTCGGTAATGGCATCCATCCGCGCACGGCTGCGCTTGTCCATTTCATCTCGATATTGGTATGCGGCCTCGCTACGGCTGCCATGCTGGCGATGCTGCTGCTGCTCTTTGTATCAGGGTCTCTCATCTCGTCCCTGGAGGTCACCTGTCAGCAGGTAGCGCAGGCTGGCCGCAAGTTTCTTTTCGGCACCCCCTGGGGCCTTCCCCTGATGGTCGGCATCGCGGCGCTGGTGGCTCTGCAGACGGGTTTCTTCATCGCCGGCGGCACCAGGATGGTCACCATCAGCCGGCGCACCAGCTCGCATCGCAGGCGGGCGAGCATCAACTGTCCGGCGCTGCCCGTGATCATGGGCTGCCACGGGGTTTCCCGCATATGCGTGATCCTCAATACCAGGGATACGATCGAAGCCGAGACGGTAGGCCTCATCAGACCCCGCATCTACGTTTCAGAGGGCATGGTCGATATGCTCTCGGGGGAACAGCTGCTCGCCGTCCTGGCACATGAGAACGCGCACCGGGTCGGCAAGGACAACCTGATCTCCGTCGTTGCCAGGGTGATAACCGCTACCATGTTCTGCCTGCCTGGGATAGGATCACGTTACAGGGAGATGCACATCTGCCTGGAGCAGGCAGCGGACCTGAGCGCGGTCAACATCACCGGCAGCCCCCTCGTCGTTGCCGAGACCCTGGCCAGGATATCAGCCCTGACAGTCGATCCTCGGGGAGTGCCGGTCAGTTCGGTGAGATGGAGCAAGAGTGACATGAAGGCCCGCCTGGAGGCCCTGATCTCCCGGGATGACCCCCATGTCCGCAAGAGGCTCCGCATCGCCCTCCTGGGCGTCGTGACCGTCTTGTCCCTGACGCTGTTCTCAGTAAGCGCGCACGCCGCTATCGGGCCCGAGAAGAGGGCGGCATTCATCTGTTACTTCATGCATGAGCACACGGAAGACGGACGGTGCCTGTCGAAGAACCCCAATGACACACCCGAGGACATCGCGAAGGTGTGCAACCATTTCAAGAAACACGCGCCGCAGGAGCCCTGAGGCCCCCGCGGGTCAGAGCCGCTCCGGGCGTTTGCCCAGCTCCAGCTCGGTCTCTTTCGTCTCGTCGCCCCGGACGTAGGTGACCTTGACCTTGTCGCCGGGTCTGTACTCCACCAGCAGACCGGTCACGTCCTCCATCGACCCGATATCCCTGTCGCCGACCTTGACGATGACGTCGCCGCTCTCCAGGCCCGCCTTGCTCGCCGGGCCGTCGGCAAGGACCTCGTTGATGAGGGCCCCCTTGTCCACGGTCAGTTCCAGCTCGCCGGCGGTGTCGGCGTCCACCGACTGGCCGATGACCCCCATCCAGGCGTACTCTACCTCGCCCTTCTCGATGATCTGGCCCATGACGCGCCTGGCAGTGTTGATGGGCACGGCGAAACCGACACCCTCGGAGCCGCCACTGACGCTGATGATCTGCTCGTTGAGGCCGATGACCTCTCCCCGCAGGTTGAACAGCGGCCCGCCGCTGTTGCCGCGGTTGATGGCGGCATCGGTCTGGATGGCGTCCTGGATGACGAAGCCGGTCTCCGGGGATTCGACCGTCCGGTCGGTGGCGCTCACGATGCCGGCGGTCATGGAGCTCGAATAGAGGCCGAAGGGGCTGCCGATGGCCACCACCGGCTCGCCGACCCTGACCGCGTCGGAGTCGCCCAGCACCGCCGGCACCAGCTCCAGGCCGGCGGGGTCGACCTTGATGACGGCGACATCGCTGCTGGTCAGGTCGAGGCCGACGATCTCGGCCTCGGCGGTCTTGCCGTTGCGGAAGTTGACCTCGACCTTCGTTGCCCGGTCGCCGCTGCCCTCGATGGTGACCACGTGGGCGTTGGTGAGGATGTAACCGTCGGTGGAGGTGATGAAGCCCGAGCCGATGCCCTGCTGCTCCAGGTCGGCATGGAAGAAGTCGCTCTGGCCTTCGAAGGTGGAGACTATCTGCACCACCGAATCGGCATAGGACTCGTAGATCTGCTGCGGCGTCAGCGCGCCGCCGGTGGCCGCTACCGTTTCCGAACCCGTATCCACCGAACTGAGCTGCGGGGGCATCGCCGGGTTGGGCTCTGCCGAGGGCTCCCCGCCCAGGCCGCCCCATCCCAGGGACCAGGCCAGCAACAAGAACAGCGCCGCTCCGGCGACGCCGGCTACCGCGCTGTATGTCATATTGATGATCTTCTGCTTCATGAGGGAGTCTCTCACCAGGTTCGATTATACCCGAAGCCGCGTAAAAGATGCGTAAAAACCCGGTTTTGAAGCGGTTAAGACCGGTTAAGGATTGTTAAGCGCCGGCGGTTTCCCCGGGCCCGGGCGCGGGCAGGGTGACCTTGAAGGTCGTCCCGCCGCCGCCGCTCTTCACCTCTATGCTGCCTTCCATCAGCCGCGCCAGCTCGGCGGCGATGGAGAGGCCCAGGCCGGTGCCGCGGGTGCGGCCGGCGCCCTTGCCGCGGTAGAAGCGCTCGAAGATGCGCGGCAGCTCCTCCCGCGGGATGCCCGGCCCGTGGTCGGTGACGCTGAAGCTGACGGAGCCGCCGTTGACGGCGCCGGTAACCTCGATCGACCCGTCCTCCGGCGAGTATTTCAGGGCGTTGTCCAGCAGGATCCGTACCAGCTGCGCGGTCCGCTCGCGGTCGCAGACGGCCACCAGTTCCCCGGGGAGCCCGCTGAAGTCGATGCCGGGCCCTTCCCTGACGAAGGGGGGAGAGAACTCACCGGCCACCGATTCCACCACTTCCCGCAGGGGGACGCAGGAGGAGACCACGTTCATGGAGCCGGAATCCAGCTGCGACAGATCCAGCAGGTTGCGCGCCAGGCGCGCCAGCCTGTCCACCTGCTCCTTCATGGTGGCCACGAACTCCTTCTTGGTCTCCTCGTCGACCTCCTCGTCCTGGAGCAGCTCCAGAAAGCCGGATATGGAGAACAGCGGCGTCTTGAGCTCGTGGGAGGCGTTGGCGATGAAATCGCGGCGCGACTGCTCCAGCTTCATCTCCTGGCTGACATCGCGCAGCACCACCAGCGACGACAGCTCGCCCTGGTCGGAAAGGAAGGAGCTCCTGGCCTGCAGCGCCTGCTCGTCGGGCAGGACGAAGGTGTCGCTGCGGACAGGGTGGGCGGCGTCCATCGACTCCCAGAGCTCCAGGATCTCCTCGGGTACCAGCTCCGCCAGCGGCACCGGCGGGTCGATCTTTTTCCCCAGCAGCTCTTCCGAGGCGGGGTTGGCGACGATGACGTCGCCGTTGCCGTCCACACCCAGCACCCCCTCGCTGAGGTCGTCGAGCAGGAGCTGGGCCCGGCGCTTCTCCAGTTCGATGCGGTCGAAGGCATCGCCCAGCCTGCCGCCCATGTCGTCGAAAGCCAGGGCCAGCTGGCCCAGCTCGTCCCGCGACACCTCGCCGATCCTCGTGCCGAAATCGCCGTGGGCGATCCGCTTCGCCCCTGACTCGATCTTCCGGATGCGGCGGGCCAGGAAGAGGGAGACGGCGTAGATGGTGATCAGCGCCAGGATGAGCGCCCCGGCAGCCGAGCGCAGCATGAGCCCCTGCACCATGGAGACGGAGGCCTCGACGTCCTCGGTGGATGACGAGACCACGATGACGCCGGTCAGCAGGTTGCCAGCCATGAGCGGCGCGGCCGCCACGGCGGTGTCGCGGCCGCCGACCTCGATGACGTCGGTGGCAGGGCGATTGTCCACCAGGGCGACGTTGGCCACCCGGTAGTCCGAGAGGTCGACCTCCTCGCCCTTATGGGAATCTGCCATGAGGCTCCCCGAGAGGTTGACCAGCATGATGCGGGCGTCCGCCCGCTCGGCGTACTGTTCGGCCAGCAGGTCCAGGTAGACAGGGGACGCTCCCTGGTTGATGTAGCTGGCGAAATTCTCGGAATAGACGACGGCGTAATTCTCCAGATCCCGCCGCTTCTGGTCCACCAGGCGGGCCTCGAGCTGCGGCACAACTACCAGGAAGATGGTGCCCACCGCCAGGATGAACAGCGAGAAGAAGACGAGGCTGAGCTTGGGTGCCAGACTGAGGCTGATTCTGTTTCGTAGCGCCATGATGGAAGGGCCGTCATGCGGCCCGGTCGCCTGCAGTTACATGTCCCTGAACTTGTAGCCCACTCCCCGCACGGTGAAGATGAACTCGGGGTCGTGGGGGTCGGGCTCTATCTTTTCGCGCAGGTGCCGGATGTGCACGTCCACGGTGCGCGGGTCGCGGAACTCGACGTCGCCCCAGACCAGCTGCAGGAGCGCCTCCCGGTTGAAGACCCGCCCGGGGTGGCTGACCAGGGTCTTCAGGAGCTCGAACTCCTTGTAGGTCAGGTCCGCCTTCTCGCCGTCGATGAAGACGTTGCGCTTGAGGAAGTCCACCTTGAGCTTCTCCACCTCCACCACCTCGCGCTGGACCTCGGCGCGGGAGGCCGCCATCTTGGCGCGCCGGAGCTGCGCGCCCACGCGGCTGCGGAACTCCCTGATGCTGAACGGCTTGGTGATGTAGTCGTCGGCGCCGATCTCCAGGCCCAGCACCTTGTCGAACTCCTCCGACTTGGCAGTGAGCATGATGATGGGGACGGTACTCTCGGCGCGGATGGTGCGGCAGACGTCGATGCCACTGATCCCCGGCAGCATGATGTCCAGCACGATCAGGTCGAATTCCTGTTCGCGGAAACGTTCGAGCGCCTCCTCGCCGTCGCGCGCCTGGACGATCTCGAAGCCCTCCTTCTCCATGGGATAGGTCAGGAGCTTCTGGATCGACTCCTCGTCGTCCACCAGCAATATCCTCGGTGCCTTGTTGTCAGTCAAGCCCTGACCTCCTCGGAGTCGGGGGTGAGCAGTGGCCGCACGTGGAAGCCTGCGCCGATCCTCTCGGCGATCCCGCGGCAGGCCTCGATGTCGACCTCGGGCAGGTCGACCACCGTCAACCGGGTCTGGATGCCCGCCGCGACGCAGTCCTGGGCGAACCGGACCACCGCCCGGAACGCCTTGTCGTAGATCGGCCTGCACAACTGATTGTAAACTTCGGCATTATGCGCCACAAGGCTGACCGACACCGCGTCGAGGCCGGCGGCGGCCAGCTCCGCCGCCACCTGGCGGTCCGGGTTGATCAGCTGCCCGTGGCCGTTGGTGTCCAGGCGTGACCTCACCCGCCTGAGGGAGAGCCATTCGGTGACCGCCAGCACCTCATCCAGCCTGAGCGTCGGCTCGCCGAAGCCGACGAAGACCACCTCATCGGCCGGACCCTCCAGGAACTCCAGCTCCAGCGCCTGCAGGATCTCATCGAGGTCGGGCTCCCGGCTGAGCCTCAGGTCGTAGCCATAGACCGTGTCGGTGAACCGCTTGAGGCAGAAGACGCAGTCCGACGAGCAGCGGTTGGTGATATTCAGGTATATGTTGCCCTTGGCTCGGTAGGCGATGGTCATGGCATGGATGGCAGACAGCAGTGAGGTAATCTTCTGAGTCTCAGGCCAGGTTCCTCTCCCTGAGCCAGATGAGCCCTTCCCAGGCTTTCTGCCGTGGCATCTCGAAAGTGATGGTGATCTCCTGGGGCAGCCCGCCCAGGGCGCCCAGGATTCCGGCGAAATCGATGCGCCCCTCCCCCAGGGGCAGGTGCAGGTCGTCGTAATAGGTGTCGCCCCCGACATTGTCGTGGATATGGACGTGCCCGATGCGCTCAGGCCAGGTCTCGATGAAGCCGAAGGCCTTGTTCCTCTCCCCCAGCAGCTCGCTGTGGCCGATGTCGATGGTCAGCACCACGTCCGGGTGCTCTTCGAGCAGCGGGCGCATGTCCTCGGGCTCCTCGGCGGTGTTCTCGCAGGCGATGCGCGACCCGAAGCTGACTGCCAGCTCAGAGAGCCTGCCTATCTCACGGATCTTCATCTCGATCTTCTCCGGCGTGTTCGAGAACGGCGCCAGGATGGGGTGGATCGTGATGGTGCGCGGCCGGAAGATGGCGGAGTACCTGACCGCCTCCTCGATGCGGGCCATCCCCTCAGGGTCGTCCACCCTCAGGTCGGGGGCGTGGGCGACGAAAAAAAGGCCGTCCCGGGCAGCCTCGAGCATCGCCGTGTCCTCACGGCGGATCTTGTCGATCTCGTTGAGGTTGAGGTCAGCGAAGTCGAAGCCGTGGCCCGTGAGGAACTCGATACCCTCGAGGCCCGCGGCCTGCCCGCCGAATCTGAAGTTCTTCATCGCCTGAGCACCTTCCAGGAATATTCTACCCGCAATCCGCTGGCTGCGCCAAAGGCGGTGCAGCCCTGTTTATCGGCGCCAGGCGTACAGCCGATATCTTTACCAGGAGGCGATTCCTTGCAGGGCATGCGTGAAATAGCAGGGCCGGCAGCTCTGGCCCGGGAACGAGAACGAGGAGCAATGCCTTACACCGACTACAGGGAATTTTCGCCGGCATACCGCCACATCCGCATCCGCCGCATCGAGGCCCTGAAAGCAGTAGTGCGGGCCAACAACTACCACGTCGGCTCTCGCGACATCGCCGAAGGCATCATCAGGGATGCCCGTCGCGATACCAGCTTCGCCCGGCGCAGCTAATCACCGTGGCGCCCGCGCCTGGCGTGGCACCGCCGACCCGAGCATGACTTCCACCAGTTCATCGTAGCTCATCCCTGCTTCCCGAGCCTGGGCCGGCAGGTCCGAGGTATCGGTCATCCCGGGAAGTGTGTTGATCTCGGTGAACCAGGGCACCCCGCCGGCGTCGATCATGAAATCCACGCGGCTGAAACCCCGGCAGCCGATGGCCCGGTGGATCGCCCGGGCCAGTTCCTGGCAGCGGTCAGCGGTCACTGCCGGGATCCTCGCCGGCAGGATGAACTCGGTCATGCCTTCGCTGTACTTGGCCTTGAAATCGTAGAACTCGGACTCGCGGGGGACCAGCTGCAGTACCGGCAGCTCTAAAAAACCGTCTTCGCCCTCCAGCAGGCCGACGGTGACCTCGTCCCCGGCGACGAACTCCTCCACGATCACCTGCCCGTACTCTTCGCAGAGGCCCCTGACGACCGGCTCGATGCCGTCGCTCTCGTCCACCTTGGTCACGCCCAGGCTGGAGCCCTCCTCGCAGGGCTTGACCATCACCGGCATCCGGATCCGCAGCCGGTCAGGGTCGCAGGCGGAAGCGATGTCCCCATGGCAGTCGATGAGGGAGAATGCAGGCGTGGGGATATCGTAGAAGGAAGCTATCTTCTTGCTGAAGGCCTTGTTCATGCCGATGGCGCTGGCGAGGACCCCCGAGCCGGTATAGGGGATGCCGAGGATGTCGAGCAGCCCCTGGATCCTGCCGTCCTCACCGAACTTGCCATGCAGCGCCAGGAAGGCGACCTCGATGCCCTCGCGCTCGAGGACCGCGGCCACGTCGCGGCCCACGTCTACCGCCACCGCGTCATAGCCCAGCCGCTCCAGCGCCGCCAGGCAGTTCCTGCCGGAGCGCAGCGAGATCTCCCGCTCGCGGGAGAGCCCTCCCATGAGCACGCCGACGCGCTTGCTTTTCAGATCCCGGGACGCCATCATCGTGGTTCGTCATTATATCCCATCAGCTGCCACGGGGCATTTTACCGCCTGATTAGCTATACTTGGACAATCCCGGACGCCTGCACATCATCCTGGCTGGAGGTACATCATCGTCGACAACAAAGGCTTCCGTAATGCAGCACGGATAGTCCTGTGGGGGGCGTTCCTGGTCTTTCTGGCGCTCCTGGTGGCGCGGCTGTCCAGGGAGGGGCTGGCTGACCTGTTCTCACTGGCGCATGGCCGCTACGACCTGCTGCCCATGGCGCTGGCCGCCATCCTCGCCGGCGCAGCGGCGGGCAGGAAGCAGCTGCGCCTGACGGTCCAGGTGG
Source organism: Gaiellales bacterium (assembly GCA_003599855.1). Taxonomy (GTDB): domain Bacteria; phylum Actinomycetota; class Thermoleophilia; order BMS3ABIN01; family BMS3ABIN01; genus SURF-19. Next base: position 8,976 of record QZKG01000017.1, on the reverse strand, counting down.
TCCTCATCGGGCTGGTCTTCTTCTTCCTCGCCCGGGCGATCCACAAGGACTGGGCGGGGATCACCGAATACCCCTGGACCTTCGATCTGCCCTGGCTGCTCCTGTCCATCGTCTTCTTCACCATCACCTATATCGGGCATGCCACCGGCTGGCTCCTGCTCCTCAGGCTGTTCAAACAGGAGGTCCCCCTCCTGCCGGCTATGTACGTCTGGTTCAAGTCGCTGATCGCCCGCTACGTCCCCGGCAACGTCCTGATGATCGTCGGGCGGGTCATGATGATAAGGCCCTACGGCGTCCCGCGCCGCATCTCACTTACCAGCATCGCCTACGAGCAGGCGCTCCTGGGGGTGTCGGCGACCATCGTCCTCTCCATCGCGCTGCCCTTCTGGACCGAGCTCAGGGAGATCTCCAGCCTGATCTGGCTGGTGCTGGCAGTGCCGCCGCTGGCCGTCATCATGATGCACCCGGCGATCCTGGGCCGGCTGGGCAACTTCGTCTTCCGGCTGGTGGGCCGGGAGCCCATCGAGGAGTTCCTGCCCCTGAAATCGGTGCTGGGACTGATTGTGTTCTACTGCCTGCTCTGGGTCACGTCGGGGGCCGCCCTGTTCGCCATGGCCCGAGCGGTGACCGACCAGATCGTGCTGGGCGATGTACCCATCGCCATCGCCAGCGTGCCCCTCGCCTGGCTCGTCTCGGTGCTGTTCTTCATCTTCCCCAGCGGCCTGGGGGTGCGGGAGGGCATCTATTCCTACACGCTCCGCTTCGCCTTCGACAGCGAGGGCGTGGCTTCAGCCTTCTCCATCCTGGCGCGGTTCTGGCAGACGCTCATCGAGATCGGCATAGTCTTCATCACCATGGGCGTCATCAAGCTGTGGTACGAGAAGCATGACCACAAGGAGATAGAGCCGCTCGTGCCTGCCGAACAGGAGGCGGACTGAAGACCCGTGCGGAGGCTGTGATATAATTCTTGCAAGGAAGTCCATCCGGATCACCGGTCGCGTGATCCTGCCAATAACCAGGAGGGCCAGATAATGTTTTATGGAGGCAACCCGCTCTTTTACTCAAGCCTGCTGCTGCTGGTGCCGGCGATACTGCTGAGCCTCTACGCGCAGTACAAGGTCAGCAGCACTTACAAGAAATACTCGAAGGCCCGCGCCGCCAGCGGCGTCACCGGGGCCCAGGCCAGCCGGATGATCCTGGACCGCGAGGGCCTGGGCGATGTCGAGATCGAGGTGGTCCAGGGACACCTGACCGACCATTACGACCCCCGCAAGCGCGTGCTGAGGCTGAGCGATGGGGTCGCGAACAGCGATTCACTGGCGGCCCTGGGCGTGGCCGCCCACGAGGCGGGGCACGCCATCCAGCATGCGCGTAACTACGCCCCGATGCGCATCCGCTCGGCGGTGGTGCCGGCGGCCTCGTTCGGCTCGAACTTCGGCCCGATCATCTTCATGGTGGGCCTCTTCATGTCCAGCTTCCGGGAGCTGATGACCATCGGCATCGTCCTCTTCACCGCGGCCGTCATCTTCCAGATCGTCACCCTGCCGGTGGAGTTCGACGCCTCCAGCCGGGCGATGAAACTGCTGCAGACCAACGGCCTGGTGGCCGGCCCCGAGGCGGGCGGCGCCCGCAAGGTTTTAAGCGCCGCGGCGCTGACGTACGTCGCCGCCGCGCTGATGTCGATCCTGATGCTGGTGCGCATGGTCCTGCTCAGGGGCGATGAATGAAGCCGGCGCGCGCCGGCGGCGACAACTGATAATCCGGACCAGTGCCCGGCCGGGAAACCGGCCGGTACTTTTTTGCCCGCAGGAGGGAGGATGAGGGCGGGATGAAGAAACGGATCGCGGAAGAGACGATACTGCTGGTGAGCGTACTCAAGTGGGTCACGCTGGCCACTGTCGTGGGCATCGCCGTCGGGGGGGCGGCTACGCTTTTTCTCTACCTGCTCCAGGAAGGCAGCGATTACACGGCGGGGATCTCCTACTATTACTTCCTGCTGCCGGCCGGCCTCTTTCTTAGCTCCCTGATGGTCAAGTACCTGGCGCCGGACGCCCAGGGGCACGGCACCGAGAAGGTGATCGAGGCAGTCCACCGGAACTCCGGCAAGATCAACCCGATGGTGGTGCCGGTGAAGCTGGCGGCGACCCTGATCACCATCATCACCGGCGGCTCGGTGGGCAAGGAAGGCCCGGTGGGCCAGATCGGCGCCGGCGTCTCGTCGGCTTTCGCTGACATCATCCGCTTCGACCGCCACGACCGCAAGAAGCTGGTGATCTGCGGCATCAGCGCCGGTTTCGCCGCGGTCTTCGGCACCCCGATAGCCGGGGCCATCTTCGGCATCGAGGTCCTCTTCATCGGCGGCATGCTGTACGAGGTGCTGCTGCCCTCCTTCATCGCGGGCATCATCAGCTTCCACGTCGCCTCGGCGCTGGGCGTCACCTATTTCTACCGGCCCCTGGAATTCGTCCCGGTCTTCAGCGAGTCCTTCTTCCTGGCGATCATCGGCGCGGGCATCTTCTTCGGCTTCTGCTCCATCATCCTCATCGAGGCGCTCAACGCGGGCAAGGCGTTCTCGGACAGCATCAGGATCTGGAAGCCGCTCAAGGGGCTTTTCGGCGGGCTGCTGCTGGTAGCCGGCACACTGATCTTCTCCGAGCGCTACCTCGGCCTGGGCCTGGGGACCATCGAGGAGTCACTGGTGGGAGTCGAGGTGGTCTGGTACGCCTTCCTGCTCAAGATCGCCTTCACCAGCATCACCCTCAACTCCGGCGGTAGCGGCGGCATAGTGACACCGATCTTCTTCATCGGCGCCACGGCGGGGGGGTTCTTCGCCGGCGTCTTCAACCTCGACGTGGCCACCTTCTCCGCCATCGGCCTGATCAGCATGCTGGCCGGGGCGGCCAACACGCCCATCGCCGCGGGGATCATGGCGGTGGAGATGTTCGGGGCCAAGGTCGCCCCCTGGGCCGTCATGGCTGGCATCATCAGCTTCCTGGTGACAGCCCACCGCAGCGTCTATCCCTCGCAGGTCCTGGCGATGAAGAAATCCGCCTCGGTGGAGGTGGAGCTGGGCCGCGAGATCGAGAAGGTGGAGCCGAAGCTCAGGCCCCGGCGGCGCAGTATCACCGGGACCTACGTGCGCGCCTCGCGCAAGCGGCGACGGCGGCGGCTGCGCGACCGGCGCTGACCCGGCCACGTCGGCTCTGTTTTTCGGACCGGGGCCCTCTGCTATAATCAGCAGGCGTTCAGGACTTCCACGAGCCGCGCCCTGCAATCGAAACGCGGAGCCCATGACTTGAAGATCCTGGTTACCGGGATAGCCGGCTTTGCCGGCGGCCATCTGGCACAATACCTGCACGGACTCGAAGGCCAGGAGGTCGTCGGCCTCTCGCTGCCCGAGCCCCCGGAGCGTTTTTCCCGGCTCTTCGAGGGGGAGCCGCCTCGCGTCCATTACGAGGACATCACCGGCGAGGCCCGGCTGGGCGCCATCCTGGCCGAGGAGAGGCCCGACGCCGTCATGCACCTGGCCGCCCACGCCCAGGTCGCAGGGGCCTGGGGTCAGGGCCGGCAGATAATGGAGAACAACGCCGTGGCCACCCAGGTGCTGATGCAGGCGATCCACGACAACTGCCCCGGGGCGAGGGTGCTCCTGGTGGGCTCCGGCGACGTCTACGGGCATGTGGAAGAAGACGAGCTGCCCCTGGCCGAAGACCGCCCGCCCAGGCCCAACAACCCTTACTCGGTGAGCAAGCTGGCCCAGGAGTTCATCGCCCTGCAGTACCACCACGCCTTCGGCATGGAAGTAGTGGCGGCGAGGCCCTTCAACCACATCGGCCCCCGGCAGCTAGGCGATTTCATCACCCCGGCCGTCGCCCGCCAGCTGGCCGAGATAGAGGCGGGGCTCAAGGAACCTGTGATCGAGGTGGGCAACCTCGACTCCCGACGTGATTTCCTGGACGTACGGGACGTGGTGCGGGCCTATCACGCCATCCTGGAAAGGGGCACGCCCGGCGAAGTGTATAATGTGTGTTCGGGGCAGGCGAGGGTGATCAGGGACATCGTCACCACCCTGGTCGACCTCTCGGACGCCAGGCCCGAGCTCAGGCAGGACCCGAACCGGATGAGGCCGTCGGACACGCCGGTGGTCATCGGCGACAATGCGAAACTGATGGCCCTGGAGTGGTGGAAACCCCGGATCGACTTCCGGCAGAGCCTGGGGGACGTACTGGAGTTCTGGCGGGGGGAAGCGGCGGGCAGGGCCGCCGCGAACGAAACCGGCAGGCATCGGCATCCAGGCTGACCAGCAGGAAGGATGGTATGCGAAAAAAAGCGCTGATCACGGGCATCACGGGGCAGGACGGCTCATACCTGGCGGAACTGCTGCTGGACAAGGGCTATGACGTCTTCGGCATGGTGCGGCGCTCCAGCACCGAGAACTTCGAGCGCATCGAGCACATACGGGACCGGGTCAGGCTGATCCAGGCCGACCTGCTGGACCAGATGTCGCTCATCACCGCCATCAGCGAATCGGAGCCGGACGAGGTCTACAACCTGGCGGCCCAGAGCTTCGTGCCGACCTCCTGGACCAAGCCGGTGCTGACTGCCGAGTTCACCGCCCTGGGGGTGACGCGCATGCTGGAAGCCATGCGCCTGGTCAAGCCCGGCGCCCGCTTCTACCAGGCCTCATCGTCGGAGATGTTCGGCAAGGTCATCGAGACGCCCCAGACAGAGAGGACGCCGTTCCACCCGCGCAGCCCCTACGGGGTGGCCAAGGCGTACGGCCACTTCATCACCGTCAACTACCGGGAGAGCTACGACCTCTTCGCCTGTTCCGGCATCCTCTTCAACCACGAGTCGCCGCGGCGCGGTTACGAGTTCGTCACCCGCAAGGTCACCGACGGGGTGGCCCGTATCAGGCTGGGTGTTGATAAGGAATTGCGCCTGGGCAATTTGGACGCCCAGCGTGACTGGGGCTACGCCGGTGACTACGTCGAGATGATGTGGCGCATGCTGCAGCAGGACGAACCGGACGATTACGTCATCGCTTCAGGCGAAGCCCACTCGGTGAGAGAACTGGTGGAGACCGCCTTCAGCTACGTCGGCCTCGACTGGGAGGACTACGTGGTCATCGACGAGCGGTTCGTGCGCCCGGCAGAGGTCGATATGCTGATCGGTGACGCCTCCAAGGCCAGGAAACAGCTGGGCTGGGCCCCCCAGGTCACCTTCCAGGAGATGATCGAGATGATGGTGGACAGCGACATGGAGATCGTCCAGGCCGAGATCGACACAGGTTTCACCCGTAAGTCAGGCTGAGGCTCTCCCGCTCCAGCTGCTCCAGGTATGAGGCTGCGCGCCCGGCGAGCGGCAGGTCCAGGTGGAGCTCCTGCGCGTCGATCCTCTTTACCGGGCAGATTCCCAGCAGGCTGCCGGTCAGAAAGGCCGCCATGCGCCCGTCCAGTTCGTCCGCATTCAGGGCCTGCTCCTCTACCTTGAGCCCCAACTCCGCCAGGATGCCCATCACCTTGCCCCGCACGACCCCGGGCAGGATGCGGTCCCCCGGCGGCGCCGTGCGGCAGGACCCCCTGGCGATGAAGAAGATATTCGTGTAGGAACCCTCCAGCAGCCCGCCGTGGGCGCTGGTGAAGAGCGCCTCGTCGGCGCCGGCCAAGAGCGCTTCGCGCCTGGCCATGATGGTCGTCATCAGGCTCGAAGTCTTGAGATGGGCCCAGGCGCCGCGGTCTGCCTGGACGGATGCCAGGGACATGCCTTCGCGGTAGAGACCCCCGGGGTAGCCGGCGAACGGTTCCGCCGTGATGAGCAGGGTCGGCTCGTGGCGCGGCCCCGGATCGGGGCCTTCAGGGACCGGCGGCACCCCGCGGGTCAGTTGAAGCCGCAGGCGGCCGGCGGTCACGCGGTTGGCTTCGGCCAGGGAGACACAGGCGTGCCAGAGGGCGCGGGGTTCCGGCGGGGCGGCGATGCCCGTCGCGCTGCAGGCACTCCGCAGGCGCTCATGGTGCTCCGCGAAGAAGACCGGCCTGCCGCCCGACAGCTTCATCGTCTCGATGAGGGCGTCTCCGTAAGCGAAGCCCCGGTCCCGCACGGGGACTACAGCCTCGCCCGCGGGCATCAGCTCCCCGTTCAGGTGGACGAAACCTGGTGGCTGTCTGTCAGCGCCGGCCATGATGGCAGAAGTCTAGCCGCTAACCGTCCCCATGTGAAGCGGCGGCGGCAGTGGCCAGCTCCACGGCCCGCACCATGGCTTCTGCCTTGCGCAGGGTCTCGTGGTACTCGCGTTCCGGGTCCGAGTCGGCGACGATGCCGGCGCCGGCCTGGGCGTAGACCTTCTCCTCCTGGCGCACCAGGGTGCGGATGATGATGTTCATGTCCATGTTGCCGCAGTAGCCGATGTAGCCGAAGCTGCCGGTATAGGGGCCGCGGCGCACCGGCTCCAGCTCGTCGATGATCTCCATGCAGTGCACCTTGGGGCAGCCGGTGATGGTGCCGCCGGGGAACATCGCCTTGACCAGGTCGACGGCGTCGCGGGCGTGATGCAGCTCGCCGCGGATGTTGGAGACGATATGGATCACGTGGGAATAAGCCTCGTTGACCATCAGCTCGTCGACCCGGACACTGCCGTAATCGCAGACGCGGCCCATGTCGTTGCGCTCCAGGTCCACCAGCATGATATGCTCGGCGCGCTCCTTGGGGTCGAGGTTCAGCTCGGCGGTGAGGCTGTCGTCCTCGGCCATGTCGGCGCCGCGGCCACGGGTGCCGGCGATAGGCCGTGTCTGGGCCTTTCGGCCGCGGAGCTGCACCAGCCGCTCGGGCGAAGACGAGATCACCTGGTAGCCGCCGAGCTCGAGGAACCCGGAGAAGGGCGACGGATTGACCGACCTCAGGGCGCGATAGAGCTCGAGGCTGTCACCTGTGTATTCCAGTTCCAGCCTCTGCGACAGATTGGCCTGAAAGATATCGCCGGCGCGGATGTAATCCCTGGCGCGCCGCACCATGTCCTCGAACTCCTCTCTGGTCATGTTGGAACGCGTCACCGAGCTGAGGTCGTGGGTGTGGCGCCCAGGCAACTGGCCGTCTGGCGGGGCGCCCTCCCCGGGCTGCCGCTCCAGCGCCTCGACGGCTTCCGCCACCGCGGCCGGTGCGGCGTCCTCGAAGAAGAGATGGGCTTTCCCGGACCGATGGTCGAAGCAGATGAGCCTGCGGGGGAAGATGAAGTCGAGCGCGGGCAGGCCCAGGTCATCCGCTGCCCGGCTGGGCAGCCTCTCGATGAAGCGCCCGGCGTCATAGGAGAGCAGGCCGAAGGCTCCCCCCGCCACCGGCACGCCCGCCGAAGCAGCCACCGCGGCTATCCCCTCCGGCGCCAGCGCCGTCAGCAAATCCCTGAGCAACTGGAAAGGGTTGTCCGTCACGACCTCCATCATGCCCGCCCCGCTGCCGAGGACCGCCCTCTCTCCGCTCACCGTCAGGCTGAGTCGCGGCTCCCAGGCCAGGAACGAATACTCGCTGAGAGACGGGCTGCCGCCGGCGCTGTCCAGCAGCACACAGGGCTCCCCGGAGAGTCCGAGGTCGCGGATGAGCTTCACCGGGTCAGTCAGGCGGGCGTCAAGCGCCTGGTGCTTCACACCCAGGACCGGGGATATAAAGCTTTCGATAGAGACTTTCAAAGCCCGGGGCCTGGGGGACTACTGGTTGGGGGACTGGTAACCCGAGGGGGCGCTGCTGAAGGAGGTATACTGCTCCAGGAAGGTCAGGTTGATGTTCCTGGTGGGCCCGTTACGGTGCTTGGCCACGATCAACTCGGCGGTGCTGTCCAGTTCACCGTTCTCGTTGCGGGGCCGGTAGATGAACATGACGATGTCGGCGTCCTGCTCGATGGCCCCCGACTCCCTCAGGTCGGAAAGGATCGGGCGCGGGGGCTTGCGCCCCTCGGGCGAGCGGGAAAGCTGGGAGATGGCGACGACCGGCACCTCGAGGTCCTTGGCCATGATCTTGAGCGACCGGGAAATCTTGGCGATCTCCTGCTCGCGGTTCTGGTTCCTGTTGATGTCGGGACTATCCATCAGCTGCAGGTAGTCGACGATGACCAGCCCCAGCTTCTTCTTGCTGGCGAGCCTCCGCGCCTTGGCCTTGATCTCGAGCATGTTGATACTGGCCGTGTCGTCGACGAAGATGGGCGCCTTTTCCAGTATGTTGCAGGCCTCGGTCACCTTGGGCCAGTCCTGTTCCGGCGAGATCGACCCGGTGCGCAGCTTGTGGCTGTCGAGCCGCCCCTGCCTGGCTATCATGCGCTGGGCCAGGTCGGCGTCGCTCATCTCCAGGCTGAAGATGGCTACCGGGACGTCGTGTTTGATGGCGGCGTTCTGGGCGATGTCAAGAGCGAAGGCGGTCTTGCCCATGGCCGGACGCGCTGCCAGGATGATGAGGTTCGAGGGCTGGAACCCGGAGGTGAGCTTGTCCAGGTCGGGGAAGCCACTGGGCACACCGGTGACGCTCTTCTTCTTGTGGGTAAGCTCCTCGATGCGGTCGAACTGCTCGGAAACGAGGCTGGCCATCTCCCTGAACTCACCGCGGATGCGTTGCTGGGAGATCTCGAAGACCATTTGCTCGGCCTGGTCGAGCAGGTCCTTGACCTCGCCCGTGCGCTCGTAGCCGAGGTCGGCGATGCGCGCGCCGGTCTGCACCAGCGACCTGAGGATCGAGGCCTCGCGCACCATGTCGGCGTAACGGCCGGCATTGGCCACCGACGGGACCGAGGAGGCGATGGTGTGGATATAGGCCTTGCCGCCCGACTGCTCCAGCACCCCCTTGACCGCCAGATCGTCGGAGACGGTGAGCATGTCCACCGGTTCGCCACGGTTGTAAAGGTCGATGATGCTCTGGAAGATGACGCGGTGGGAATCCCGGTAGAAATCATCGCGCCCGACCCTCTCGGCAGCGGCGACGATGGCGCTCTGGTTCATC
>QZKG01000019.1 GCA_003599855.1 Gaiellales bacterium | reverse complement strand
CTCGCCGGCGCCCCACCACCTGGGCGGCCTCCTGGGCGTGCTGCTGCCGGCCCGCGTGCTCCACAACGCCGCGCGCTACCACGACGCGGTGGTCGCCCCCTGCGCCGGCTGCTACAACCGCCTGAGGTACTCGCGGGGGATGCTGCGCCGGGACAAGTCGCTGCGCGACCGCATGGAGACGGTGCTGGGGCAGCCGCCCCGCCATGACATCGAGGTCTTCGACGTCCTCGACTTCTTCAACCGCGAGATCGATTACGAGGAGATGGCCCTGCGCTCCCACGGCCGCCTCTGCGGCGTGAAGTTCGCCACCTACTACGGCTGCATGCTGACCCGGCCGCCGGAAGTGATCCCGCGCCCGGACAGCAAGGACCCGGTCAGCATGGAGATGCTCCTCAGGGCGACCGGGGCCGAAGTGCCCTTCTTCCCGCTCAAGACCGAGTGCTGCGGCTCCTACCTGGGCCTGGGGGCCAAGGAGATCGTCATGAGCGCCAGCCGCCGCATCCTCGAGCTGGCGGCCGCCGACGGCTATGATGCCATCGTCACCGCCTGCCCCCTCTGCCAGCAGAACCTCGACCTGAGGCAGGCGCAGATCAACAGGAAGTTCGGCACCTCTTTCCGGATGCCCGTGCTGTATTTCTCCCAGGTCATCGGCCTGGGCATCGGCCTTTCCGCCGGCGAGCTCGGCCTGGACGCCAACATCGTGGCGCCGCCGGTCGACGACTGGCTCACCCACGACGCCGAGCCGCTCAAGGAGGTGGAGGTGCCGTGAGGATAGGCGTCTTCGTCTGCATGTGCGGCAACAACATCGCCGCCACCGTCGACACGGAGAAGGTGGCCGAGGCGGCGCGCTCGATGCGCGACGTCTACCATGCCGAGACGATCAAGTATTCCTGCAGCGACCCCGGCCAGCGGACCATCATCGACGCCGTGGAGAAGAAGAAGCTGACCCGCGTGGTGCTGGCGGCCTGCTCGCCGCGGATGCACGAGACCACCTTTCGCCGCACGGTCAAGGCAGCGGGCCTCAACCCCTTCATGTTCGAGATGGTGAACATCCGGGAGCACGTGTCCTGGATCCATTCCGACATGGAGGAGGCCACCAACAAGTCCATCGACCTGGTAGCCAAGGGGGTGGCGCGGGCGCGCAAGCAGACGCCGCTGACCTCCAGCACGGTGCCGCTCACCGGGCGGGTGCTGGTCGTCGGCGGCGGCATCGCCGGCATCCAGGCGGCGCTCGACATAGCCGATTCAGGGCTGCCGGTGACGCTGGTGGAGCGGGACTCCACCATCGGCGGCAACATGGCGCGGCTGGACAAGACCTTCCCCACGCTGGACTGCTCATCGTGCATCCTCACGCCCCGCATGGTCGACGTGAAGAACCATGAGAATATCGAGCTGATGGTCAACGCCGAGGTGGACCGGGTGCGGGGCTACATCGGCAACTTCGAGGTGGACATCCGCAAAAAGGCCACCTGCGTGGACGAGGACAAGTGCACCGGCTGCTTCAAGTGCGAGGAGAAATGCCCCGGCAAGGCGCCGGACGAGTTCAACCAGGGGATCGGCGAGTCCAAGGCGATCTCCATCCCCTTCCCCCAGGCGGTGCCGCTGGTGGCGACGCTCAGGAAGGAATACTGCCGCCTGTTCATCCGCGGCAAGTGCAGCATCTGCCAGAAGGTCTGCCCCGCTGACGCCATCGACTATGAGCAGGAGGAGCGCATCATCACCGAGAAGTACGGCGCCATCGTGGTGGCCACCGGCTACGACCTCTTCGACTGGACGAAGGTGTATCCGGAGTACGGCGGCGGCCGCTACCCGGACGTGGTGACGTCGCTGCAGTACGAGCGCATGCTCTCCGCCTCGGGCCCCACCGGCGGCCACGTGCAGAGGCCCTCGGACGGCGAGGAGCCCAGGAACGTCGTCTTCATCTGCTGTGTCGGTTCCCGCGACGAGTCCATCGGCCGCCCGCTCTGCTGCAGCGTCGGCTGCATGTACGCCGCCAAGCAGGCGATCCTGACCAAGGAGCACATACCGGATTCGCAGTCTTATGTCTTCTATATAGACATCCGCGCCGGCAGCAAGGGTTACGAGGAGTTCACCCGCCGGGCCCAGAAGGAGTTCGGCGCCATCTACCTCAGGGGCCGCGTGGGGCTCATCTACCCCCGCGACGGCAGGATGGTGGTCATGGGCACCGACACGCTCTCGGCCGACCAGGTGGAGATAGAGGCCGACCTGGTTGTGCTTGTCGTGGGCCTGAACGCCGCCGCAGGCGCCGGCGAGCTGGCGCGCAAGCTGAACATCTCCTACGACCAGTACGAGTTCCTCTCCGAGAGCCACCCGAAGCTGAGGCCGGTGGAGACGAACACCGGCGGCATCTTCCTGGCGGGCGCCTGCCAGGGCCCGAAGGACATCCCCGACTCGGTGGCCCAGGCCAGCGCGGCGGCGTCCAAGGTCATCGGTCTGCTCTCGAAGGGCGAGATGGAGACCAGCCCGCTGGTAGCCGAGGTCGACCAGAAGAAGTGTATCGGCTGCTTCAAGTGCCAGGAGGTCTGCCCCTACCAGGCCATCGAGGAGCAGACGCTGCCCGACGGCCGCCTGGTGGCCCACGTGATAGAGTCGCTCTGCCAGGGTTGCGGCCTCTGCAACGTCGCCTGCCCGCCGAGCGTCATCCCGCTCAAGGGCTACACTGACGATCAACTCCTGGCCGAGACTTTGGAACTCTTGAGGAGATAAAGGATGAGCGATCTCAAGCTGATAGGCTTCCTCTGCAACTGGTGCTCCTATGCCGGCGCCGACATGGCGGGCACCTCGCGGATGAAGCAGCCGTCGGGGCTGAGGATCATCCGCCTGCCGTGCACCGGCCGGGTCAACCCGCTCCTCATCCAGAAGGCTTTCCAGGAGGGCGCCGACGGCGTGCTGGTGAGCGGCTGCCACCCCGGGGACTGCCATTACAACGAGGGCAACTATTACGCCCGGCGGCGGCTGGAGCTGCTCAAGCGCATGCTGCCAGCCTGGGGCATCGACCCGCAGCGGTTCCACTACACCTGGGTGAGCGCTTCCGAGGGCGCCCGCTGGGCCGAGGTGGTGGCGGAGTTCCAGGCGCGCATCGAGGCGCTGGGGAAGCTGGAGATGGGCTACCCGGGAGGGGACGTTGTTTCCCAAGTTTCCTAAAACGGGAGGGGAGGGGACGTTGTTTCCTATGTTTCCCAAGGTGGAAATCGCCCCCGGAATGATGGCGCCGGCAGTTGCGCGTGAGGGTTGGCCATACAGATTCGGGCAAGGACGGTACCTGGCGGGCCTGAAAGCGGCAACGAGGAGCAAGGGCCGGATATGCGAAGGCTGGCCCGGAGCGGAGTCAGAGGGAAGCAGGGAAAGCGAAAACAGAGGAACAGATTGGCAGACCTGATAACAGCGATCAAGAAAGTCCTGGAGCATACCGACCTGGTGCTCGGCTGGACCACGGCCACTTCCACCGGCGTGGCTGCGCCGGCGCGCTTTTACACGGCTGACGAGGCCGAGGCCGCTGTCTTTGATTCAACCTGCGTCCACAACCTGGCGGTGCACCTGCCGCGGCTGAAGGACAAGGACGTGGGCATCGTCGCCAAGCCCTGCGACGCCCAGAGCGTCGTGGAGCTGGTGGTGGAGCGCGAGGTCGCCCGCGGCAAGGTCAAGGTCATCGCCGCACCCTGCCGGGCGATGCTCGACGTCAAGCTCATCTGGCGGCGCTTCGGCTACGGCGCCCGCATCGAGGACGAGGGCGGCCGGCTGCAGGTGAACGGCCGGGAGGTCCCGCGCGAGGATTTCATCCTGCGCAAGTGCCTCAGTTGCGAGAGCACCGACCCGGTCATCGTCGACGAGCAGGTGGAGGGGGATGGCCACACCGGCGGGCCGCCGGACGTGGGCGGCCGCACCGATGACCTCAAGGAGCGGTTCGCCGCCATGAGCGTCGATGAGCGGCGCGCCTTCTGGGCCGAGCAGTTCTCCCGCTGCATCCGCTGCTACGCCTGCCGCGACGTCTGCCCCATGTGCTTCTGCCGCGACGTCTGCCTGATGCAGACCCGCGTGCCCCACTGGACCGGCGGCTCGGTGGAGTCCAGGGACAGCGAGATGGCGCAGATGATCCGCGTCAGCCACCTGGCCGGGCGCTGCACCGGCTGCGGCGAGTGTGAGCGGGCCTGTCCCGTGGGCATACCGCTGCTGTTGCTGATGAACGAGCAGTACCGGCTCATCGAGGAGATGTTCGACTACCGGCCGGGGAGCGACATAGAGGCGCGCCCGCCGATGCAGACCTTCAGCATCGAGACCGACCTGTGGGAAGGCGGATAGATGGGACGCTTCATCGCCAGCGAGAACATCCCCGTGCTGCTGACGCGGCTGGCCACGGACGGCGCTGTCTGGGCCCCGGCCGAGCTGCCCGACTCCGGCGAGTCGGTGGTCTTCGCCCCCTGGCAGCCCGGGCGCGAGGTGGTGCTCGACCGCTTCACCCAGATGTCCCCCAAGGAGCTGGTCCTGCCCATGAGCGAGCGGCTGCTCTCCTTCAGCTACACGCTGACCATGGAGGGGGAGGAGATGGAAGTGGAGTCGGCCATCCCCGGGGGCCACACGGTCATCTTCGGCGCCCGCGCCTGCGACGCCAAGGCCCTGGTGGTGCTCGACGCCCTCTTCCACCAGGACCCGGAGACGACCTGGAGCGACACCCAGTACCGGGCCCGGCGGGACGACATGACTGTGGTGACCATCGCCTGCGTCAAGGGCACCGCCGACGCCGCCTGCTTCTGCTCCTCCTGGGAGAACGGCACGGCGGAGAAGGCGGGCTCCGATGTCATCATCTACCCGGTGCCGGGCGGCTTCCTGGCTGAGGCGGTCACCATCCGCGGCACCGAGGTCACCGGCTGGGACATGTTCGACGATTCCGACCAGCCGCTGCCGGAGCTGGACACCACCGACGTCGTCGACTTCGACGGACTGGTGGAGAAGCTGGTGACCCCGGGCGTCTTCTCCGACCTCGATTTCTGGGGCCGCGAATCGCACAAGTGCATCTCCTGCGGCTACTGCACCTACGGCTGCCCCACGTGCTACTGCTTCAACATCTACGACGAGATGCAGGGCGACCGCCAGGGCGAGCGCTGCCGCAGCTGGGACGCCTGCATGTTCTACAACTACACGGTGGAGACCTCGGGCCACAATCCGCGCCCGACCATCGCCCACCGCTGGCGCAACCGCCTGGGGCACAAGTTCAGCTACTACCCGGCCAACCAGGGTGAGACCCTCTGCACCGGCTGCGGCCGCTGCATCCGCGGCTGCCCCACCGGGGTCGACATCCGGGACATCCTGAGAGCCGCCGGAGAACACGAATGAGCACCATTGCCAGAGAAGGGGTAAAGGCCACCGAGCCGCTCAGGCCCGAGCCGGCGACGGTGGTGGACGTCATCGAGGAGACGCCCAACATCAAGTCGTTCCGGGTGGTCTTCGACGACCCCGAGCTGATGCAGAGCTTCACTTTCCTCCCGGGGCAGGTGGGGCAACTGGGCATCGTCGGCGTGGGGGAGTCCACCTTCGCCATCTCCTCGCCGCCGTCGGAGAAGGAGTACCTGCAGTTCTCGGTGATGAAGACCGGCGAGGTCACGAGCGCCCTGCACGAGCTGACCCCCGGCGACAAGGTTTCCTTGAGGGCGCCCCTGGGCTGTGCCTTCCCTACCGACGAGTGGAAGGGGAAGAAGGTGCTGGTGGTGGGCGGCGGCATCGGCATGGCGCCGCTCAGGTGCCTCTTCATGCATTTGATGGATCACCAGGAGGACTACCAGCGCCTGCAGCTCATCTATGGCGCCCGCACCCCCCGCGACATCTGCTTCACCAACGACTGCAAGCTCTGGGGCGAGGTGGAGGAGCTCGACTTCATCACCACCATCGACACCGAGCATCCCGAGTGGACCGGCCGCACCGGGCTGGTGCCCCACGTGCTGGAAGAGGAGGCCCCCGACCCGGCCAACACCATCGCCGTCACCTGCGGCCCGCCCATCATGATCAAGTACGTGCTCCAGTCCCTGGAGAAGCTGGGCTTCAGGGACGAGCAGATCTTCACCACCCTTGAGCGGCGGATGAAGTGCGGCATCGGTTTCTGCGGCCGCTGCAACATAGGCCCCAAATACGTCTGCGTCGACGGGCCGGTCTTCACGCTCAAAGAGCTCCGGGAGCTGCCGGACGAGCACTAGCGCAACGTCCCGCGTGAAGGAAATAAGGGGACATAAGGGGACAGGAAATAAGGGGACACC
This sequence comes from Gaiellales bacterium, assembly GCA_003599855.1. Taxonomy (GTDB): domain Bacteria; phylum Actinomycetota; class Thermoleophilia; order BMS3ABIN01; family BMS3ABIN01; genus SURF-19. Next base: position 12,713 of record QZKG01000019.1, on the reverse strand, counting down.
ATACTCATTTCAGGGATGGAATCGTCTAAATAGGTATGGTGTCCCTCTATTTCCCCTCTATTTCCCGCATTTCAGGGATGGAATCGTCTAAATAGGTATGGTGTCCCTCTATTTCCGTCGATGAGAGTTCATGGCATATGGCAACCGAAGTTTTCGCTGCACCCGCGCCCCAGCCGGCGGGAACCAGCGAATCGTTCACGGTCGATGGGCTGGCGTCCGGCATGTACTATTTCGCGGTTCGCGCAACCGACGAGACCGGTCAGCGGTCAGAGTTATCAAACAGCGTGACAGCACAGGTCTCACCATACGCCTTCACGGACGACTTCAATGACGGCAACGCCGACAGCTGGCAGGAACAGGAGCCGGCTGACTGGAACGTGATAGACACCGGCAGCAACTGGCTGTACCGGGCATCTACTCTGGGGATGGCCGCCTCCTGGACCGGGCCGCTGCCGCTAAAAGATCAGGCAATCGAGGCCGATGTCCGGTATGCAGCCGGCACCTATACCTGCGGCCTGGCATTCCGCGGCGACGGCGACATGAACAGCGGCAGCTACTACTACTTCGGGATCTACCCTAATGAGAACAAATGGAAGCTCTACTCGGTGAACGGCGGCGACTGGGGCGATGTGGATAATCCCCTCGGCCAGGGCGATATTTCGCTATCGCCCGGGACACCATACCGTCTGAAGGCAGAAGCTACAGGCAACGCCGTCATGCTCAATATCAACGGTCAGCCGCTGATGATGCAGCCGATAGAATCTTCCGACCATCCCTGGGGCAAGGCGGGTTTGTGGATGGCCGTAGGCGAAGTGGATTACGACAATATCATCATCAGTGGCAGTTAACAGGCGATAACACCAAATGGGAACCTTCTGGCTAATCACCGGCTTCTCGTATTTCCTTCTGGTGAATATCGGTTTGGTGGCTTATATAATTTCGTTATCATGTCACCTCGCTAAACGAAAAGGATTTTCTATTGATGTTTCGGTACCAAAAGTCATTGGTGGTCTCTATGGCTTCAGTGTATACGCTCTTTTTGCCTACAGTTATCTTGACGATTCGGAAAATTACATATTGCTAATGGCACCGTTTCCGGCGTATTTAATGCCTTATGTGTTCCCAGATTTTTTTCTAGATTTGCCTTACGTGCGTTATTGGCAATTCTTGTTTCCTCTTGCCTTTGGTTTTCTCGGCGGCTGGGGCCTTGGGCAGATAGTCGATTGGATAAGAAAGAAATAGGATAAGGCACCGGTTTCCGTATCTCCCGCCGATATGATATCATAATGATATCAACCGGGAGGAAGAATGGCGGACGTGCTGATCAGGAATATCCCCGAGGATGTAATGGAGCGGCTGAAACAGCGCGCCGGCCGCAACAACCGTTCCCTGCAGCAGGAGTTGCTGAGGCTGGTAACTCAGGCTGCTGGCGACGAGGTAGACGAGCTGGTCAGCGTGATCCGCGAGCGCCGGGCTGAGTATGAAACAGCAGGCCGCCGGTTCGGCAACAGCGTTGACCTGGTGCGCCGGGACCGGGGCCGGTAGAACGGATGGCGCCGGCTGTAGTCGTCGATACCAGCGTCGCGGCAAAGTGGTTCTTCCCGGAGCCGGACAGCAGCGGCGCCGACGCCGTACTGGAAGAATTGAGCAGCGGCAAAAGCTCGTTGGCTGCGCCTGACCTCATCGTGTACGAGTTCGCCAACCTGCTCTGGAAGCGGGTGGGGCGGGGCGAGATAAGCGCCGATCAGGCAGGGAGCGTGATGGATGACTTCATGCGGCTTCCCATCAGCCTGGCGCCTGCCGACATCCTCGCGGAAAGCGCGCTGGGCATCGCTCTCCAAACCGGGTGCACCGCGTACGACGCCACGTTTATCGCGCTGGCTGAATATCTGGATACCTACGTCTTCACCGCTGACCGCAAGCTGATCCAACTGCTTTCAGCGACGAAGCATGCAAGGCGGGCACGTCTGCCTGGTTAGAGCGGGCGGTTGTTAACGGGCGCCCAGAAGTCCGGTCTCGTCCAGCGACTCCGCTTCGTACAGGCAGCAGGCGATGACCGGTTCCTCCGTGTCGCCGCTTCCTTCAGTCTCCCGGCGGCACGACTCGCACACGTGCAGGATGAAGCCGTGCACTTCGATGGGATCGTCGCAGCAGATGCAGGTCTGGTAGTACTCGGGCATCATCTTCCTCACCCCTTGCCCCCCGGTCGCGTGAGACGCAGGCCCCTGACCAGACCCGCTGGTGGGCCCGATGACGGCCGCCGTCTATCCTTCTCGCCCCCGACCTGACCTAGTTAATCAGGTAGGTTCTGTAAATACCCGGTCCGGCAGTTGTTAAACATGTGGCCCCGGGCGCGGCTCGATGGGCTGGAGTCGAGATCCTTCGCTCATGCCCAGGATGACAAGGGGTGGGGCTCGCCGGGGGCGTGGATGGGGGCGGTTGAGGATGGCGGGATTCACCAGGCCACGCTCCCGCAGTTGTTTGAGTTCCGGCCCCCGGGACAATAAACTCTTGTCATGATCATCCGCTGGCTGGGACATAGCTGCTTCCGCATAACTTCGGCCGAGGGGAAGACCCTGCTCACGGACCCTTACGATACCGAGGCCTACAGGGGGACGCTGCTCTACGCCCCCCTCGACGAGGCCCCGGATGTGGTGACGGTGAGCCACCGCCACGCCGACCACGCCAACACCGCCATCCTCAAGGGGTCGCCGGAGGTGGTGGAGGCGCGGGCGACCCAGTTCGTCGCCGGCTTCAGCATCCGGGGCATATCCACTTACCATGATGAGCAGCAGGGCGACGCCCGGGGCGACAACACGGCCTTTCGCATCATCGCCGACGGGGTCTCCGTCTGCCACCTGGGGGACCTGGGCCACGAGCTCAGCCAGGCGCGGGTGGAGCAGATCGGCGAGGTGGACGTGCTGCTGATTCCCGTAGGCGGCTACTTCACCATCGACGCCGACCAGGCGACGCGGGTGATGGAGCAGCTGGGCCCGGCCATCACCATCCCGATGCACTTCCGCAACGACAGGTGCCTCTTCGACATCGCCGGCGTCGAGCCGTTCCTGGCGGGCAAAGCGGGCGTGGAGCGGCCGGGCGTCAGCGAATTGGAGATTTCAAAGGAGAACCTCCCGGCCAGCCCGAAGATAATAGTGCTCGAGCCGTATAACTAGGGCGCGAAGGCCACGAGGCTCTTCCGTATGGATCAGATCATGAGGCCCCTCCTCTTGTCATAGCAAGGGCGAACAGGTGGCCATTCCAGCTACAGGAAGGTAACCCAAGAGGATATGGGAAAAAACATCCCTGAGAGTCGCGGTGTTAGGAAACATAGGAAACAACGTCCCCCAGGAGGGTAGCGGGTGGATGTGCTCTTCTATATATATCTCGCCGTCGGCGGCGCCATCATCGGCAGCTTTCTCAACGTGGTCATCTACCGGCTGCCCAGGAAGGAGTCGCTGGTAAGGCCCGGCTCCCACTGCCCCCACTGCGGCAAGCCGGTCCGCTGGTACGACAACATCCCCATCATCAGCTATACCCTGCTGGGCGGCAGCTGCCGCCAGTGCGGCAAGCCCATATCGCTGCGCTATCCCTTCGTCGAGTTCCTCAACGGGGCGCTCTACCTGGCCGCCGGCCTCAAGTTCGGCCAGGAGTGGGCGCTCTTGCCGGCGCTCTTCTTCATCTCGGTACTGATAGTCATCTTCTTCATCGACCTCGACCACTACATCATCCCCAACGTCATCGTCCTGCCGGCGGCCGCCATCGGGCTGGCGGCGATGCTGGCCATCGAGCCCGACCGCTGGCTGGAGCTTACCCTGGCTGGCGTCATCAGCGCCGCTTTCTTCTTCATCATCGTCATGGTCATGCCACGAGGCATGGGGATGGGCGATGTGAAGCTGGTGCTGATGATGGGGTTCTTCCTGGGCAAGCCGGTGCTGGTGGCGCTCTTCGTCGGTTTCCTCACCGGGGCGCTCACCGGGGTCACCCTGATGCTCGCCGGCGTCAAGGGCCGCAAGAGCCAGATCCCCTTCGGTCCGTTCCTGGCCATCGGTGCCCTCATCGCCCTCTTCTACGGCAGCTGGATCATCGACAAGTACACGGGCACCTTCGGCGTCTAGTGCCGGAAGTACCCTTGTGGCCGCGGCAGCAGCGCCCCGGTCGGGTCACCCCCTGCCAATATTAAATATTGTTAGGCGCCGGCGCCGCCGGCGCCGTCCAGGGCCATATCCGCTATAATCATTGGTGATATCCCACCCGGAGGAGTCAAGGATTGAAATCATACAGTCTGTGGATAGCCCTAGCCGCCGTAGTGGTCCTGCTGGCCATCGGCATACCCATGGTCCTGCTCTCAGGTGACGACGTGGAGAACCCCCATTCGGACGAGGACCTGGCGCGGCTGACAGCGCAGATGGAGGTCGATTACAGTAACCAGAAGGCGGCCTACAACGACCTGCTGGCGGCCAACCCCCAGGATGCCCTGGCGCTTTCGGGCCTGGGCCAGATAGCCATGATCGAAGGGGACTTCCCCACGGCGGCCAACTACCTCAACCAGTCGATCGGGATCGACCCCTCCGACCCGTATAAATACGAGCTGCTGGGAGAGGCGTATTACGAGATGAAGCTCATCGACAAGTCGGTGGCGGCCATGGAGCAGGCAGTGGCCCTGGCCCCTGACAACCAGATGATCCTGCTTAACGCCGGGACGGTCCTGCACCAGGCGGGACGAGAGGAGGAGGCCCGGCAGTTATGGCAGCGCTCCTACGACATCGACCCCAACAGCAAGTTCGGCCAGAACGCCTTCCACATGCTCAACCCCGACATACCCGTCGAGGATGAGCCGGTGAGCCCCCACCCGTAGGCCCGCGGGCCCCGGTCAATCCATCGAGGGCGGCTGCCCCACTTCCCCCCCACGCTACTGACGTCATAGCCCCGCCATGGCCTTGCCAGGGCCGCTTGCGGGCGCGTGACAGGACCGAAACTCCCTGAATGACCGTAATAGATGGGGTAGATCGGGGCCTGCCGCGGCGGGGGACGCCGGTCTTCATCAGGGACGGATTTCGCAAGCTCCCGCCTGTTTTATTCCAATATGCAATGAAAAATGCATTTTTTCAGCGAATCCGGGGTGATACCACCGAAAAAAGGCATGTTTTTTTGCATGGAAAAGGTTGCCACGTGGTGAATTGTGGTGTAGAGTGTCCCAAAGTGTGGCGTAGTGGGGAGCTATGGCAGCCTTTGATTTTTTAGGACAGCATCTACATTCTCTAGATTCTAAGAAGCGGGTGGCGATTCCTGCAAAATTCCGGCAGCAGTTGCCGGAGGGGCCGGTATACGTCACCGCTCTGTCCGAAGGCTGCCTGGCGGTCTACCCCCAGAGCGAGTGGGACGACCTGGTCAGGCAGAGCCTGGAGCGGCTCGACCCCCTGTCACGAAACGGTCGCCGTACCAAGCGGGGCCTCAGCAGCAGCGCTGAGCAGAGCATACCGGATAAACAGGGCCGGATAACGATAAGCGGCAAGCACCTCCAGCAGGCTGGCATCGGCAAGGAGGTGGTGTTCGTAGGGGCGATCAACTGCTTCGAGATCTGGAGCAAGGAGCGGTGGGAGGCCGAGGAGGCCCTCGCCGGGGATGATGATTGATCGACGCTGGCGGAAGTCTTAAAGCGGAGGGCCGGTCGGTCCTCCACGAAAAAGGGAGAAGGGAAGTATGCAGTTAGACAACAGCATACGCGACTATGACGGATCAGCCCACCAGCCGGTGCTGGCCCAGGAGCTGGTGAAGCTGCTCGATCCCCAGGGGAAGGACCGGGTGATCGACTGCACCTTCGGCGCCGGCGGCCACGCGCGCCAGGTCGCCGCGGCACTGGGCCCGGAGGGATGGCTGATCGGCATCGACCGCGACCCGGAGGCCAGGAAACATTTCGACATCTTTTCACAGTACCAGGACTGCAACTGCCGCTTCGTACACGGCAATTTCGCCGACGCCCTCCAGGACATGGTGGACAGGGGCTACGAGGCCGACCTCATCTATCTGGACCTCGGCGTCTCGTCGATGCAGCTCGACCGTCCCGAGCGAGGCTTCTCTTACAGCCACAACGCCCCCCTGGACATGCGCATGGACCCCGGCACGGAGACCACGGCGAAGGACCTGGTCAACCGGCTGCCGGAGAAGGAGCTGGCCAGGATCTTCAAGACTTACGGAGAGGAGCGCTACGCCCGGCAGATCGCCCGCCGCATCTGCCGCGAGCGCGAGGAGAGGCCCTTCGAGACCACGCTGCAACTGGTGGACACCGTCAAGGCGGCCATCCCCACGCCGGCGCGTTTCGGCGCGGGGCATCCCGCCCGCAGGGTCTTCCAGGCGCTCAGGATCGCGGTCAACCAGGAGCTGGACTCCCTGGAGCGGGGGCTCGTCAACGCCCTCCAGCTGCTGTCTCCCGGCGGGCGCATGGCGGTCATCAGCTTCCACTCACTGGAAGACCGGATCGTCAAGCGTTTCTTCGCCGACCGGGTGGGCAAGTGCGAGTGCCCCCCGGGACTACCCCGCTGCGTCTGCAAGGCCAAGGCCGAGGTGCGCGTGATAACCAGGAAACCGGTCACGCCCTCGGAGGAGGAGATGGCGGACAACCCGCGGTCGCAATCAGCCAAGCTGCGGGTCGCCGAGAAACTGGACTAGAAGGGGACCATGGCGCGAGCTGCCGAACAGGATTGGGGTTTCAACGACATAGCCCGCAAGTTCGAGCGGGATGAGAGGCCCGTGCGCCGGCCGGCGGGGCGCCGCCGGGCGAAACCGGTCATCAAGACGGCCCACTTCGGCTTCTGGCTCTCGGTAATCGTCATCGCCCTTATCGGCCTCGTGGCCCTGCATGTCACCCTCATGGGTCGCAACATGGAGTACAACAACCTCATCCAGGACAACAAGAAGCTCGAGGCGGATAACGCCCGCCTGGCCAGCGAGGTGTCGGCCCTGGGCGCGCCTGCCAGGATAGAGAAGATCGCCGTTGAAGACCTGGGCATGGTCGCTCCCCGGGAAATCGAGTACGTCTATGTCGACCCTTCCAACGCGAGGCAGACCTACGCCGCCCTCGAACAGGACGACCGCGCGGCCTCCGGGGGATCGAGCGTACCCTAGCCTGTGTTCGGGAACCCTGACAGGCGCATCCGCGTAATCCTCTTCAGCTTCATCATCCTTTTCGCCCTCGTGGCCGCCCGCGCCGTCTTCCTCCAGACGGTGAGCGCCGACGTTCTGGCCGAGATGGCAGCGGAGCAGCACGTCCAGCAGGTCGACCTGCCCGCCCGCCGCGGCACCATCTTCGACCGCAACGGCACCGAGCTGGCGGTGGGCCAGGAGATGAAGACCATCTTCGCCAACCCGCAGCAGATCGACGACCCCCTGGCGGCAGCCGCGCAGCTGGCGCCGCTCCTGAAGGTCGACCAGGCGGAGCTCTTGGAGAAACTCTCCAACCGCGAGTCGGGCTTCGAGTACCTGGCGCGCAAGGTCCAGCCCGAGGTAGCCGCCGAGGTCGAGGCGCTGAAGATCCCCTCGGTGGGCTTCCTTTCCGAAGAGCAGCGCGTCTACCCCCAGGGCCACCTCGCCGCCCAGGTGATCGGCTTCGCCGGCACCGACAACACCGGGCTGGCGGGCATGGAGCTGCAGCTCGACGGGGCGCTCATGGGCACCGGCGGCCGGCAGCGCGTAGTGACCGACGCCGGGGGCAACCAGATAGAGATGCTGAGCCTCGAGGAGGGAGCGCGGGGGAAGGACGTCTACCTGACCATCGACAACCCGATCCAGTACGAGGCCGAGAAGGTGCTGGCGGAGACGGTGAAGAAGACCGGGGCCAAGGGCGCCATGGCCATCGTGATGGACCCGCGCAGCGGCGAGATCTACGCCATGGCCAACGTGCCCACGGCCAACGCCAACAATTTCGACTCCACCCCGGACGAGTTGCGGCGCAACCGCACCGTGACCGACACCTATGAGCCTGGTTCCGTGTTCAAGGCGGTGACCGCCGCCGCGGGCCTGGAGGACGGCGCGGTAGCCCCGGGGCAGACTTTCTACCTGCCGCCGGCCCTGGAGCTGGGCGGCTACACCATCGAGGACGCCTACCAGCGGGGCGCGGTGGACTGGGACCTGGGCCAGATAATCGAGCATTCCAGCAACATCGGCACGGTCACGGTAGCCATGCGCGTCGGCGCAGGGCGGCTCAATTACTGGATCCACCAGTTCGGCTTCGGCCGGACCACCGGCATCGATTTCCCTGGCGAGGTGGTGGGCATCGTCGAGCCGCCGGAGACCTGGTCCGAGTCGTCCATCGGCAACATCCCCATCGGCCAGGGCATCTCGGTGACGCCCATCCAGATGGCCTCAGCCTACGCCGCCATCGCCAACGGGGGCGTGGCGGTGACCCCGCACCTGGTCAAGAGCGTCGACGGCGAGCCGGCGGAGCTGGAGCCGGGCACCAGGGTCATCAGCGAGGCGACTGCCGAACACCTGGCACATTACCTGGGGCGGGTTGTGGATGGGGAGGGGGCGCCGCTGGCGCGCGTCGAGGGCTACAGCGTTGCCGGCAAGACCGGCACCGCGCAGAAGCCCACGCCGGACGGCGGTTACACCGACGGGATCTACATCGGGACGTTCGTGGGCTACGTCCCCGCCGGCAGCCCCGAGCTGCTGGTGATGGTGGTCGTGGACGAGCCGGGCGAGGGCGGCGGCGGCGCCACCGTGGCGGCGCCGGCCTTCCAGCGGATAACGGAATTCTCCCTGCGCCGGTTGAAGATATCGCCATGAAAGGAGCGGCCCTGGAGCCAAGGCTGGACAGTGTCAACCGGGACCCGGGATGCATTTCACGGGTCTCATTGTGTACAATAACAGGCCGATGAAGGGGGACTTCTACCTGACCCTTCACCGCGGCCTCCTGGCCGTCGCGCTCTATTATCCCCGCAACCCGCAATCACCGGTCAGGGCCGCGAACGGCTGGTCGGTGCCGGTGGCCGCGGTGACGGGCGGCGGCGCAAGCCCCGGCCGGACCACGCTGACTTCGGTATCGGCTCCGGCCGGAAGTCCCAGGGGCGGGAAGGTTTTCAGCGGCGTGGAGTCCTCGGCGACTCCCGTGTGCGGGTACCGGCTGTCATTGCACGGGTGAGCGGCGGATGGCCCTGTCAATCATGCGACAAGCGGGAGAATTGATCACGTTAACGGTACAAGAGATCTGCGAGGCCTGTTCCGGCAGCCTGCTGGCGGGGTCGGGCCAGGCGCCGGTAGGCGCGGTGGCCACCGACACCAGGGATGACCTGGCCGGGCGGCTCTTCGTCGCCCTGGAGGGTGAGAATTTCGACGGCAACGATTTTTTAGAGCAGGCGCTCGCGGGCGGCGCCATGGGCGTGGTCGCCCGTGAGGACGCCGCCAGGCGCCTCGCCGCGGGTTTCGAGGAAGGCGGCGGGGAGGCCCCGGCGGTGATCGCCGTGGCGGGGACCGGCGAGGCGCTCAAGCGGATCGGCTCGCTGGCGGCGGGCAGGACCGATGCCACCATCGTGGCCGTCACCGGCAGCACCGGCAAGACCTCAACCAAGGACATCATCGCCTCGCTGGTGGGCGGCCAGCTGAGGACGGTAGCCAGCCGGGGGAGCTTCAACAACGAGGTGGGCGTCCCCCTCACCCTCCTTGACGCCGGCGAGGACACCGAGGTCATCATCGTCGAGATGGGCATGCAGGCCCCCGGCGAGATCACCGAGCTCTGCCGCATCGTGGCCCCCGACGTGGCCGTCATCACGAATATCGGGCCGGCGCACCTGGAGTTCGCCGGCAGCATGGAGAACATCGCCGCCGGCAAGGCGGAGATCGCCCACGGGCTGGCCCCCGGCGGGCGGCTGGTCGTACCCTTCGGCGAAGCGCTCCTGGCCCCGCACCTCGAGGGGCTCGGCGCTGAGATGGTGACCTTCGGCATGGAGCCCGAGGCCGACGTCCACCCCGAGTACCACGAGCACCTGGAGGACGGCACGATGCGCGCGGCGATCTCCTGCCTGGGCGAGACGGTGGAGGCCACCTTCAATTTCAGCGCCGACCACCACCTGCTGAACGCCCTGGCGGCGCTGGCGGTCTACCGGCTCCTGGGCCTGCCGCTGGCGCGGGCAGGAGAGGCGGCCGGCGGCGTCAGCATCTCGCGGCTGAGGGGGGAGAGCCTGCGGCTGGCCAGCGGCGCGGTCCTCATCAACGATTGCTATAACGCCAACCCCCGGTCGATGCGCTCCTCGCTCGAATACCTGGCCAGCATCGGCACCGGCGGCAGGACGGTGGCGGTCCTGGGAGACATGGGGGAACTGGGCGAGGCTTCGCTGGACTATCACCGCGAAGTGGGCCGTGCTGCCGCGGAGCTCGCCATCGACTGCCTGGTGGCGGTGGGCGAGATGGCACAGGGCTACCTGGAGGGCTACGAGGGGGTCGGAGGGCGCGAGGCGCGCCATTTCGCCGACCGGGAGAGCGCCCTCGCCGGGGCCCCGTCCCTGGTGCGACCGGGGGATTTCGTGCTGGTGAAGGCATCCCGCTTCATGCGGCTGGAAGAGCTGAGCGAGGCCATCACCGCGGCCGGCGGCGGGGAGGCCTGAAGCCATGTTCCAGCTACTCGCCGCCGGGCTGGCCTCGATGCTCATCACCCTCTTCCTCGGGCCGAAGTTCATCAAGTTCGTTAAGGAGAACGAGTTCGGCCAGCAGATCCGGGAAGAGGGGCCGGAGGCGCACAAGACTTTAAAGGCAGGCATCCCCACCATGGGCGGCCTGCTGATCTTCATCGGCATGATCGTCCCCTTCCTCATCCTGGGGGTCTGGAGCATATCGAGCCTGGTGGTGCTCCTGACCACCCTCGGCTGCGCCGCCATCGGCTTCGCCGACGACCTGGCCAAGATACGGATGAAGCGTTCCCTGGGCCTGAGGGCCCGCGGCAAGCTGATGCTGCAGCTGTTGCTGGCGTTCATCGTGGGCCTCATCGCCGTCCGCTATGCCAACATCGACGAGTCGATCAGCATCCCGCTTACTGATACCTTCATCGACGTCGGCATCTTCTATTACTTCATCATCTTCCTCTGGATCGCCGGCTTCTCCAACGCCGTGAACCTCACCGACGGCCTTGACGGGCTGGCCGCCGGCTCGGTGGCCGTGACCATGCTCACCTACACCGGCATCGCCTTCCTGGGCAACCAGCCCGCCATCGGCATCATCGCTGCCAGCGTCGTAGGGGCCTGCGTCGGCTTCCTCTGGTTCAACTCTTTCCCCGCCGAGATCTTCATGGGGGACACGGGGTCGCTGGGTTTGGGCGGGGCCATCGCGGCGATGGCGATGATCACCAAGACGGAGCTGCTGCTCCTCATCATCGGCATGATCTTCGTGGCCGAGGCGGCGTCGGTGATCATCCAGGTGATCAGCTACAAGTCTTTCCAGCGCCGGGTCTTCCTGATGACGCCGATACACCACCATTTCGAGCTGATGGCCTGGTCGGAGACCAAGATCATCATGCGCTTCTGGATCGTGGGAGGCATCTTCGCCTCTACGGGCTTTACCATCTTCTACCTTTCCACGGGGCGATGAGGCGCCCGCGGCTGAAGGCACCGGCGCGCCGTTACCCCGGCGGGGAGCGCGGCTGATGGCGGCGGGCGGGACAGGCCAGGAGGGGCGTGTCCTCGTGGTCGGCGCCGCCCGTTCGGGACTGGCGGCGGCCCGGGCCCTCTGCCGGGTGATGCCGGACGCGCCCGTGGTCCTGGCCGACCGCGACTCCGAGCCGGCGCTGGCCGCCGAGGCCGCTCAGCTGCGGGAGCTGGGAGTGGGCGTCGAGCTGGGCCGGGAGGACAACTCCCTGCTGGACGGCTGCTCCCTGGTGGTCAAGAGCCCCGGCGTCCCCAACGGCATCTCCCTGCTGGTCGAGGCCCGGCGCCAGGGCATCCCCGTCATCGGTGAAGTGGAGTTCGCCTGGCGTCACCTGGAGAACCTCATGGTGGGTGTGACCGGCACCAACGGCAAGACGACCACCACCGAGCTCATCGGCCACATCCTCAAGGAGTCAGGCCGCCGCGCGCTGGTGGCGGGCAACGTCGGGACGCCGCTCTCCTCCCTGGTGGGGGAGGTGGATGGGGACACTGTATTAGTGGTGGAGCTCTCCAGCTTCCAGCTGGAGGATACCGTCGATTTCCGCCCGGACGTCGCCGTCCTGCTCAACCTCACCGAGGACCACCTCGACCGGCATCCGGACCTCGAGCATTATTTCTCTTCCAAGATGATGGTATTCGCCAACCAGGGGAGCGAGGACGTGGCGATCCTCAACCGCGACGACCCCAACAGCCAAAGGCCGGTCCCCGGGCACGCGCGGCAGCTGTGGTTCGGGCGTAGCGGCCGGGCGGCCCCGGAGGCGGGCGGCCCGGAGGCCTCGGTGTACCTGCGCGAGGGGACGATCTGTGCCGACGCGGATACCGTCGGTGAAGCCGCCGCGGGGCTCAAGTCGAGGGTCCCCTGGCAGCGGGCCGGTTACCAGTGGGGGGACGGCAGGAAAGGCCCGGGCGGCGGCGAAGATTCAGAAGGAGGCGGGTGCCGGACGGTGATCGAGTGGAGCCGGGCCAGCCTCAAGGGTGACCATAACCTTGAGAACGCGCTGGCGGCCACGGCCGCCTGTCTCAGTCTGGGCCTCGCGACCGGGGAAGTCGCGGCGGGGCTCACCGGCTTCCCCGGGGTCAGGCACC
>QZKG01000038.1 GCA_003599855.1 Gaiellales bacterium | reverse complement strand
CTGGGGACCGGAGGCCCGGGGCGTATGAGCAAGCATGGAAAACCCAGCAGGCCGAGGCCGGCGGTGTCGTCGTCGTGTTCTTCGCCGGGCGGGGGGTGGTGGACCCGGCCACCGGCACGGTGGCCTTGCTCCCCCATGAAGGGAACCTGAACGCGCCGCTGCGCGCCTATTCATTGCGCCGGCTGCAATCAGCCCTGGCGGCTTTGCCGGTGCAGCATGCGGTGCTGCTCCTCGACGTCACCCTGTCCATCCCGCCGGGCAGCGTCCTGCCGGACGGCCGGGCGGACGGGGTCGACCCCATCTGGGGGACGACGGAAGTCGCGGACGGCAAGTTCATCCAGATGATCGGGGTCAGCCGCAACCAGTTGACGCATCAATACGAGCAAGGCGGACACGGCCTCTTCACCTATTTTCTGCTCAAGGGTCTGAGCGGCGAGGCCGACAAAGACAAGAACGGCACCGTGGTGGCCGGAGAGCTGTTTGAATATGCACAGCGGCAGGTCTCGATGACCGCCAAGGCGAGCTTTGGGAACGAACAGGAGCCGGCCTGCGTACCGGCGCTGGTGCCCACGTCCAAGGCCTGGAACCTGCCGCTCGGTCGGGTTCCCTGAGCGGCCGCCGTGATTGACAGGCCCTGACCCTCCTCAGTATGATGCCGGGTCTTCGGCTCTCCGCGCACTGTACCTCGGCAGCCGGCGTAGCTCAGTGGTAGAGCAGCTGATTCGTAATCAGCAGGTCGGTGGTTCAATCCCACTCGCCGGCTCCACAAATTCAACGACTTGCAAAGCCCGCCCGTTTTCGACCCTGCCGGATTGTGCCGAAATTGTGCCAACGACCTGCCTTCGGTCCAGGATCTCCACCCCGTCACGCAAACTTTCCGGGTAGTGATGCGCGTAGCGCTGGGTCATGGTCGGCGATTTATGCCCCAGCAGCCGTTGCACCTTGTAGAGATCCACGCCGGCCTGGACGAGCCGCGTGGCGAAGGTATGCCGCAGGTCATGGAAATGAAGATTCTCAATCTTCGCCTTCTTTTCCCCACAGGCTGACCGAAAAGCCCGCCTGAGGTTGTTGGCGTCGATAGGTGTCCCGGCCTGCGACTGAAAGACCGTGTTCAGCGGATTGGGCTGTTTTCTAGCTTTGTCTTTGAGCAGCTCCAGGACCGTGTGATTAACCGGAATGGTCCGCCGCTCGCCGTTCTTGGAGCGAAAGACCGTGACCGTCCGCCGGAACAAATCCACCCCTTCCCAGGTCAGGGCCAAGATCTCGCCCAGCCGCATGCCGGTGTGCAAGGCGAAGAGGATCACCTCCCTTGCCCAGGGCTTGGCGGCCCGCAGGAGCCGCTTCTCTTCGCCGTCGGTCAGCCAGCGGTCCCGCTGATTGTTCTCCCGGTCCAGTGAGATGCGACAGACCGGGTTAGCGCGGCACCACTCCCATTCCTTCACGGCCAGGTTAAAGGCCTTCTTCATCGCCGCCAGCTCCCGGTTGATCGTGGCCGGCTTTACGCCCGAGTCATAGCGATAGACTTTGTACTCGGCAATGCTGCGAGGCGTAATGTCCGCCAAGAAGCGACCGGCAAAGAAGGTCTTGAGCCGCTTCACGAACCCCTCATAGGCCCGCTGGCTACTACGTTTGACGACGTGCTCCGACAAGAACCGATCCATGAGCTCATCGAAGGTCCGTGTCTTTTCTTCCAGGACCTCAAAAAACTTTCCCTCGATGATATCGGCCTTGATCTTGCCCAGGATCGCTTCGGCCATCGCCTTATTGCCCGTGCCCGTGGACTGGCGGATGCGCCGTCCCTGATAGGTGAAGGACATCCACCAGACGTCACCGCGTTTAACGAGCCCCATACGAATCCTCCTTCCCGTTGGGCTCGCTGTTGGTCTGGTTTCCCCGGGCGGGAGTATAGGCCAGTTGTTTGGCCCTATCAATGACGGCCTGGATGTCGAGCGCCTGCTTGACCGCGATACGGACCTTCCCCACTTTGATTACCGGACGGGAAGAGTCTAACCACTGGTTTAAAGCCTCCTGGGAAAAGCGGACCAGCGTATTGACGCGGACGCAGGGAATCCGGCCCTGAGCCGCCCAGGCATAGAGGGTGGATTGAGGAATCTGCAGCCATTCGGACACCTGGCGGACGGTGAGATAGGGCGTCAGCATCGCGCTAGCTCGGTTTCAGCTTGTAGGGCTTCAAGGGTTTGCTGCTTTTGAGCAACTGGTAATGTCGGAGCTTCCATCTGTCGGCGCCGGCAGCGATGACGTTTCTCAGCCACTCCTCGCCGGCCCCCGGCGCGACGGCTAGGACCGCCAACATCGGAGCCAGCGACCGGCTGACCCATTGCTTGGCATCCTCCAGGCTGCGGGTCTCCTTCTGGACGATGAGGCGGCTCTTCCGAAAGCCTTCCGTCAGCTCTGCCCACCAGGGCAGCAGGGGAGCCTGATAACGGACCCAATCCGGGTCATCGTCGGCGATGTCCCGGAAGTCCACATAGGAGCGGAGCAGACCGACCACGAATTCATGCCAGTCGGGTTCCTCGAGACAGGCGAGGGTTTGAGCGCAGGCGTTCGCTCTTTCCTCCTTGAGCTGTAGTTCCCACCGAATGCCGAAATTCTCCCAATCAGGACGATGCCGCTGCTGCAGCTCCAGGCGCTTGTCATAGATTCTGAGACGTGTCTGGCTCTTCGGGCTGCCGATATAGAGCGTGGCTCCCTTCTGCCGGCATTTGTTCCGGATAGATTTTTTGTTCAGGCCCTCGATGTCATCGGCATGAGTCACGACCTGGCCGGCCTCTAAGGCCGCCTCAACCTGTGCGAGGGACACCAGTCCTTTGCGGTCATCCAGAGCGCAGTCAATCCGGGTCACCTTGCCGTTGTGCTCCCTAATCCAGCGCAGGACGCCCTGCAATTTTGAAAAGTCCCAGGCCGAGACGATGCCGCCAGAAAGGTCTACATGGGCTTCCCTCAGCCGCCGAGGGGCCCCTGTGCCCAACTTACCGACGCCCCTCGATCCGCCAGCTGAGATCCAGGACTTGGGATAGCCGCGAAAGCCGGTTTCCCCCTCGATCCAGTCTCCCCCGAGAAATTCCCGCACCGCCTCATCCGAGGCATCAGGGAGGGTGAAAGCTAGCCAGTCGATCACCAGGGTAAACGGATGCTCTGTCGTATCCGTAGACTCCATAGACTCCCTGTAAAGAGAAGGCTTGTTTGCGCCCCCGTGTTACCAAGTCGGGGGCTTGTTTGCCGTGCGCCCTGCCTGCCGGCACGCCGCACGGCACACCCCGTAAGCTTGACCTTACATGCGCCCATGCTAGGCCTAGGAAAGCACAGCCGGGAAGATGCCTTATGATGCCGGATGCCGCCAACCTCCCGCTCTCTTAAGGCCTAGCTTAGAGAAGTCTGCCAGTCGTGAGAATTGGTCAGCTTGGGCCAGTTGGGGTCAGTTTTGGTCCGCTTGGACCTGTAGCCTCTCGCATATCTAGGCGCGGCCTCTCTCTCCTACATGCTTCTATGCTAGGTCGTTCGATTGACATGATGGAAGTGGACTTGTGATGCCTGGCGATGTCAGGCGATGCCTCCTGATGCCACGGTCCGCCGGCGGACGGGCTTCAAGAAACGTGGAGCGACATGGAGCTATTTAACGGGTCTTAGGAAGGGAAGGAAGTTTACTTGTGACGACTAACGACTACTTATGACGACAGGAGGTGAGGGTTGGGATGGATCTTGAGCCTAGCGAAGCGAAAAACGAAAGGGGGGCGTCTGACGACACCCCCCTGCTTCCCCCCGAATAAGGTGCGCCCGCGTCACCGCCGGCGCTTTTGATCTATAAAAACATGACCGAAACTCTACCCTGGCACCGGCTCTTGGGTGTCGGCTTTACAGTGATTTGAACATCATTCCCAAGACGAGCGAGGCAATCCATCAGTCGATGATCTGAGATCCTATCAAAGCGACCTTTAAACAGAGCCGATATTCTCGCCTCTCGCATGCCTAGCAATTCTGCGGCCTGCGCGTGACTGATTCCCTTGCGTTTTAAGATAGTTTTTATTTGAGTCACCAACTGGGCCTTCATCAGCATGGCTTCGGCATCACGAATGCCAAGATCAGCATAAACATTCCCGCAGCTTGGCTCGATCTTCAGGCCATTGATGCTCTTCACGGAAACTCTCCAGATGGTTTTCTGCAAGGGTACATCGAAATTAACTCAGTAGCAATCACCGGGCTTGCCAAAGTGCACACAATTATGTACACTCCATCCATTGGAGGGATTCATCATGAGCAGGACAATTCCTTTGAAAGAAGCCAGGCAGCAGTTCTCAATGATCGTGGATAAAGTTGGCCGGCTTAGAGAGCGATATGTTGTCACCAAAAACGGGGTGCCCAAGGCCGTCGTCATGAGCGCCGACGAATTCGAGAGTTGGGTGGAGACCTTAGAGTTAATGTCCAATCCGAAGGCCGTCAAGGCGCTGGAGCAGGGGCTTAAAGAGGCGAAGGCCGGTAAGCTCCATTCGTTTAAGGAAGCCTTTGGGGAAGATCAGTGAGGCAGGTCCGGCTGACCGCCCAGGCCCTTAAGGACCTGGAGGGTTTTGACGCTGACCTAAAAGAGAAGATCAAAGAAGCTCTACGATATCTGGCAGGGAATCCCCTCGAAGGAAAGCCGCTCAAGGGGAAATTTCAAAAAGATAAAGTGTGGTCATATCGAGTTTGGCCTTATCGAATCCTTTATAGAAGGGTAAGCTCGGAGTGGTTAGATGTGCTCTCTATTGAACACCGCAAAGATGTATATCGCTAGGGCCAATAAGCCTTGCCATCTATAAGTCGGTACGCTTATACTCTTACCAATTTCTGTTTCGGAAAGCTAACCTAAGTGGCCATTCTATCAAAGCAATTTCAGTTTCCCAGAATTACTCGCGCCACTCTAACACGCTTCTCAATTTACTCCTCTCAGCCAAAAATCGACGTTACTTTTCCTCGCGGGGTCTTTTGCCTCGCAGGGGCAAATGGATTGGGTAAGTCGACTTTCCTGTTAGCAGTCAACTATGCCCTAACGGGCATTGTTCCCGAGCCAGGTAGAAGCTTCACTTCAGTCGACGAGTATTTCACTTATTGCAAAACGTTCTCTTCTGAGTTCTTTTCTGGACGCATAAATGATCTGGATAGGGATGCAGCCGAAACATCTCTCGAATTGGAACTCGGAGAGAGGCACTATTCAATCACACGCGGAATGTTTGAGCCTGAGTCCTTACGAAGCTTTACCATAAAAGCTAATCCTGGGGCAAAGCAGTCATTTGTGTTAGATGCAGCCGACCAGAGTCCCTCTGAGCGCAATAGACTGTATATGGAGCACATGTCGAAAGACATAGGCATAAAGTCTTTTGAGCAGTTTGTTTTTCTGCAGCACTTTGTCTTTACATTTGATGAGAGACGCCACCTCTTATTTTGGGATAACAAGGTTGCGGAAAACGCGATGTATCTTGCTTTTGGCATTAACAGCGAAGAAGCGCTGCGCGCTGAAGTTCTAAGGCGCGAAGCAGAGAAAGCTGACTCTCTTGCTCGAAATTACAATTGGGATGCAACTCAACTGCGAAGAAAGCTTGAGGATCTTGAGGAGGCAGTTGCCGGGTCCGAGAAAGATAAATCCAAGGATCTTGATCTAAAGGCTAAACATCAGGACCTTACCCTCAGGTTGGAAGACGCCGAGCATAAACTAGAAACGCTTGAAGCTAAAATAAACGATGCCAACGTAAAAATTGCCGAGCACAGTGCTCAGCAAGTCATTCTGAAATCGGAATATGAAAAGGAATATTCCGCTCGATTGCATAGCCGGTTTGAAGTCAAGCGCCATCCAGTCATTGCAGTATCTCTTACGCAAGAGAAGTGTGAGATTTGTGGAACCCATGGAGATAGCGCTATTAAGACCATTAAGGCAAAGGTAAAAGACAACAACTGCCCACTTTGTGGCACGCAGATTAAAGCTTCAACGGGCAAGCAAAACATAGAGCTACTGAAAGAGTTAGATGGAAAGTTAAGAATTTGTAGGCAGTCGCTTGAAGAGGCAATTCTTCAACAGAAGCGACTGACGTTTGATCGTGCGGCGGCGTTTAAGCGCTATGAAACTGACAGGAGTACTCTGGCCGCCTTTGAAAAGGAAAATATTCGCAAACTACAAAAACTTGCACTAAAGCTTGATGAGAAAGATGGCGTGTACACAAGAATTCAAGGCTATCGGGATCAGATCGATGAGCTCTTAGAAAAGAAGAACGAGCAATACGCTAAAAGGGATCACAAACGTAGAGAGCTCTTGCTGCTTCAGAAAAGTCTTTTGAAATCATACTCGGAGGCGGAAGAGCGTTTCGTTCCAGGTTTCAAGGAGCTTGCTCACTCATTCTTGGGACTCGACATAGATATGCGGCTAGAGAGTGCGGCTAAGCCCGGCATTTCCATCCTTTTGCAGATAACAGGTTCTGCTCGGAGAGAGATGCACCAACTTTCTGAGAGCCAACGCTTTTTTATAGACATTGCTTTGCGAATGGCTCTACTTGAACAAATGTGCGCACCTGAGAACGGCGGATGTCTCCTAATTGATACTCCAGAAGGGTCTCTTGATATTGCTTATGAAAAGCGCGCCGGCGACATGTTTTTCAAATTCATAAGAAAAGGCTTTTCGCTTGTGATGACCTC
Organism: Gaiellales bacterium; assembly: GCA_003599855.1. Taxonomy (GTDB): domain Bacteria; phylum Actinomycetota; class Thermoleophilia; order BMS3ABIN01; family BMS3ABIN01; genus SURF-19. The sequence goes on along the minus strand of QZKG01000038.1, from coordinate 13,255 downwards.
AAATATAAATACATCAAAACTTCTTCTCTCTCTGGCAGAACAATGCGGTATCCAACAAATGACACTCTGCCGAATGACTTCATGGACTGATCTCTCAGAGGTCCAGATCAAAGAAGAAAAGTTATTCCAGCAGGCGTATCACGGTATTGAGGCAGCCTTAAAAAAAGGAGCCAACAATTAGCGAGAAAGTGGGTGAAAAGAGCTTTAATCCGCAGGCAGTGTTCGATTGTCTTTATATTGGAAGAAGTCTGACTACATCGCTTGGCACTATTGCCGAAGCCGAGTTGCATCTGTTTGCCTATCTGAGCTGTTTGCTCTTTCTGTACAAGGGGCATCCGGCATCAGATTGGGGCTATGAGTTTACAAGCACACATACAGGAGCGCCTTATAGTCTTGCCTTGCAAGCTAGCGTGCAAGGTTTAATCGGAGCATCCCTCTTAAGGGCATCGGGGGAATTCCTTGTCCTAGAGCCAGCGGGAATTGAGGAGTGCAATCAGCTTTCAGCTCTTTCTCTAAACAGTGAAAGAATAGCTTTCCTTGAGGCAGCCTGCTCCAGCCAATTAATGCTTCCGGTCGGCATCATTAGGATGGCGATCTCCGAGGAGCCGACGCTTCGCCCAACAGTCAAATATGCCACTTCTCGCCGGCTGCTCGATGGTCCAGCTACAGTAAGGCTATACGAACAATTCGATGCGTTAAATCAGGCTGTTGGTTCAGAAACTCCTGATCTATTAGTGCCTGCGTCAGTATGGCTGACATATCTCTCTCACATTGCGAAGAAGTCTCTCACTACGTAGTAGGTATACACCAGTGCATGACCTGCAGATAATGATTGGTATTGCACAAAAGCTATTTGTTCCAATGGTGATATCGCAGCATGGGGAAAAGGGTGGTGCCTGCCTTCGCAATATCCTTCAATTCCTAAAGTCATTATATGAACTCATAGCCCCGGAAGCGATTACGGGAAGGCTGACTGTCTTTCAAGCTGTGAATGACAAAGACATTCTTCCTAGGCAAGAAGCCATTGCCCTTTCTTCTTTGGATGATATCTCACAAAGAATTACATCCTCTTGCATTATTCAAGTTTTGGAAACGGGCTATCTTTTATGGCAGACCAATGCATATGACCCGCAGGTGGTCGCACAGAATGCCGTCGTCTATTTAATTGAAAATTCCAAAGAAGCGTTTTACGCAAAAGACGAGAGGATGGAAATAGAGAAGCTGGATCCCTCATATGCTAGCAATTTTGCCTTGCCGACGTTTGACGAACTCCGTGAAGCACTCGAGAATTATCGGAGCCGAATGATTCGGCATTCGACGTGTGAAATATTCAAGGAGGCCTGGTTCGACGCAAACAGGATCTGTCTTGCCATAAAACCGGAAAAACTGATTCGCCGGTCACTCGCCCAGTATCTCGCAAGCTATATGAGAGGAGACGTTGAAGTTCGGCCGGAGCAAATAGTGGATGAAACGCATCCAATTGACATCAAGGTTACTTGGTGGAGATCTCGAAGGCTGGCCTTGATCGAAATAAAGTGGCTTGGAGCTTCCCGAAATGCCAGTGGAATAACTACGACTTATACTGAGGCACGCGCGCGTGATGGCGCGGATCAGCTCGTTGATTACCTGAATAAAAACAAATCAAAAGCGCCTGTACATCAGACGCGTGGGTACTTAGTTGTTGTAGATGCACGACGAGCAAAAGTGGAGAATAAGACAAAGCAAATCAGTGTTGCTAATGGAATGTATTATGCGAACAAAGAGATTGGTTACAATCCCGAACATCACAAGAACCGTGATGACTTTGATCCTCCTGTGAGAATGTTTGCAGAACCCATTTGTAACTAGCCATGGTTTTGAATGCAGAGTCTCAATTTCGAGATACGAATTATTCCACTTCTGAATCCGCAGTCAACTCTCCCAGGCATAGGTGGTACGTAATTAAAGAGGCATTCTCATTTGAGCTGCTTGAAGCAGCCTTAAATGAATCATCTTGTGACACGAAAGACCGCATTATCGACCCCTTCTGTGGATCCGGGACCATTCCTCTCGCCGGGACAGTAAAAAAGCATTCCACAATAGGCATAGAGGTCAATCCATTTCTTGCCTTTGTTTCTCGGGCTAAGCTCCTTCAATGCAGGCCAAAGACTCTCGAAAAGTATGTCCCCCTTGTTACTAAGGGGATCAGAGCCTCCCATATCTCACCACTGGAAAAGTTTTCAACATTCTCCGAAGACGGAGGGAGTTCCAAATGGCTTTTCAACAAGGAGGTGCTGAGATCCTATGAGGGAGGCTGGTTAAAAACAACTGATCTCGCTGCGCCTGCTAGAAGTTTGCTTCGTTTAGCCTTGGTTGGCGCCGCAATGGACTGCTGTAACGGTGTTCAAGATGGTAAGTGCCTCCGCTATCGGAAGGATTGGAAATCGCTGAAATTGGGGAAATCACAGTTTCTTGAGCACTTCCTTCGAAGAATGGCATATATCTCTGAAGACCTCCATTCTGCACCCATCGAACAAAACGGCAGTAAGGTTTATCTTGGCGATGCAAGGCAGATCCTTAAAGAAAAGCAGAACTATAAGTTCAAGCTGTGCCTAACTTCCCCCCCATATCTTAACTCGTTCGATTATTCAGATGTGTACAGGCCCGAGCTCTTCTTAATCAAAGCCATTACAAAACAAGAACAGCTCAGAGCGCTGAGGCAGAAAACCCTACGTTCACATGTTCAGGCCAAATGGCCTAATCCTGAAAAATCCACATTTGGGGCATCATATAAAAGCATGATTCAGCAGCTTGCTGACCGTACTCAGGTGATGTGGAACAAGCGACTTCCTATAATGGTGCAGGCTTATTTTGAGGACATAGAGAATGTTCTTACGCAGTTACGAGCTAAGGCATTAGCTGAGGCGAGCTTATGGATGGTTATTTCAACCTCTGCCTACGCGGGCATTGAAATTCCTGTCGATTTGATAATTGCCGAGATTGGAGAGCAGGTGGGGTGGAAGGTACGTGAAGTAGCGCTAATACGCTATTTGCGTTCTTCTGGTCAACATATCCAAAAGCAAGCTGAGAATGCCAATGGCAACAGCAATCGTCTGCGGGAAAGTATAGTCATGCTTCAAGCGGGCCCTGTGGCCTCCAGAAAGTAACCTTGAATCTATCGCAAGTCTGGGACATGAGCCAAATGAGACAGCATCCAATTATAACTATTTTCGAACGCCTGAGCCTTTTCCGGCGTAATCGGTTTTGTGTGAGCGTCCACCCGTCGCGCAACGTTAATTGCGTCCATATTCATCTCAAATCTTGTCTTGCTGTTGCCAAATAACTGCCCGAAACTATCCCAATTATGTAAGATTATATCCTTTAGATCTTTTGTGAATAATTCATTAAGGACTAAGTTAGGCGCACGACCAACAAAAAGCTCCTTTGGTTCCGGTCTGTCAGCTCTCTTATGTAAGCCTGCGATTATTACATTTGCAACCTGATTATCGTCCCAGTTGAATTTGACGCCAAAATAAAGCGCGATCGCTTTTCTAAGTTTGATTTCTAGCTCGGTTCGTTTTTTAAATAGATTTCCAAGTGTCTCAATATCAGGAATTTCTGGTAGTAGCTCGGGAGGCATATCTCCTCGGAAAAACGGCGATATTTCCTCCTTGTATTCTTTTCCATTTTCAATTAGGAACTCGCTTAGTCCTTGTATTGCAAATTCCCGGCTCCCCTCCTTTAGCACTCCGTATCGGTAAATCTGAGCCATAGACTCTGGTTTGGTGCGCAGATATTCATCGAGAAAGACTCCGTCCCCCGTCGCGAGTATATGCAGCAAGTCATATTCCTCCGGATACCACCATATTAGTGGCAATAGAATATCCTTAATAGGCTTCGTCATCCGTACTCTAATCGTATCGCGTGCCCTAATATAATGTTTAATCGAGACGGTCTCTTTTTTTTCGGGGTTTCCAGTATCGCAACCTTGCCAAACCTCACTGCAAGCAACCCTAATAAGATAAGGATGGCCGCCGTATGTGGACTGTAGGTAGGGATACACTTCCTCTTCGAATTCAAGGCCGGAATATTGTCCAACTGTCCGCACTAGTTCGCGAACAGTCGCAGCGGACATTGGCGGTAAATATCTCGGAGCCGCCAGTTGGAAAATGGGATTCGAAATGTTGTCAAAATGCGGAGTTTCAACGCAAGACGGATTCACGCCAGAGACTACAAATGTAAAGCCTCCCTCAGTTTCCTGATGCGTCGCTCGAATTGCTTGCCAAAATGGTACAAAGTCTACATCCCAATGGGTGCTTAGTCTGCCGCTGACTTTTGGCGTTATCCATTCAATTTCATCTAAGATTACAATAATATTTTCTACGTCATAATGATTGAGAAGGCTTTGCATTAATGAAGAGAATTTTGTTCCGGCATTTTGCTGAGTAAATTCGCTTACCTCGGAAACTCCCTTGCGCGTAGCCTTTAGCCTGTCAATTATTCTAACCGCAATATTATGAAGAACCTGCCACCAGCGAATTGAGTGGACGCCGGGATTTTGGCAGTCAAAATATTCCGCAATAACCTTGCTGTCACTTAAGCGCCGACGTAGCGCGTAAAGAACAGAGGTTTTCCCTGTCTTGCGTAAGCCAAACAGCCCGGTGTTTTCCCTTCCCGTTATGCTCCGAGCCAAAATGTCTTGAACTATATTTTCTCGTCCGAAGAAATGTTTGTCTGATTTAAGCGGAGATGACACGCCAAAAAGGTCTACGGAGCTCAATTGCCGTGATATTGCGCCTCGGATATAGAAGGAGCCTCGCTGGGGATTAAGTAAGCCTGTTGCAGAAAAAGGCACAATCATCCAATCCACTTGTTTGTGAAGCAGTGGTGGTAGCTCTTCTCCAGAGCTTTCATGGATAAGTAATACTAGAAGTTTTTCAATTCGGTGCTTGTAGGCAGGTGTGGATGCAATGTTGTCGATTGCGGTGAGTATTCTCGCATCATTCTTAGCGTGAGTTGAGTACATGACGAGAACTTCATGAGATAGTCCAAATCTTTCCTTTGTATGGTCATGGGGAGCGGCAAGCCAAAAAGCATATTGGGTGTGTCTGGCTCCAAAGGTTATGTTAAATGCTTCATCAAGAGTTTGTGCAAGCACTCGTTCACGTGGGCAACGTGAAAAGTAGGCATCATCCGCCTCATTTTTAATTGCCATATTGCACCTAGTATAAGTGGGTAAGTTTATGGAAAGGAAAAGTGAAAAGCAAGGGAGACAATGACTTGTCTTGGAATTGGAGAATGGTCACTTCTTTGTTCTAGTTAGGATTGAACATGACCTACTGACTTTGCGTTAGCAGGTCTGACCTGAAAACTGTTTTGGCCGGGTCCTTCTGTGTCAAAATTGTGCCAAAAAATTCCTGAAAGGCGAGAATCCATAGACTAGGTAGAATCCACAGAATCGTCTGCAAGTGCCTGAAGAACAAGCAAAAAGGGGAAACCGTCGCAACAGCGAGCACTTCTAAAAACTGCCCGATTTGCTTTCGTAATCAGCAGGTCGGTGGTTCAATCCCACTCGCCGGCTCCACACATTCAACGACTTCTGTGGTTCGCTTCATTTCGGCCCTGCCATTTGTGCTACATTTGGGCACCGGGCTTCCCACTCTCCTGTGTAAAACTTCAATCGGGAAACGATAGCGAGAGCCGGGGGCTCCGGGGTTTCGTGCGAGGGTCACAGTCACGATGGGGGAGCCCGTGACACCGGAGCCCGGAGACGCGCTGCTCATTGCCGATGTGCAAAATGATTTCCTGCCCGGCGGCGCCTTGGGTGTGCAGGGCGGCGATCAGATCATTCCTGTCTTGTCGGCCTATATCGCCCGGTTTCAAGCGAAAGGCTTGCCGATCTTCCTGAGCCGGGACTGGCATCCGGCCGGTCACTGCTCCTTTCGCGGGCAGGGCGGGCCCTGGCCGGTCCACTGCGTGGCCGGCACGCCGGGCTCCCTGCCGCCGCCGACTTTTCAACCCTCGCCTTCCGCGATCCTCATTTACAAGGCGACGACTCGGGACCGGGAGGCCTATTCGGCTTTCCAGGACACCGGACTGGAGGACCATCTGCGCGCGGCCCGGGTGCGGCGGCTCTTCATCGGCGGCTTGGCGACCGACTACTGTGTGCTGAATACGGTCAGAGACGCCAGGAGGCTGGGCTATGACGTCTGCCTCCTGGTGGACGGCATCCGGGCCGTCAACGTGGACCCCGACGACGGACGAAAGGCCGAGGAGGAAATGATCCGTCTGGGGGCCGTCCGGATTCGTCTCGAGAGTCTCGCCGCATGACCCCGCCTTCGAGCGTGCTGCTGACCGATCTCTATCAGCTCACCATGCTGCAAGCCTATGTCGAGCACGGCATGGAGGCGCCTGCGGTCTTCGAGTTCTTCGTGCGCAAGCTGCCGCCTCAGCGCGCCTTCCTCATGACCGCCGGACTGGACCAGGCGCTGGACTTTCTGGAAACCCTGCGGTTCGCCGAATGGGAGCTCGACTGGCTGGCCAGGAGCGGCCGCTGCAGCCGGTCCTTTGTGGATTATCTGGCGGGCTTGCGATTCGCCGGCGAGGTGCATGCCATGCCGGAGGGCACGATCTGTTTTCCCCACGAGCCGCTCCTGCGCGTCACGGCGCCCCTCCCGCAGGCCCAACTGATGGAGACCCGGCTCATCAACCTGCTCCATTTCCAAACGATGATCGCGTCCAAGGCCGCGCGCCTGGTCCTCCTGGCAAAGGGCAAGCCGCTCATTGATTTCGGCCTGCGCCGGGCCCACGGCGAGGAAGCGGGCCTCCTCGCCGCCCGGGCCAGCTATCTGGCCGGCTTTGCCGGCTCGGCCACCGTGCTGGCCGGGGCGCGCTTCGGCGTTCCCCTGTACGGCACGATGGCCCACTCCTTCATCCAGGCCCACGAGGACGAGGCCGCCGCCTTCGAGCATTTCGCCGAAACCCACCCCGGCAACGTGGTGTTGCTGCTCGACACCTATGATACGGAGGCGGCGGCCAGCAAGGTCGTCGCGCTGGCGGCGCGGCTGCGGCACAAAGGGCTCACGATCGCCGGCGTCCGGCTGGACAGTGGAGACCTCGCCGACCATGCGCGGAAGGTCCGGCACATCCTGGATGAGGGCGGACTCACGGAGACGAAGATCATCGTCAGCGGGAACATCGACGAGTCCGCCTTGAGGCGGCTGGTCGAGAGCGGGGCGCCGATCGACACCTACGCGGTCGGGACCCATGTGACGACGTCGTCCGATGCGCCCTATCTGGACTGTGCGTACAAGCTGCAAGAGTACGCGGGACGGCCGCGTCGCAAGCGTTCGGAAGGCAAGGCGACCTGGCCGGGGCGCAAGCAGGTCTATCGGCAGTATGGGTCGGACGGCCGCATGGCGTCCGACCTGGTGACCGTGGCTGATGACCCACAGGAGGGGGAGGCCTTGCTGCAGCCGGTCATGCGCGCCGGGCGGCGGCTGGCGCCGCCCGGCCCATGTGACGCAATCCGCGCGAAGGCATCGGCCGACCTCGCCCGCCTGCCGGAGCCGTTGCGGGAGCTGCGGGATGGCGCGACGTACCCGGTCCGGATCTCCCAGGCCCTGCAGGATCTGGCCAAGGCCGTGGACGAGCGGCGGTAGACGGCGTTCGCCTCGGAAGACGCGAAGGCGGCCGTCGGCGCTGCTGCCCCCTGATCAGGCCGTGGGAATCTGGAGCAGGAAGAGCTCCCCCTTCATCTGCGGGTGCAGGTCACACTTGAAGGTAAAGCTGCCCGGCCGTTCCGGGATAAAGCGAATCACCAGCGTCTTGCCGGGATCCACGTAGAAGCCGTCGACTCCCTTCCCATAGGCGGCGATCCCCTCGCCTTCCCCTTGCAAGAACACCCCGAAGAGCATGGGCGAGGTAAACCCGTGCTTCACGATGTCCTGGTTGCGCAGGATGATGATGACCGGCAGGCCCCGCCTGACGGCGGTCGGCTGGCTCAACTGAAACTCATAGTTCCTGATCGTGATGTCGATCCGCTGTTCTTCTCCGACCTGCTCGGCAGACGGGCTGTCGGAGGTCCCGGAGGCCAACCCAGACCAAAGCAAGACGAGGACCGGCACGATCCGGTTCATCAGGCTACGATATCTCATACCCTTTCTCCCATAAGCGACTAGAAGTGACGGCAACGATGGCGACGTTACTCGCCGCCGAGCTGAAGGTCCTGCAAGATGCGTTGCCAGAGCCGTTCCGCGATGTGCTCGAAGGGGATGCGAAATTCGCGGACATCCTCGCCGGACAACGTGGCTTCCCCCGAGGCTTCCCATACGATCTCCCCTGAGCGGGCGTCCCAGAGCTGAAGGGAGAGACGCAGCATGGACACGCGGGTCTGAAAGATGCGCAGACCCAGGAAGGACAGCCGGCCCGACATCTGCTGGCTAAAGGCGGCCATGCTCGGCTGGAAGACATAGCCTGCGGGAATGGCCTGGCCGACCTGTTCTAACACGGTCCGATCCATGATCCCGCTGTGCACGTACTCGGCCATCATGGTCGCATAGTCCTTCGCCAGCCCGGCCCGGTTGATTCGGCTCAAGGCCTCCTGCGGTGACACCGATTTTACTACGGGACAGTTGGCTGATAGGGCGTTGAAAAGGGAGCGGGAGACCTGATGGCTGTACCCCTCCAGCCCGAATCCGACCACGGCGTTCAGGACCGCGACCCTCTCCTGATGCAATACCGTGGGATCAAAGGACGGCTTTTTCGAAACCAGCGATGTTTCTGCTCCCCATTGCCCCAAGGTGCCAACGCAGCCTGCCAGGAACAGGGCTGCCAGGAAGGCGGCACTCCCTAGAGAACGGCTTGCACGGGGGACTTTCGCAGGCATGATGGTTGGAACACCGTCCGTCCAGGTAAGAAGCGATGGTCGTCCTGCCTCTGGCCATCGCCAATCGCCCGACAATTCCTTGCTCCCTTCCCTTTTTAGAGCAAAGACATAGCCAAGATGAGCCGGAACACCATTTGAAATTTCGTCAATCAAGTCAATGTCTTGCGGTATAGGGCTATCACGGCGGACTGGGCGGACTTGAGGAGAATTGCTACAGCAGTTCAGCGAGGTGAGCCAGGAAGCTACAAACTCAAGGGGGGGCAGGTCTTTCCACATGGTGCGGCAGTGGCCGAAACGGCACGTCGCACCACCCACGAGGTTTCCTTCCCCGGAATCGGAATTATCTAGAATATGGGCGGAAGAGAGGAGAGAGGAACACACGTGGTACCGGGGGTCGGGTGTAGAGGTGGTGAGCAGGCCCGGTCGGCCGGGAAGCCTAAAGCCTCTCCGGGATCCCCACGATGCTACAAAGCTCTCTTGATCCGATCTTCCGCCTCGTCGTTTTCTTCTTTCTCCCAGCCTTAAGGCGATCGAGCTGCTCGCGTCTTTTCTGTTTTGACCGGTTCGCCAGGATCACGGCGTCCAATCTATCCCCGCAAAGCACGCAACGGCGCCCCCACATGCCCTGCAGGGCTTCCACGATCGTGTCGGGAACGGTCAGCCCGCCGCAGCGAATGCAACAATCCTCTGTTCGGGCCATGCAAGGCATAGGCGAAAAGAGCATCATGGCTTCAGACCGCATCTCGGTCTGGTTCGTGAGGGGTTGTCGAGAGGTCGGCATCAGGCAGCCGAAGTGTGTAATTTCCTGGCCCTTCGAGGTGCAACCGAAGCTCTCCTTTCCGGCTCATCCGGTCGACGGTCCCAAAAAGCTCATTCCATTGGAGGTCAGGACAGGCCAATAGGAGCTCTTCGAGGTGGCAGCCAGGCCACCGCGAAACGAAGCTGATGATCCTGCTTTCCACAGTGCAGGGCGTTACCATCGCCGTCCTCCTGGTTAGCCGGCCCGTGAGCCTGGTCAGACAGCAATAACAATGCCTGTCCTTCGCAAGAAGACTATCGTCAATCAGTCGCAGCCTCGTGGCGAGGCATGAAGGCTATTCTGTTCCGCCTGCGGCGGATCAGCCATGGTGAGAAGTCCTGGAAAAGAAGAGATTGGAAACCAGGGCTTGGATGATGCGTGCCTTGCCTGTGTAGCAGGCCTTGACTGTGCCGATGAGAGAAGCAACGCGAGTGCCTTAGATAGAAAGGGGCTGACCGATGGGCCCCTGTAATGTGAGACCGGAAGATTGAGATCATCTTTGTAGCGTCCTGACATTCGCAATGATCGTCGACAGTGGCATTCTGACCCAAAAGGGGTCACTCCGAATGTGACAGCCCTTCTCGGCGGACCAAGCAAAAGTCTTTGGGGTCTTGAGGTTCCGTCTCGGATGGCCGCTTGTTCCAGACATGGCATTTCTCATGCACGCCTTTCACGGGTAAGGCTCAGGGTCGTCACCTTCCATCAATCCTGTGAGGAGACGACGCGTGGCATACCTAGCCGAGGGAGGAAACCATGCGACGACAGCCGGAGTACCTGCGCCTGTTGCCGGTGGTTTTCGGCCACGCTGGTCGTCCCGATGGGGACTCCGCACAAGGTCATCGGAGGTGGTGGCTGATCGGAATGATCCTAGCCCTGGCCTTTTTTCTGATCGGTATCAGCATGATGAAGTGACGACGCCAGCTCAGCCAAAGGAGGCTGCCATGACACCAGCAACCAAAGAGAAGGAAAAGGCGGTGTCCACCCGCCGGCCCGCCGAGATTCTTCCGCGCGCCCATGAACTGGAGCGGTGGTTCGACCGGATGGCCGAGGACTTCTGGCGGCGGCCTTTTCCGAGCCTTCTGCGCCCGGGGCGGTGGTGGCCGGCCGAGCCGGGCATGACGACGGGCATGCCCGCCGTGGACGTCTACGAGGACAAGGATGACGTCGTGATCAAGGCCGAACTGCCGGGCCTTGCGAAGGAGGACATCACCGTTCAGGTGGCCGATGCGGTGCTGACGATCAACGGGGAGAAAAAGCGGGAAGAGGAGATCCAGGAGGGCGAGTACTATCGCTCGGAACGGACCTACGGCGCGTTTTCGCGGGCCGTTGATTTGCCCTGCGATGTCAAGGCCGACCAGGTGAAGGCGTCCTTCAACCAGGGGGTGCTGGAAGTGCGGCTGCCCAAGACGGAAGAAGCCAGGAAGAAAAAGGCGATCACCATCAGGATCGACTGACAGGCGCCGCCGCCGTCCGGTGGCGAGAAAGTGAAGGTGCAGGATGCCGACCTTCGCCATGTTGACGAGATTGTCCCCGGAGAGCATGACCCGCCCGGAGTCTGTCGGCGAGCTGAACGAGAAGGTGGCGAGCCGGATCAAGGCCGACTGCCCAGGCGTGAAGTGGCTGGCCAACTATGCGGTTCTGGGCCCCTGCGACTACCTGGATATTTTTGAGGCTCCGGACAACGATACCGCGACCAAGGTAACCTTGCTGGTTCGCTCCTTTGGGCATGCGACGACTGAAACCTGGATGGTGACTCCCTGGGACCGGTTTGAGGGAATGGCGAGGAAGCTCAAATAATCAAAGCCTTGTCTGAGCCCCTCCACCGGTGACGCCGACAGGGGAAGGCCGAGCCCGGGTCCCTGAGACGAGAGTTCCTGCGCCTTCGTGCAGGAGCGCGTCGGCCGCTTCGGACGTCTGCAGCATGAGGACTATTTGTCCACTGGGACGCAGTCTCGACTCAAGAGATGCGCGGCGTCGCCTGTGAATGGCTGACGGTCTGCTGACCTTGTTCATTTTTGTTCGCCTGTCCAAGTTTGAACAGCAGTCTCTGAGCGAGGGCGAGAGGCAAAGAGACTTTCTGTCTTCTTCGCCTAGGGAATCCCCCAGTCATTCTCTCCAAGGGTGGAAGGTGAAGGAAGGAATGGTCACGTCCTTCGCTCAATTTTGTTGCCGAGCCGACAAAACTGTCGACATGGTTCATGGGAGGATACGGGCAGAGCGGCGTGAAGTGCCTCGCATGGCGGCGGCATCGGTATTGCTGCAGGTCTCTCCATTATTAGCGATGTCTGGAGGTGCTACCAGTGTTGGATGTCTCAAGGAAGAAAAAGATACGCTCTGCTGATTGTTTTCTGCCACAGGACCGCCCGCATGTCCTCTCTTTCCATCAGACACGGACAATGGCTCTCCCGGCTCCATTCCCTTGCGCGGTGAGCTGGTCGGAGTTCATGCCTGCCACCGGCCGGTTGAGCTTCCCAGGACCATGGGCCTTCCAGCCAACCTGCGGCCCAGATTCTTGGCCTTGTTGAACCGGTCTCTCTGCTTTCTATTTTGGGCGTTGCGCTGAATCCTCCGGATGCCCGATACCGGCTTGTCTCTTATCCAATGATTTGAAAATGTTCCAGCAAAGGAGAACCGAAGCATGCACACCGGACATGGTGCGGAGCGGGCGGGAATCTACTGGTCGATGTGTTGTCATCAAGCGATTCAAATCAAGAAAGGAGAAATCCTTCCTTATTGCAAGAGTTGCAATGACATGGCCCGATGGCTGTTCATCCGTCCCCTCGGGCATCAGATGGCGGGTGTATCTTTTCGATGAGCCTTCCATCCGCATGATGTGACCCTACGGCGGATTCCGCCGCAAGTCGTTGCGCGACGCGCAGGTGGTCGCGGCCTAAACAGCTCAGTCCGACGCCATCCCCGTGAGAGCGATGTCGTGTGGTCATGGCTATGGTCAATCAGGAATAGGGAATCTCCCTTGTCCTACTTATGAAGTATTGACCTTACACGGTCCAAGTCTTTGAATGGAGGACGACCCTGAACCTAATGACGTGAAGGCAAGCCGTGCGGTGGTGTCCCGATACGAGGATCGCGATGGCACGGAAACACCCCGCCCGGTTCAAAATCAGAGCCTTTCTCAGTCAGGAGGGCAAGGGCCGGACCATTCTCAGGTTGCGCAAGAAGCAGATGATCTTTGCGCAGGGTGATGCCGGTGATGCCGTGTTTTATGTCCTGGAAGGGAGGGTGAAGCTCACGGTGGTCTCCCGGCAGGGCAAAGAGGCGATCGTCGCGATTCTGAAGCCTGGAGAATTTTTTGGGGAGGCCTGTCTGGACGGGCAGCCGCGGACGGCGACGGCGGTAGCCTGGGAGCATTGCTGTGTGCTGCAGATCAAGAGACCCAGCATGGTTGAGGCGCTCAGGCGGGAACCGGCTTTTGCGGAAATGTTCATGGCGCACCTGCTGTCACGCAATGTCCGGATCGAGGCGGACCTGATTGACCACCTCTTCAACACCAGCGAGCGACGCCTGGCTCGGGCCCTGCTGTTGCTGGCGCATGTGGGAAAAGAGGGCGGGAGAGAAAAAGCCATCCCCAA
>QZKG01000048.1 GCA_003599855.1 Gaiellales bacterium | reverse complement strand
GATGCCGCCAAGCGCAGCGATCGAGCCACCAGCCAGGGATTGGTGGACAGCTATATCCACGCCAACGGCAAGCTCGGCGTCCTGGTCGAGGTCGGCTGCGAGACGGATTTCGTGGCCATGAACGACGACTTCAAGGCGTTCGTCCACGACCTGGCCATGCATGTAGCCGCGGCGGCGCCCAGGTACGTCAGGCGAGAGGACGTGCCCCAGGCGGAGATCGACCACGAGATGAGCATCTACAAGGAGCAGGCGAAAGCCACCGGCAAGCCGGACAACATCCTGGAGAAGATCGCCTCGGGCAAGATGGACAAGTACTTCGGGCATGTGTGTCTGATGGAGCAGTCTTTCGTCAAGGACGACAGCCTTACTATCGAGCAGCTGCTGGGTGAGCTCATCGGCAAGATCGGCGAGAACATCCAGATCAAACGGTTCGTGCGCTTCGAGCTGGGCAAGGACAGTTGACCGGCGAAGAGACATCATCCTCCGGGGCAGCCGGCGGGGCTGGACCGGCGGCCTTCAAGCGCGTCCTGATCAAACTGTCGGGACAGGCTCTCCAGGGGGAGGAGCGCATCAGCATCGACCCCGGGAAGATCAAGGACATCTCGGCGCAGATCAAGGCCGCGCGTGACCGGGGCGTGGAGATCGCCATCGTCGTCGGCGCCGGCAACATCTTCCGTGGCGTGGCCGGCAGCACCCGCGGCATGGACCGCGCCACCGGCGACTATATGGGCATGATCGCCACCGTGCTCAACTCCCTGGCTCTTCAGGACGGACTGGAGAAGCTCGGCCTCGACACGCGGGTACTTTCGGCCATCGACATGCAGGAGGTCGCCGAACCGTATATCCGCCGGCGGGCCATGCGTCACCTGGAGAAGAAACGGGTGGTGATCTTCGCCGCCGGCACCGGCAACCCCTACTTCACCACCGACACGGCGGCGGCCCTGCGGGCCCTGGAGATCGGCGCCGACGCCATCCTGATGGCAAAACGCCGCTATAACGGGGTCTATGACTCAGACCCGGACGAGAACCCGGACGCCAGGTTCCTGGCCCACGTCACCCACCTTGAGGCCATTGAAAAGGGGCTGAAAGTCATGGACGTGACCGCCCTGTCCCTGTGCATGGACAACAACCTTCCCATCCACGTCTTCAACATGACCGACAAGGACAACATCCAGCGGGTGCTTTCTGGCGAAAAGGCAGGAACTGTAGTAAGCTCCACAGCGGCAAATGATTAGGCAGGAAGCCGGTCGCAAAACCGTCGACTCCAGGCTGGCTGAAACCGGCATCTGCTATTCCGGGAGGCGCCCATGAACGAAATGATCGAGGAGTTTATCGCAGACGGACGCGACCGCATGGACAAGGCGGTGGCAACCTGTCAGCATGAGTTCAACACCGTCCGGACGGGACGCGCCTCTACAGCCCTCCTGGACCGGATAACAGTGGACTACTACGGCACCAGGACCCCCCTCAAGCAGCTGGCGAACATCAGCACGCCGGAAGCGAGGCTGCTGGTGGTGACGCCTTACGACAAATCAGCGATGAAAGAGATAGAGCACGCCATCCTTGAGTCAGAGCTCGGTCTGAATCCGAACAACGACGGCAACGTGATACGGCTGGCGATCCCGGAGTTGACCGAGGAGCGGCGGCGGGAGCTGGTCAAGGTGGTCAAGGGGCTGGCCGAGAACGCGCGGGTCGCTGTCAGGAATGTCAGGCGCCATGTGCTCCAGGACATCAAGGACCTGCAGAAGGGTGGCGAGATCTCCGAGGACGAGCTCCACTGGGCCGAGGACGAGATGCAGAAGGTCACCGACGCCCACACCGAGAAGGTCGACGAGATGCTGAAGCACAAGGAGGAGGAAATCCTGGAGGTTTGAGATGGACCTGAGGAACTTCCTCGCCAATCTTCGCCGGGGCAGGACCGAGCGCGAAGATTTTTTATTAACCGCCGACGCTCCGGGGCCGCGATACGTGGCGATCATAATGGACGGCAATGGACGGTGGGCCGCCCGCCGGAGGCTCCCCACCATCGCGGGGCACCGCGAGGGCGCCAAGGCCCTGAAGCGGACTATCAGCGCAGCCAGTCAGGCCGGGGTCAGAGAGCTGTCCGTCTATGCTTTTTCCACCGAGAACTGGCAACGCCCGCGGGAAGAGGTCGACGCCCTCATGGAGATGTTCGTCGAGCTGATCGAGCGCGAGGTGCCGGAGCTGGACCAGCAGGACATCCGCATGCGCTTCATCGGCCGGCACGGCGACCTCTCGCAAGAACTGAGGGACAAGATCGACTGGGCGGAAGGGCTGACGGCCGGCAACGGCGGGATGACCCTGTACGTGGCCTTCAATTACGGGGGCCGGGCGGAGATAGTTGACGCTGTCGGGAAGATGCTGGGAGAAGGCGTCCGGGAGGCTACCGAGGACCGGTTCCGCCAGTACCTGTACGCACCGGAGATGCATGACCCGGAGCTACTCATCAGGACCAGCGGCGAACTCCGGGTCAGCAATTTCCTGCTCTGGCAGAGCGCTTACGCGGAACTCGTCTTTCTGGACAAGCTCTGGCCGAATTTCAAGGAAGAGGACCTGTACATGGCAATGGCTGAGTTCAACAAAAGGCAGCGCCGCTTCGGCGCCAGGGAGGTCTAGGGTGACATGCTCCTGACCCGCGCGCTGGTCGGCATCCTGGGAATCCCGCTCGCCCTCGTCGTCGTCTTTTACGACGGCTGGCCTTTCCTGGTGGCGCTGGTGCTGTTGAGCGTGCTGGCCATCCACGAATATTACCGCATGACACGCATCTACAAGCCTAACCGGCTGGCTGGTTACGTGGGCAGCTTGCTCATCCTGATAGGGACCTACACGGGGGGGCTGGCCGGGGCCATGCGGGGGGTCGTCTATACCTTCCTGCTGACATTCATCCTGCACGCGATCAGGGGCCTCAAGCCGGAGATGGTGGGGGAGATGGCCAATACCTTTTTTGGGGCGCTATACGTCTCCGTCGGCTTCGCGCACATGCTGCTCCTGAGGCAGACCAGCATCGGCGAATCCCTCGCGATCCTGGTGCTCCTGGCCACCTGGACATCGGACACGGTCGCCTACGCCGTAGGTCATTTCTACGGCCACCGGCCGATCTCGCCGGTGATTTCACCCAAGAAGACCCTTGAGGGCACATCCGCCGGTTTTGTCGGCGTCATTGTGGTGGTCCTGGTTGTGGGCAAGTCCCTCGACTGGATGAACTCGTGGCAGTTCTTCGTACTGGGTCTGACCCTGGCGATAGCGGCGCCCCTGGGCGACCTCTTCGAGTCGTACATCAAGCGCGCTACCCACGTGAAGGACGCGGGCACCATCATCCCGGGGCACGGAGGGATCCTCGACCGCTTCGACTCCCTGCTGTTCGCGGCGCCGGCGGCCTTCTACGTCGTCAATGCCCTCATGGGCAACAGCCTCTAGGCGGGGTGCGGTCATGAAGCCTGCTGCCTGTTCATTGCGATCACCGTCATGAAGAAGCGCATCCTGATACTGGGCTCCACCGGTTCCATCGGCGTACAGGCCCTGGAGGTGATCGCCGAGTCGGACAGCCTCGAGGTGGCCGGCCTGGCGGCGGGAGCCAACTACGGGCTGGCGGTGCGCCAGGCGGAGTCATTCGGGGTGAGCAGTCTCGCCATAGTGGATGAGGCGGCGGCGGGCAAGGCCGCCGGGCTGCTGGGGGGCGCTCACGTCCTCTCCGGGCCGGGCTCCATACGCGGCCTGGTGGAAGAGACCGAATGCGACCTGGTGCTCAACGCCATAGTCGGCGCCGCCGGGCTCGAGGCCACCGTCGCCACCATCGAGAAAGGCGTCGACCTGGCGCTGGCGAACAAGGAGAGCCTGGTGGTGGGAGGCGACCTGGTGATGAGGATGGCCCGCGAGAAGGGGGTCGCCATCCTGCCGGTGGACAGCGAGCACAGCGCCATCTTCCAGTGCCTGGAGGGGCGCGCCGGGAACGACATCGACCGGATCTTCCTCACCGCTTCCGGGGGCCCTTTCTTCGGGCGACCGCGGGAAGAGCTGGCAACAGTGACCCGGGAGGACGCGCTGAAGCATCCCCGCTGGGAGATGGGCAGCAAGATCACCATCGATTCAGCGACGCTCATGAACAAAGGGCTGGAGATCATCGAGGCGCACCACCTTTTCGAGACGCCTTATGAAGCCATCGAGGTGATCATTCATCCCCAGTCCATCGTCCATTCGCTGGTGCGCTACCGCGACGGCTCGGTACTGGCGCAGCTGGGGCTCCCCAGCATGAAGCTGCCCATCGCCTATGCCCTCACCTACCCTGAGCGCAAGCCGGTGGTGATGCCCCAGCTGGACCTCATCGAGATGGAGCGGCTCACCTTCTTCAAGCCTGACCCCGACGCTTTCCCCTGCCTCAGGATCGCCCGCGATGCCGGCGAGCGGGGAGGTGGGGCGCCCATCGTCCTCAACGCCGCCAACGAGATGGCGGTGGCCGAGTTCCTGGCCGGCCATATCAACTTCATGAGGATACCCGAGGTCGTCGCCGGGACGCTGGACGGGATGGAAGACGACCTGCCAGCGGCGATCGACAGCCTGGAGCAGATCGGCGAGATCGACACCGAGGCGCGGTGCCGGGCCGAAACGCTGATACAATAACAATCAGCCATGCTTTACCTGATCGCAATACTGGGTCTCAGCCTGCTCATCTTCGTCCACGAGCTGGGCCATTTCCTCTCGGCCAAGGCCTTCGGCATGCGCGCCGAGAAATTCTACATAGGCTTCCCGCCGGCCGCGGTGAAGAAAAAGATCGGCGAGACCGAATACGGCATCGGCGTTGTGCCTCTGGGCGGATACGTGAAGATCTCCGGCATGACCCGGGAGGAGGAGCTGCCAGAGGACGTCGTGCCCCGAGCCTATTATTCGCGGCCCATCTGGCAGCGGGTCATCACCATTGCCGCCGGGTCGGCCATGAACGTGCTGCTGGCGATGATCCTCTTCGTCATCTTCTGGATGCAGGGCGTGCCGGAGATAGAGGGCACCACGGTGGTCGCCGCCGTCCAGGAGGACTCGGGGGCGAGCAGGGCCGGCCTTGAGCCCGGCGACGAGATCCTGGCGGTGGACAGCCTGGAAGCCGGCAGCGACCTGGAGGGCTTCAGGACCTACCTGCGCGAGCACCCGGATACCGCTGTGACCCTGACCGTGGAGCGGGACGGGCAGCGCCTGACGCTGCCGGCCACCATCGGCAGCACGGGAGGGGGCTTTCTGGGCGTGATCTTCCCCGCGACGGTGGGAGCGAACGAAGAGGCCAGGGATGGCCTGCTGGGCGTCGTCTTCGATGCCCGCCAGACAGGCACGACGGCCGTGCCGTTCACCAGCGCGCTGGAGCATGCGCTTGATGATACGGTCATGATCACCGGGCTCATCTTCGCCGCCTTCAGGGAACTTTTCGCCAGCGGCGGGGAGGAGCTGGCCTCGCCCATCGGCATCGTCGCCTTCTCGTCCGAGACCATCAAGCTGGGATGGGAAGTCTACCTGAGGGTCCTGGGGTTCATCAGCATCCAGCTGGCCATCCTCAACATGCTGCCGCTTCTGCCCCTGGACGGCGGCCACGTCCTGTTCAACATCATCGAGAAGGTGAGGGGCAGACCGGTCAACCGCGAGGCCTTCGAGCGGATATCGTTCGTGGGGCTGATGCTCTTCGTCATCATCTTCGTCATCGGCTTCATGAACGACATCGAGCGTCTGGTGGGCCCGGGGTTCCGGCTGGAACCATGAGCAGGGCGAAGGGATCCAGCGAGACGGATATCTCTAGTAGAGTAGAATAAAGCCATGACAAGCATCCGACAGATGAACATCGGCCAGGTGACAGTCGGCGGCGGCGCCCCGGTATCGGTCCAGTCCATGACCAACACCGACACCCGCGACGCCGGGGCGACCCTCAGCCAGATCCGCAGCCTGGCGGCCTACGGCTGCGAGATCGTGCGGGTAGCGGTGCCCGATGAGGGATCGGCGGCGTCGCTCAGGCAGATCGTGGCGGAGTCGCCCCTCCCGGTGGTGGCCGACATCCACTTCAAGGCCGACCTGGCGCTGAAGGCGATTGGCGCAGGCGCCGCGGCCCTGAGGATCAATCCCGGCAACATCGGCAGCGAGGAGAGGGTGCGGGAGATCGTCGAGACCGCCCGGGCCGCCGCGGTCCCCATCCGTATCGGCGTCAATGCCGGCTCACTGCCCAGGAAGATGCGGCCGCTGGCTGAAGAGGACCCGGTCAGGGCGCTGGTGGAGACGACCCTGGAATACGTGGCGCTGTTCGAGGGTTTCGGTTTCCACAACTTCAAGGTCTCCGCCAAGTCTTCCTCGGTCAGGGAGACGATCGAAGCCAACCTGGCCCTCGCCGCCGCCATGGACTACCCCATCCACCTGGGCGTCACCGAGGCCGGCACCGTCTGGACCGGCGCCATCAAGAACGCCGTGGGCATCGGGGCGCTGCTGGCCCAGGGGGTGGGGGACACCATCCGCGTATCGCTCACCGGCGACCCGGTGGAGGAGGTCAGGGCCGGCTACGAGATACTGAAGTCCCTCGGTCTCAGGGAGCACGGTCCCAACCTGATCTCCTGCCCCACCTGCGCCCGGCGCTCCTTCGACGTGGAAGCCGTGGCCCTGGAGGTGGAACAGCGGCTGGCGGGCTACCGGACCAGCATCGAGGTGGCTGTGATGGGCTGTGTCGTCAACGGCCCCGGCGAGGCCCGCCGCGCCGACTTCGGCATCGCCGGCGGCAGGAACGAGGGGCTTATCTTCGCCCACGGCGAGCCGATCAGGAAAGTTCCGCCGGACCAGCTGGTGGAAGCCCTCTTCGAGGAGATCGCGAAGCGCGTTCAATAATTCGTCGATGGCTTGACGCCCCTCACCCCCCCCCATGATATATTTATCCATACGGTAGGAAGGCAACAATGTCAACCGCTTTCGCTTTCGGGAGCGAAGGCCAGGGATGAAGGCAAGGATGCCCATGTCTTTCTGCCGAATAAACCACGGTCCGCACGGACGAGGTCATCACCTTGCTTTCCTGCTCGCCAGCATCACAGTCGCAAGCCTCATCATCCTCCTGACCGCCACAAGCGCTTACGCCGCCACCGGTGACGAGTGGGTCTTAGGCTCCCAATCGCAGGTCTGGCCCGATGCCGTCGAGCCGCAGCAGTTCGCCGACATCGACGGCACATCGACGGCAACCGGGTAGTCTGGCAGGGCAGGAGCACGATCAGCAGCCTCACCCGCGACCGCATCTTTTTCCGTGATATCTCTTCGGGCGCCGTTAACGGCTACCTCCTGGTCCAGAGCACCGCTAACCAGCAGCGCCCGAAGATAAGCAGCGACCTGGTCGTCTGGCTGGAGGGCTCCACCCAGAAGGTGGTCCGCTATACGCGCATCGGCGGCGGCTGCCCAGAGAGCGGCTGCGCTGGCAGCACGCCGGCAGGCTGGAACGGCGCCGCGCGGCCAGTCGAACTCGCTGTTTCAGGCAGCAGGATCGTCTGGACCGACGAGCGATCAGGCTCGGGGAACACCGACATCTACCTCATCGACCTCGACCAGCCCTCGCAGCAGGAGCAGCTCATCTCCGCCGACGCCCAGGGGCTGCCAGCCCCCGGCCGCCAGGAAAGCCCCGCCATTGACGGCGACTGGGTGGCCTGGGTCGACGCGGGCGACGTCCATGCCAGGCATATCGCGACCGGCCAGGAGTACGTGAACGCCGGCAACTCGCCGGCGATCAGCGGCGAGCGCCTGGTCTACCGCTCCCCTGACGGCAGCGGCTTCTGGCTCTGGGACCTCACCGAGCCGGCGGGCGCACCGGCGCAGATATCCGGCTCGGCCGGCGCCAATCCGGATATCGACGGCGACTACGTCGTCTGGAGCGCCTCCGGTTCCCCCGCGCGCCTGAAGCTCTACGACATCGCCACCGGCGCCTTCTATTACGGCCACACTGATATCGACATCCCTACCCGGGGGTTGCCGCTATCGATTGAGCGCACCTACAACTCAAACGACCAGGTGGACAGCCCCTTCGGCTACGGCTGGTCCTTCAACTGGCAGATGGACGCCGTGGTCGAGTCCGGCGGCGACGTGGTGGTCAGGCGCGGCGACGGCCGGCGCGACACTTTTACCTTGAACCCGGACGGCTCCTACAGCGCCCCGGCGGGGCGGCACGACGCCCTCATAAAGCATCCTGACTCGACCTATACGCTCGTCACCCGCGAGAAGGTCACCTACAGCTTCGACGGCGACGGCCGGCTGGCATCGCTGACCACCGCCACCGGACAGCAGACGCTACTCACCCACGAGGGCGGCGAGCTTCAGAGCATCACCGCTCCCGATGGCCGGTCGCTCACCCTCTCCTGGGACGCCGGGCACATCGCCGCCATCTCCTGGCCCCACGAGGGCGATACCTACAGCGTCGCCTACAGCTACTCGCCCGCGGGCGACCTGACCGCGGTCACCGACCAGAGCGGCGGCCGCACGACTTATGAGTACGACGCCTTTCACCAGCTGACCGCCATCCGCGACCCAAACGCCACCGCCCTGGAGCCCGACGGCGCTCCCTTCGTGGAGAACGTCTACGACGCCGAGGGCCGCGTCAGCGAGCAGCGCGACGCCGGCGGCGACCTGGTGCTGTTCGACTACTCCGTACCGTTGCAGACCACCATCACCCGGGTCATGGACCCGGGTGACCCTTCAAAGAACCAGGTGCGGGTGCACTACCACGACGACAGCTGGCGCCTCATCCGCGAGACCGACGCTCTCGGCCTTGACACCACCTATGAGTACGACTCCGCCGGCAACCGTTATAAGATGACCGACCGCCGGGGCGTCGTCACCCGCCAGGTGTTCGATATGAGCGGCAACGTCACCGACCTTTACCGGGCCGAAGGGCTCCCCGAAGAGGAGCACACCCATACGACCTACAACTCCATGAACCGGCCCGTGAGCGTCACCGACCCCCGGGGACAGACCACCAGCTACACATATGACGCTGCCGGGCTCATGCTCATCCGGGTGGATCTTCCCCCGGTGAGCGGCTACGACGGGTCCCAGGCTCTCTACAGCGAAGAGTTCAGCTACGACGCCGACGGGCTCCTCGCAAGCGCCACCGACCGAAACGGCGATGTCACCACCTTTACCTACGATGCCTACGGCTATCCGGACACAGTCACCCGTAACGCCAACCGCGCCCCGGAAGAGCGGGAGCTAACCGACTACGACTACGACGATCTGGGCCGCAAGGCCGCCGAGACCGGGCCCCGGGGCAACGTGACGACATACAGCTACAGCGCCATGGGCGACCTCTTGAGCGCCACCGGCATCGTCACCAGCCAGATCACCGGGCTGCCCATGGCGGTGGTCACCTCCTACACCTACGACGCAAACGGCAACCGCACTTCCACCACCGATCCCGAGGGGAATACCACCAGCTTCGACTACACCGCCATGAACAACCTGAGGCTCACCACCGACGCTTTAGGCAACACCATCGAGCACACCTACGACGCCGCCGGCAACCGCACCGCCACCAAAGACAGAAACGGCAACTGGACCTACTTCGGCTATGACCGGGAGAACCGCCTGATAACGGTGGAGGACCCCGAGCACAGGGTGACCGCTTACGGCTACGACGCCGAGGGCAACCGCGCCACCATCACCGACCCGCTCACCAACACCGTCACGATGAGCTATGACGGCCTCGGGCGGATCACCGCCGTCACCGAGTCCGACGAGGGCGGCGCCGCAAGGACCCACGAGCTACGCCTATGACGGGGCCGGCAACATGGTGAGCAAGACCGATCCGCTCTCAAACAGCTCCACCTACGCCTACGACGAGCTGGGGCGCCTGCGTGAGTCCACCGACCCCACCGGCTACGCCACTTCTTACGCCTACGACGGCATGGGCAACCAGGTTAAGGTGAAGGACCCCCGCGGCTTTGAGACGCTCTACAACTACAGCTCCAGCGACCGTCTCACCGGCGTTACCGACCCGCTGGGAGGCGCGACCGGCTACGTCTACGACAAGGACGGCAACCTCGTCAGCCAGACGGACCCCTTGGGGCACACGACGCTCTATGCCTACGACGAGCTGGGCCGCCTTATCGCCGAGAAAGTCGATGACGGCGAGGGCGGCTTCCTGCTTCAGCGAAGCTACGCCTATGACCGGGCGGGCAACCTCACAAGCGACACCACCGCCGAGGGCGCGATCAGCTACAGCTACGACGATGTCTACAACCTCACCGGTGTGACCGACCGCCAGGGGCGGCGCCCTCACTGAGAAGCGATACGGGTCCGATACCACCACCATGAGCTATAACGGCATGGACAGGCTTACCCGGGTGGCGTCGCCCTCCTCTACAGTGGACTACTCCTACGACGCCCTGGGGAGAAGGACGGGCAGGGAGAGCGGGGGAGACACCGCCAGGTGGCACCTGGACGCCGCTTCCGACGCCACCGCGTACATCACAGACCCGGCCGGCGCCCTCACTGAGGAGATGCTCACCGGACCTGGCGGGCTCATCGCCGTCACCGACCATAGCGGCGCTACCCCGGAGACCTCCTGGTACCACTACAACCCCCACGGCGATACCTCAGCCCTCACCGATGACGCCGGCAGCGTCACCGCCACCCACCGCTACGACGCCTTCGGCAATGAGCTCAGAGCTAACGACACCTCCTACGGCTACACCGGCAAGTGGCAGCGCGACAGCGATGCCGCCACCGGCCTCATCCGCATGGGCGTCAGAGACTACGACCCCGCCCTGGGGCGGTTCATCTCCACTGATTCGCTGAGGGGTAGCATGAGCGACCCCCAGCAGCGCAATCGTTATCAGTACACAGGCAATAATCCGTTGACGAGATATGACCTCAACGGCCTGTACTGGGGCGAGAGCTGGGTGGAAGGAGCCAAGGACTGGGTTGACGAAAACTGGTATCAGGGGGCAGAGCAGGCTGGCGGTTACGCAGGCGATGCCGCCAGCGCCATTGGCGGAGGCGTGAAGGATGCAGCAAACGGCATACTCTTTTGGACAGAAAACGATCCTCTTTTCGGATCGCGACCAGGAGGTAAAGACCATCCCATAATAGGTGCAGGCAGAGACTTCATGCCTGATTCGGTCAATGCCTTCATCGACTTCACTAACGATCCCCGGGTCAGCACTTCGCTATTGATCGGCATCGGCGTGCCGGGAGGAAGGTGGGTAAAATGTCCTCCATCGAGCACACGAGATGCCAAATGGATAAAGGATTCATTGTCGGTATTGAGAAGTGGTAGCGGTTCGAGAGTCAAGCTGGTTGATACGAATTTCGAGCTGGAAGAACTA
The DNA here is from genome assembly GCA_003599855.1 of Gaiellales bacterium. Classification (GTDB taxonomy): domain Bacteria; phylum Actinomycetota; class Thermoleophilia; order BMS3ABIN01; family BMS3ABIN01; genus SURF-19. The sequence continues at coordinate 9,129 of QZKG01000048.1, read as the reverse complement.
TTCATGAGATACAAGCAAGGAGGCACGCCTGTGCGAAACACGACGCACCCGGAGCTATACAAGCTACCCGACGGGACGACAGTAGGCTACCGTAGCTCATCGACCAGCGGTGGTCCGGCAATAGATATCACGCTGCCGGATGGTACTTATTATAGAATCCATGTACAGCAGTAACAAGCTACAATCCTGCATTGATGATCTGCTGATTGGTGGTCTAGACGATTGGATTCCTGCCGCCGAAGTCGCGTCCGTGGCCATAACGGTCGGGGGGAAGAAGGATCCCGATGAAGTTCGCGAGCTTTCCTTTGCGATAATCAGGAAGCTGCTCATGGAGAAGCTTGTGGAAGCCGGAGACTACATAGAAGATGAATCCCGATCTGCTGGATTCTATCCGTGGGGTTTGTCTCCCGAAGCTTCCGTTGTACGGATAGAAAAAGAGTGGATTGCACTGGGCAGGTTGCCTAACCTCTACGAGATATTCTGGCTTTCCCTCACCGAGGAGGGGAAGAAAAGAGCGCGATTGCTGAAACCAGATTAAAGTCGATGTCGATTAGCGCCTACCACTCCTACAACCCCCACGGTGACGCCTCGGCCCTCACCGATGACACCGGCAGCGTCACCGACACCCACCGCTACGACGCCTTCGGTTACGAACTCACCATGAGCGACACCGCCTACGGAGGTTGAGGGGACGTTCCTGCCTTTTTTGCCTTTTTCATTCGTGCACCTATTGGATATTTATGTTGTCAATATTGAATACTAAAGCATGCCCAGACAACTCCGCGATCACAAGCTCTCCATCGATTACCGCATACGTAACCAGGGCCCCGGCAGCGCCCTGGCCACGAAGGTAACGGGCGCCACCGCCACCAGAGGGGTATTCCCGTTGAGCGAGATGCCCATAACCGTCGGCTACATCGCCCAGGGGGCCTACGCGCCAGTACTACATCCCCTCCGGCGTGGGCAGCTTCACGACCACCGTCTACGCCACCTGCAAGAACGCCGCCGGCGCCGACTTCTACTATCACGAGAAGAGGGTGTTAACAGCACCTGAAAATTGCCCCTAAACAGAAAAAAATTTGTCCCCCCCCCAGGATAAGCAATCGCATATCCTTCGGTCTTTAAGACTCACCATCTTTATCCAGGAGGAAGCGAGGTGTCCCCCTAATTGGTCCCCTAAATGTGCAAACGCCTCGATAAATGGCGACGGCCGCCGTTGCCAAGCGGCCGCGCAAATTGGATAATTATCATTGGATAAGACCATTCGGGGGCGGCACCCCGGTCACGTGTTCCCCTTATCAGGCTTGCGCCGTGCACCCCCCTGACAGGCGGTTGCGCCAGGTGTAGATGAAACTCACCTCCAACAAGGAGATACAGAAGGCCAGGGACGCCTATTTCTCGGTGTTCAGGAACCGCTCGCCGTACCATGAGCCGTTCCACGAGAACACGCCGGCACGGGCGCTGGTCTACCCGGTGGAGACCTACCCCGACGATGACCTCTACTTCGCCATCGCCAATGCCGCGGCGGGCCTGGGGGAGGACGAGGCCTACTTTTCCACCATCATGGACGTAACCGAGGATTCCTACTTCGCCGTCGACTACTGGAAGCTCGACCTGGACGAGTATCCCTTCAACGAGAAGGGCATGAAGGAGAACGGCTGGATAGCCATCCTGGAGAGCACCATCTACTCCACGGAGGGCAGCTGGGGCGTCATTCTGACCAACAGGCAGTTCGGCCTGGTGGGCGGCTCCAATCCGTTCCTCGACTCACTGAGGAACTGGATCCCCGACCTCGACGCCCAGGCGGGCCGCTTCGTCGATTTCTCCTGGTACGGCCGGGAGGGACCGGGCGACAGTTCCGCCTGGCTGGCGGGGCTGCTGGCACATATCTATGGCGAAGAGAAGGGCGCCGCCATCCTCAGGGGTGGCTGAGCCGCCGACTGTAGAGGCCTGGCCGCCGGTTGCCGCAACTCCTCCTGTTTATGTTAATCTATGCCCTGCGCGCCGTGAGACGGCGGCATCCCGGTTGAAAGAAAGATCAATGAGAGCCACCAGACTATTCTTCCCGACACTGAAAGAGGACCCGGCCGAGGCGGAAGCCATCAGCCACAAGCTGATGGTGCGCGCCGGGCTGGTGCGCCAGCTGGCTGCCGGCCTCTATATCTACCTGCCCCTGGGCTTCCGCGTGCTGAGGAAGATCGTCGCCATCATCCGCGACGAGATGGACGCCATCGGCGCCCAGGAGATGGAGATGCCGGTGCTGCAGCCGGCGGAGATCTGGCGGGAGACCGGCCGTTACGACACGATCGGCGAGGAGATGTTCCGGCTCAAGGACCGCGGCGGCCGCGACATGGTGCTGGGGATGACCCACGAGGAGATCATCACCTGGCTGGCCTCGCGCGAGATACGCTCCTACCGCGACCTGCCCCAGGTCTGGTACCAGATCCAGACCAAGCTGCGCGACGAGGCCCGCCCCAAGAGCGGCGTCCTGCGCACGCGCGAGTTCATCATGAAGGACTCCTACAGCTTCGACACGGACGAGCGTGCCCTCGAGGAGAACTATTACCTGCACCAGAAGTCCTACAAGCGCATCTTCGAGCGCTGCGGTCTCGAGTTCCTCATGGTTGAGAGCGACCCCGGCATGATGGGGGGAGCCACCGCCCACGAGTTCATGGCTCCCAGCCCGGCGGGGGAGGACGAGGTCGCGCTTTGCTCCTGCGGCTACGCCGCCAACCTCGAGCTGGCGGCCTCCGCCATCGATAACCCGGCCTTCCCGGAGCCGGGCCTGGAAGAACTGGCGACGCCGGACGTCCGCACCATCGATGAAGTATCCTCCTTCCTGGGCATCGAACCCGCCCTGATGATCAAGTCGATCCTGGTAATGACCGCGGACGGGCCTGTGCTGGCCATGGTCCGGGGCGACCAGGAATTGCAGGAATCGAAACTGGCCCACTTGATCGGAGAGCACCGTCCTGCCCGTCCGGAGGAGATCAGGGAGGTGACGGGCGCCGAGGCGGGCTTTATCGGCCCCGTGGGTCTCGACATCCGCATGGTTGCTGACAGGTCCCTGGATGGTGGTGTCTTCATCACCGGCGCCAACAAGGACGGACACCACGTAGAAGGGGTAGTGCCGGGCAAGGACTTCCAGGCCGAGTTCGTCGATATCCGCAGGGTCAGGGCCGGCGAGAAATGCATCGAGTGCAACAGCCCCCTGAGCGTCGAGCGGGTGATCGAGATTGGCAACATCTTCAAGCTGGGCACCAGGTACAGCGAAGCTTTGGGGGCGACCTTCCTCGACGAGGAAGGCAAGGAGAAGCCAATCATAATGGGCAGCTATGGCATCGGCCCGGCACGCATCGCCGCCGCGGCGGTGGAGCAGCTATCCGACGAGAAGGGCATCGTCTGGCCGGTCTCCATCGCTCCCTTCGAGGTGCACCTGGCTGTACTGCAGCCGGACGACGCCGAGGTCAGCGCGGCGGCCGAGAAACTGTATGCGGAGATGCTTGCCGCCGGCATCGAGGTCCTGATGGACGACCGGCGCATCAATCCCGGCGTCAAGTTCGCCGACGCCGAGCTCCTGGGCTGCCCGCTGCGCGTCACCGTCGGCAGCCGTTCACTCAAGGAAGGCTTCCTGGAGATCCAGGTGCGGCAGGGGAGGGGGGAGCGCAAGGTTGCTCCTGATGAGGCTGTCGACGCGCTGCTGGACCTGCTGATAGAACTGCAATAACAGGGTTTGAAGGTGACTTATATAGTCTTATTTAAGGGTTTACCCTGATTTTTGAACTGGGTCTTTACAGCGTTATATGAACCTGCTATGCTGATTAAGCTGATTTTGATTTTCATCACACCTGAGAGCAGAACCGCTCCACGGGTATAAGCACTAACTTTTGAGCAAAAGGGCGTTTCAAACGCCCTTTTGACGTTCCTGAGAGCGTATGGTCACCCTCCACCCGCAACCCTTACGGCGACCCCATGAGCCTCTTCCTCGAGGGAAAGGTCGATGGGGGAGAGCGGCCCTACCCCATCACCATATCGGTGCCTGAGCGCCTGCAGGAGCAGATACTCGGCCAGCCCGGGGTTCTTGGGCAGCAGCGGCCCGTGCAGATAAGTGCCTATAGCGTTGAGATAGACTATGCCCTCGGTCCCGTCCACGGCGTTGTTGCCGAAGCCGGAAACCACCTTTCCCAGGGGTTGCTGGCCTGGAGCGAGGAACGTCCTGCCGGCATGGTTCTCGAAACCGGCCAGCGTCAGGTCCAGGCAGCCGATATCCGATCTCACTACCACGTTGCCGATGCAGCGGTCACTGCCTGCTACGGTATGCGCCCTGAACAGCCCAACGCCCTCCATTCTGTCGCCGGCACCGGTGACATAATACTCACCCAGTAGCTGGTAGCCGCCGCAGACGGAGAGTACCACCGCACCCTCCTCGACGGCCTCTGCCAGGCCGGACCCCTTGGCCCGCAGGTCCTCCGAGACCAGCCGCTGATCGCGGTCCTGACCGCCGCCCAGGTAGAAGAAGTCGTAATCGCGCCAGGAGATATCATCATCAAGGCCGAAACCGGTGACGCTGAAGCTGATGCCGCGCCAGGCACAGTGGCGCTCCAGGGCGATGATGTTGCCCCGGTCGGCATAGATGTTCATCATGTTGGGATACAGGTGGGCTACGCGCAACTCCACGTCATGCCTCCCAAGAGACCCCGGCGATTGCAGGGCCCGCCGGTAAAATCCCCTGTCGCCGATCCTGAAAGCGCATCACTTCCATACCAGGTCCCCCATGGGTTCGGCCACCCTGAAATGCTGGCTCATCGCCTGGCGCAGGGCCAGCATCGCGGTATAGGTGGGGAGGATGTAGAGCAGCTCCCCCTCCTTCAGGCGTGCCAGGGACTCACGGAGCGCCCCGCGCAGATCACCCGCTACCGTGAGCAGCTCTGTCCCCACGCCCGCGTACTTGAACCTTATGGCCATCTCGGCGGCCCTGGTTCCGCTGCATACGGCCCATTCCACCTCGCCCGCCAGCGCTTCCAGGTCCACGTCCCAGATCCAGGAGATGTCCCTGCCGTCGGCGATATTGTCGTTCAGGGCCATCAGCAGCCTCTTCTTCCCGGGCTCCGCCAGCAGCGTCCTGACGACCTCGTTGAAGCCCGCCGGGTTCTTCACCAGCAGCAGGATCGTCTTGTGGCCGTCGACAGTCAGGCGTTCCACCCTGCCAAAAGCGGCGGAAAAGGCCTCCAGACCGGTTTTAACAGCTTCCGGGCTGATACCAAGGCTCAGGCAGCAGGCAGCGGCGGCCAGCGCGTTATACACGTTATAAAGCCCTGGTAGTCCCAGGGTGACCTCGAACTCGCCATCGGGGGCGACCAGGGTGAAGCGACAGCCTTCCATGCCATGCGGACGCACTTCGCGGGCATAGATGGCGGGGGAGGGGCGGCTGTGGCCGCAGTTCAGACAGCGGTAAATTCCTTCGTGGCCGATGTAGAATACCCGGTATTCATAAGGTTTTCCGCAAACGCTGCAGTATTTCGAATCCGACGCATGCTGCATCACGTCTCCTCCCGCTGATTCATCCTGTATGCCGTAGTAGACGACTGCTGCCGTTTTCAGCGCGCCTAAATCAGCAACGAGAGGGTCATCTGCGTTCAGCACCAGCTTTACTGCCGGATCCAGCCTCTTGACGGTATCGCTCCACCTTTGCGCGATGCTCTCCAGCTCGCCGTAGCGGTCTAGCTGGTCCCTGAACAGGTTCATCAGCAGCACCACCGCCGGCGCCCCCTGTGCCACCACCTCGGGAAAATGGTTCTCGTCCACCTCGAACAGACCCAGGTCTGATCCTGGAGCACCGCTCAGCGATGCGTCTTTCAGCAGCGCCGAGGCGACCCCTTCGGTAAGATTGGCGCCCTCGCGGTTGTGGGCCACTTTCAGCCCTTCTCCCGCCAAAATCGAATATATCATCGCACTGGTGGTGGTCTTCCCGTTGGTGGCGGAGACCACCACACTGCCGCGCGGCAACTTCACCGCCAGACGCCGTATGATCGAAGGATCCAGCGCCCTGACGACTTTTCCCGGCAGATTGGTGCCGCCGTGGCCGCCCAGGGAGCTAGCCACACGCACGGACCGCGCCAGGGCGACTTTCAATCCCATGGCTGCTTTCGTATCCTGTATCCCGGCCATCATTATCGCCTTTGCTTATATCCTGTCTTATCAGCTCTGCTTATTTGGCACGCAGCCCTGCCGGCCATTCGTACGGCTGGCCGGTCATGCGCAAACCTACAGCGGCTACTCTATCAGACGGCGCCCCTGGGAATAAGCCTTGCCGCCTCCCCCAGTCATGCACGATAATATATGTTATGTCACCTTGATGATGGGCTAGCCTTTTCCGGCCTTTTGCCTGCCATTTCCCGTGAATGATAGATCCCCAGAGGAGCTATGCCTGCCACGCCTGTATGTATTAAACTCTGGAATCGCCCTGTCGATAGAACCAACGTGAACCGGCCCCTGGACAAGACACCAGAGAGAAACTCCGGACCAGCCCGCCGCAGCTTTTTTTTCCTGGCGGCGCTGGCCGTCATCCCGATACTGCTTTTCTCTGCGGTCTCCCCTGCCGCTGCAAGGGATGAGGGCTCCGGCGACCTTCGAAAGAAAGTAGAGGAGGTCCGTGGCTCCATCGGCAGCATGAAAGATGAGCTGGCCGTGCTGTCAGATCAGATCAGCAACCGTGACAGGGCTCTGGAGGAGAGCCGGCTTGAGCTGGCAGACGCCAACGCCAGGCTGAGGCTTGCTGAAGAGCGCTATAACGAGGTGCTTAAAGCCTATGAGGAGCGCATCATCGCTCTGTACAAACAGGGGGAACACAGGTCGATCGGCGTGATAATGGGCAGCGAGGGCCTGAACGACGCCCTCACGCGCCTGTCCTATATGCACAAGATCTCCGAGAACGACCGTAAGCTGATCAGCCGGGTGAAGGCCGAGGAACAGAAGCTCCGCGAGGCCCGTGAGGATGTCGAGCGGGTCAAGATGATGAATTTCGAGAGCGTCGACAGCCTCAATGCCAGGAAAGCCGAACTGGAGGCTGGCATAGCCGACCTGCAGAAGGAGCTGGACGCATTGCAGGTCAGGCTCGACGCGGCTATCGCGATCGAGCAGGAAGAAGCCTCACGGCGGCTGGCGGAAGAGGCGGCCGCCCTCGGTTCCCCGGGCGCGGGGTCCATCGTCGTCCAGAGTGAGCCGCCGGCAGGCATGGAGCCCACCGGCACCGTGCTCTTCGGGGTCACCAGCTGGTACGGGCCCGGGTTCCATGGCAACCGCACCGCCAACGGCGAGATCTATGACATGTACGCCTTCACGGCGGCGCACAAGACGCTGCCCTTCAACACCTGGCTCAAGGTCAACTACGACGGGCGCTCGGTCTTCGTGCGCATCAACGACCGTGGACCCTACATCGGCGGACGCTTCCTCGACCTGTCGAAGGCCAGCGCCCAGGCCCTGGGGATCAGCGGCATCGCCTTCGTCTCGGCGGAGATCTACCGCTGACCCGCTCCGGCCGGGGCTACACCGGGCCCGCGGGCTGTGCCTGCCGCCCCTCTCCCCTTACTCCGAACCGTACTGTATCAGGCTGAGGACGTCGTACTCCTTCAATTTGTCGCGTCCGCCCAGGAACTCCAACTCGATGATGAAGGTGACTCCCACGACCTCGCCCCCGAGCTTCTCGATCAGGTCGCACTTGGCCCGGGCGGTGCCACCGGTGGCAAGAAGGTCATCGTGCACCAGTACCCTGGTCCCAGGTGAGATGGCGTCCTCATGCACCTCAAGGCTGTCGGTGCCGTACTCGAGGTCATACTCGGCCGCGATGGTCGACCAGGGCAGCTTGCCGGGTTTGCGCGCCGGGATGAAACCGGCTCCCAGGGTGTAGGCCAGGGTCGCGCCCAGGATGAATCCCCGGGACTCAGCGCCCACCACCAGGTCGATCTTCTTGCCTACTGCGAACTCGGCCATCAGGTCAACAGCCAGGCGCAGGGACTCAGGGTCCTGCAAGAGTGGCGTTATATCCTTGAAGACGATCCCCTCCTTGGGAAAGTCAGGAATGTCCCTGATCTTTGACGCCAGATCCATACTCGATCGCTCCTTTCTGCGATTCCGGGGCCGCAGCGTGGCGGCGGCCGTCACGGTCAACCCGCGGTGTGCTTGCGCAGGTCCTTGATAAGAAGTAAATGCTTGAGATAGGAGGACACCGTGGCCAGGTCCTCGAGCGCGGCTATACCCTCCTTGCGTGTCTGGGGATTGCGCGACTTGAGCGAAGGCGAGACTATCTGCATGAGCAGCGCCGACTCGCGGTCGACTGAGCTCTTGAGGGTCCGCAGGTTCCGCGCGGCGATGCCGTAGCGGGCCAGATCCGAGGCCGCCGCCATGACTTCAACATCAGTCTGGTCATAGCGCCCGGCCCGTCCGGCCGCGGCGGTGATGAGGCCGTACTCCTCCAGCTCCCGCACCAGCGCCTCGTCCGCCCCTGACGCCTCGAGCGCCTCCTGCAGGGAATAATGACGCTCCTGGGCCGCCTGCTCCCCCAGGGTGATCTTCTTGAAGCGCCGCGTTCCCGCCGGCTGCACCGAGACGGTGCCCTTGCGGGAGAGCTCCTTGCGAATGACCCTCAAGGGGAGGAACTCGTCGCGCTGGAGCGTGAGGATGGTCCTCAGCCTCTCGATGTCTGCTTTGGAGAAGAGCCGGTAGCCCCCCGAGGTCCTCCTGGGGTTTATCAGCTTCTCTTCCTCGAGGTAACGGACCTTGCTGATGCTGATGTCCGGGAAGTCGTCCCTGAGCAGCTTGACCACTGCCCCGATGGTAAGCGTGCCTGCTGGCGTCCCCCCCTCCCCGGACGCCTTCATCTGGCGATGAAGGTGAGTTTGAACTTCCCTATCTGCAACTGGTCGCCGTCGGTGACCTTCTGGGTCTCGACCCTGACGTGATTGACGTAGGTGCCGTTGAGGCTTCCCTGGTCCTGCACATAGTAGCCGTCTTCCTGCCTGAGCAGCACGGCGTGATGCCGGGATACGGTGATGTCATCGAGGAAGACGTCGCTGTCAGGGGCGCGCCCGATGGTAGTCCTCTCCCCCTCCGGCGTGAAGGCCTCGCCGGCCA
>QZKG01000050.1 GCA_003599855.1 Gaiellales bacterium | reverse complement strand
CGGCAGGGAGACGCCCGGCAGGCCGCCGTCAGCGACCACCGCCAGCAGGTCCCCCTCGCCGCAGGCCCACTCGCCGCCCGCGTCGCGCCCGCGCACCTCGATCTTGTCAGCACCCGAGCTCTTGTAGCCCTCCACCAGGATGATGTCCGCCGCAGGGCCGATCTCGCGGCGCAGCTCCTCAAGCGTTCTCTCCTGCTCCACACGGGCCACGACAGCGTAGCGTCCGGGGCAGGAGATGATCACCCGGGCGGCGCCGGCCTGGGCCAGGCGCCAGGTATCGGTGCCCTCATGGTCCATGCTGAACCCGTGGACGTCATGCTTGATGCAAGCCGCGCTGAGCCCCCGGTCGCTCATCTCCTTCACCAGCGACTCCAGGAAGGTGGTCTTGCCCGTGTTCTTGAAGCCCACGAAGCAGACGAGCGGCGGTTCGTCCTCATCGCGGGCGGGCAGTGGCGACTCCCGCCGGTCTACGCCCATCGCCCCGGCCCTGACCAGGTCCTCCGGTGTGTTGATATTGAAAAAGGTCACTGCGGGGTCGCCCAGGTCCCGCATCTCCGCCGGCGTCACCCAGCGCACCTTGAGACGTTCGAGGACATTGAGGAGCTTGAAGTCCTCCCGCCTGATGAAATCACCCATGACGTCGAGGCAACGGCGGGTGTAAAGGGCGAAGAGCGGTTCCATGCCCGCCGGGCTCACCGGCACGACGGCGTCGTAGCCGGCGGAAAGCGCCAGCATCCGGCGGGCCAGGCGCGGGTCGGCGAAGGGCATGTCGCAGGGGACTACCAGGCATTTATCCCCGCGGGCGGCGGCCACCGCTGAATAGATGCCCACCAGCGACGAGCGGGTGGCGTGCAGGTCGCCGGTCACGGGGAGCCCGAAACGGCGGTACGCTTCGATGTCGTTGCCCACCAGGAAGATATCCGGCGACAGCGGCCGCATGGCGTCGATGACGTGCTGAACCAGCGGCCGTCCCGCCAGCTCCCGCGTCGCCTTGTCGGCCCCCATGCGCGAGGAATCGCCGCCGGTGAGGATGGCGATGGAGAAACCGGCGTCCTTCCCGCCGTCAATCACGGGACCGCACCTCGCCGCCGGCGAACGCCTCACCCAGGAGGACGCCGCGGGAGCATCGGCCCGGCGCCTCCGGCTCCTGCCACTCATCATCCGCCACCAGGTGCACTGCGCTCTCGTCGAAGCGCGCTTCAAGCGCCTGGCCCGGCTCCAGGCCGAGGTCGAGGATGACGGGCCGCGCCACCCTGGCCTTGAGCTCGAAGCCGGCACAGTCCAGGAGCACTTCATGGAGCGGCCCCGTAGCGACTACCTGGCGCACCACAGCCGCCAGCCGGTTGGCGGTGCGGGAGAGCTCCCCCGGCAAGGAAGGATGGTGCAGGGTGACCTCCTCGCTACGGATGCAGGCCAGCACCCGGCCCTGCCGGCCGGCCGTGGTGTAGAGGCGGCCGCCCCGGTCCAGCTCGACCATGGCGGCGCCGGCGGCGCTTTCCCGGACCCGGCCGGGCAAAAGGTTCTCGCAACCGAGGAAGCGCGCGCAGAACCGGTCGGCCGGGTGGTGGAAGACATCGGCAGCGTCGCCGAGCTGGCGGATGGCGCCGCCCCTCATGATGGCGATGCGGTCTCCCGTGGCCAGGGCTTCTTCGATGGAATGGGTCACGTAGATGACCGTGGTGTCGTCGCGGCTGGCCACGCGGCGCAGGTCGGCGTGGAAACTCACGCGGGCATGGGGGTCCAGGTTGGCAGCCGGCTCATCCAGGAACAACACTTCAGGCCTGACAGCGATGGCCCGGGCCAGCGCCACCCGCTGCGCCTCCCCGCCGGAGAGCCTGCGCGCATCGTGGTCCGCCAGCGCCGTGAGCCCCAGCAGCTCCATGGTCCCGGCGGCGCGCCGCTCGACCTCGCGTCGGTCCAGGCGCCTGAGCCTCAGGCCGTAGGCGACGTTATCCGCCACGCTGCCGCGGAACAAATAGGGCCGCTGGAAGACGCCCGCCATCGAGCGGCGCACGTTGCCCGCTCTGGCCCCGACCGCGCTGCCCTTGAAGCTGATCCTGCCCTCGTCCGGCTCCTCCACCAGGTTGAGGACCCGCACCAGCGTGCTCTTGCCGGCGCCGTTGGGCCCCATGAGGCAGAGCGTCTCCCCCCGCCGGACTGCCAGGTGTTCCACCGCCAGGGCCATGCCGCCGTTATAACGGCGCTTGACCCGCTGGACTTCCAGGATCGCGTTCATGAGGCCATCGCCCTCTGTTCCAGGCGTGCCATGACACCGTTAGCGCTGAAGGCGATGGTGAGCAGGATGACCCCCAGCGCCAGGGCCAGGGAGAAGTTGCCCTTGCGGACCTCCTCCATGATGGCAGTGGTCATAACCTGGGTGTCGCCATGGAAGTTGCCTCCGACGATCATCACGGCGCCCACCTCGGCGATGATGCGGCCGAAGCCGGCGATCACCGCGACGATCAGCATCGGCCGCGCCTCGCCCAGGGCCGCCATGGCCGTCTGCCAGCGGCTCGCCCCCAGGGACCTCGCCTGATCGAGCACCTCCCGCGGTATGGCGCCGATCCCGGAAACGGTTATCCCCAGGATCAGCGGCAGCGCCAGCACCAGCTGGGCCGCCACCATCGCCTGCTTCGTATAGAGCAGGTGCAGAGAACCAAAAGGGCCGCTGCGCGAGAGCAGCATGAAGATGAAGAGGCCCACGACCACCGGCGGCAGCGCCATGCCGGTATTGATAACAGCCACCACGGCGCCGCGGGCGCGGAAGCGGTGGATGCCGACCAACACCCCCAGGGGGATTCCCAGCAGGCAGCCGAACAGCACCGCCAGGCCCGAGACCTGCAGCGAGCGCAGGATGATGGACCAGACCTCGCCGTCGGTCAACAGCAGTTCCACCGCCTGTCTGATTGATTCCCCGATCATGGACCCTTCCTTGAGAGACTTCGCCTCGCTGCGCCCGGCTCCGGATCACACCCGAACGCGCTTTGCCTTATCCGCCGCTCCTCATATCGAATCTCACCCCGCCGCGTTGGGCACGAACAGCGCCTGGCCGTACCTGTCGACGCCATAGCCTGCGATCAGCTCCTGCCCCTCGTCAGACACCAGCCACTCCATGAAGGCCACGGCGCCCTCGCTGTTCGCCTCCGGGCATTTGGCCGGGCTCACCGGTATGACGCCGTACTGGTTGAACAGGGCCGCATCGCCCTCCACCATGATCATGAGGCCGGGGAGATTCTCCTTCATCGACAGCCAGGTGCCCCGGTCCGCCAGCACATAGCCGCCTGTCTCGTTGGCGATGGTCAGGGTCGCACCCATGCCCTGGCCCACGTTGCGGTACCAGTCACCAGCCGGGCTCTCCAGGCCGGCCTTCTTCCAGAGCTTGAGCTCGGCCTTGTGGGTGCCGGAGTCGTCGCCACGGGTCACGAAGGGCGCCTGGTCTGCGGCGATCCTGGTGAAGGCGGCCACCGCGTCGGCGCCGCCGGCGACGCCCGCCGGGTCCTCCACCGGGCCCACGAGGACGAAGTCGTTATACATGACCTCCCGACGCTCGCTGCCGAAGCCGTCCGCCACGAACTTCTTCTCGGAGTCAGGGGCATGCACCAGCACCACGTCCACGTCGCATTTCTCCCCCAGCTTGAGGGCCTCGCCGGTGCCGACGGCGTTGACCTTGACGCGGTAACCGGGGTTGGCAGCCTCGAATGCCGGCAGCAGCTCATCGAACAGCCCGGAGTCCTGGGTGCTGGTAGTCGACGCCACGATCAGGTCGCTGACCTCCACCCCCGCCGTCTCCGTTCCACCGCCGCACGCAGCCAGCAGAAGTGAGAGCAGAACCAGGAGCCCTGCCAGTGAAACGTTCCCGGACCTGCCGGTACGCACCCTTTCCATCCATTCCTCCGGTCATCGGACGAATAAGAAAACCCCTTCCCCGGCATGGAAAGGAGCAAAAGGGTACGAAAACCACAAGCGACGGCCAGCAGGCCGCCCCTCATATCATTCCCCTTTCCAAACACGGGAGGCCTGCCCGTTTCCCGACAAACCCTGTCGGCGCACCTCCATAGCCCACCTGTGGCCTTAGGAGCAAGCGCTCGGAGAATCCTTATTCAGTTTGAGGCTGTAATGATAGCAGCAGCGCCGCGGCTTGTCACGCCCGGGAGGGACGGTTACATCAGAAGCAGCCCAGCTCGCAGGCGTAGATCTTGATGCCCAGCTCGTCGCACATGGCGCCCAGATCAGCCAGACCGACGCCGTTATCCGCCGCGAAGGCACGGGCGTCGGTGCAGGAGAGCCGCTGGTCGTCGCCGCTTATTTCGAGCAGGCGCTGTGCTATACTTTGCATGTTATCTTCCATAAGTAAGCCGTGATTGTACCACACCTGCGGTCCTGGGGAGGCAATAAACCGCAAACCGGCTCCAGTAATCGCCTCTTCTTACCGAATATGCACCAACGATGAAGCTCCACTCGTTTTAACGTTATGCAGATGAATGGACCCGGCAGCGAAAAAAGCACGACAGGAGAGCCAGGCACCAGGGATGCCAGGCGGATGAGGTTCGGCCTCAGGGCCAAGATCCTGCTGCTGCTGGTCGTCCTTTGCATCCCCGTCATCGGCACCCTCGTCTTCCTCTCCATCGACGCGCTCACCAGGACCATCAACGAGGACTACGAGGAGCGGGCGAACCTCATCGCCCAGATCTTCAGCGCCGACACCAACTCACTGGAAGAGGTGAGCTACGAACACTTCCAGAGCGAGATCGTCAAGCTCAACGAACTTAACCCGGAGATACACAAGATCTCCATCTATGCCCCCCGGGACGGCGAGATCATCAGGATCGCCTGCACCAGCACGGACGAGATCGGCGAGGTCGCCGACCCCGAGGACATAGCGCCTTTCGATACGGGGGAGGCCGTACACGCCGAGAGCGTCAAGGAGGGCAAGAAGGTGATCGAGGCGGTGGCGCCCATCACCGTCGACGACGAGATCGCCGCCACCATCGGCATCTACCTCTACCTGGAGAACCGGGACGAGCTCATCCGGTCCCAGAACATCAAGTTCATCTCCATCGCCGCCATCTGGATCGCCGGGCTGGTGCTGATCCTGTACCTGATACTCAACCACTACATGGTCCGGCCGGTGGAGAAGCTGGCCAAGGTTTCCCAGGCCGTCTCCCGCGGCGACTTCAGCAAGAAGATCGACATCGATTCCCGGGACGAGTTCGGCGAGCTCTGCCGGTCGGTGAACGCCATGACCGCCTCGCTGGCCGAGCAGAGCGAGCAGATCCAGGGCAAGGTGGACGAGCTTGAGCAGGTCAATATCGACCTGAAGGAGCGGGAACGGGACCTGCAGCTGATCAACGAGCAGCTGGAGACCGCCAACCGCCTCAAGTCGCAGTTCCTCGCCACCATGAGCCATGAGCTGAGGACGCCGCTGAACTCGATCATCGGCTTCTCCGAGCTGCTGGAGGACGAGACCTACGGCAGCCTGAACGACAGGCAGAAAAAGTACCTGGGCAACATAGTCGTTTCCAGCAAGCATCTGCTGCAGCTCATCAACGACATCCTCGACCTGGCCAAGGTGGAGTCGGGGACCATCGAGATACGCCGGGAGACCATCTCGCTTACCGACGCCATCGATACCGTCAGGAGCGTGGTGGAGCCGCTGGCAGCCAAGAAGGACATCACCATCACGGCGGCGTCGCAGCTCACGGCCGATTGTGTCGCCGCTGATCCGGCCCGCTTCAAGCAGGTCCTCTATAACCTGCTGAGCAACGCCATCAAGTTCACGCCCTCCGGCGGCAGGGTCACGATACAGACCGTGGAGGAAGACAGCTTCGCCCGGGTCTCAGTCACCGACACCGGCATCGGCATCAGCCAAAAGGACCAGGAGCGGATCTTCTCCGAGTTCCTGCAGGTCGAGGGGACCTACTCGCGCAAGTACGAGGGCACCGGCCTTGGTCTGGCCCTGACCAGGAAGCTGGTGGAGCTGCACGGGGGCCGTATCTGGGTGGAAAGCTCGCCCGGCAGGGGCAGCAGGTTCATCTTCACCATTCCTCTCTGCACCGGGGGCGGTGGCATCCCGGGTGACTGAGGACACGCGCCAGGCCGCGCCCGCCTCCATGGCGAAAAGCAGCCTTGAGAAGGGACGGACGTCAGGTCCATGACGAATATGTTTCGCAAGAGCCTGGAAGCCAAGATACTGGGGCTGGTGATGCTGGTCCTGGTGGTGGGTTTCAGTATCTTCGCCGTCTACGACGTCAGCGAGATCTCACGGGCGCTCCGGGCCCAGAAGGAGCAGAGCATAACCGGGCTCAGCACCGAGGTGGTCCAGAGCATCCAGAACACCATGCTGGCCAAGTCCGGCCAGGGCGCGGCGGCTGAACCTGAAGAGGTTGCCCGGACCGCTACGTCCGCCCTGGACAACCTGCGCCAGAACCCCCAGGTGGCCAAGATCCAGGTGTTCAACCCCGAGGGCAGGGAGATCTTCGGCACCACCGGGGGCATCGGCCTGGCACGCGAGCAAGTGGAGAGCGTCCTGGTCAACGGCGAGCGCGAGAGCGTCTACGCCAGGGACAACGGCGACGAGTTCCGCGTCGTGGTGGAACCGCTGCCCAATGACGCCCGCTGCCAGGAGTGCCACCTCGGGGATGGCGAGCTGCGCGGCGTGGTGCTGGTCTCCAGCTCGATGGCGGACGTGCAGTCGGCGGTGGATGCCCAGAAGGTCCGCATGGGCGTCGTCTTCGTGACCGGCCTGGCCATCCTGCTGCTGGTACTGACGATCTCGCTCAGGGTCGCCATCCTCAAGCCGATGCGGCAGTTCGTCGGCGTGATCAAGGACATCTCTTCGGGGGACCTGGACCAGCGGGTGCGCATCGGCTCGAAGGACGAGGTCGGCTACCTGGCCGAGAGCTTCAACCGGATGACCGACAGCCTGCAGAGCTCCCAGGAGAACCTGCGCACCGCCAACCTCAACCTGCTGGAGGCGAACCGCCTCAAGTCGGAGTTCCTCTCGGTGATGAGCCATGAGCTGCGGACGCCGCTCAATGCCATCATCGGCTTTTCCGAGGTCCTGCAGGAAGCCGGCAGCAACGGTCCCGGCGACCGTGAGGAGAAGTACCTGGTCAACATCGAGACCAGCGGCCGTCACCTGCTGCAGCTCGTGAACGACATCCTGGACCTGGCCAAGGTCAGCTCCGACAGCCTCGAGCTCCACCTGGAGGACGTATCTGTGCCGCAACTGCTGGAGGACATCCGCAAGCTGGGCCATCCCTTCGCCGCCCAGCGCCGGCTGTGGCTCGAAGTCAGGCAGTCCGACCCGCTGCCGCTGATCAAGGCCGACCCGGCCAAGGTCAAGCGCGTCCTGTATAACCTGGTGAGCAACGCCATCAAGTTCACGCCGGAGGGCGGGCACGTGACCATCGACGCCCGCCTGGAGGACGGCAGCGTCGCCATCTCGGTCACCGACACCGGCATCGGCATCAGCGAAGAGGACCAGGGCAGGATCTTCACCCTTTTCGGCCAGCTGGACAGTTCCCACACGCGCGAGCACGAGGGTACCGGCGTGGGGCTGGTGCTGAGCAAGAAGCTGGTGGAGCTGCACGGCGGCAGGATCTGGGTGGAGAGCGAGCTGGGGCGGGGCAGCACCTTCACTTTCACGCTGCCCCTGGTGGAGGGCCGCCGGCGCGCCTCCGACTGGCAGGAAAGCGGCCAGAAACCTCTGCCATCGGTAGACCAGGAACTGGTCAAGGGCCAGCCGCTGGTGCTCATCGTGGAGGACGACCTGCAGACGAGCGAGCTGCTTTCGCTTTGGCTGCGCGACGCCAGCTACCGCACGGCGCGGGCCTTCGACGGTGAACAGGCGCTGGCCATGGCGCGTGAACTCAAGCCTTACGCCGTCACACTCGATATACTACTGCCGGTGATCGACGGCTGGGACGTTCTCAAGGCCCTCAAGGCGGACCCGGAGACCAGGGATATCCCCGTCATCATCGTGTCGATCCTGGAGAAGTCGCGGCGGGGCATCGAACTGGGGGCCTTCGATTACTTCGTCAAGCCGGTGGAGAAGAAGGAGTTACTGTGCAAGCTTGAGAGCAGGAAGCTGTTCGGCGGGCCGATGGGGACCGGTGCATCAGATTTGGAATCGGGTATATATACCGATAGCTCTAATAACGAGGCCGAGCGACCCTGACGGGGGGAGAAGCCATGAGTACAGCCGGCAAGATACTGGTCGTCGAGGACAACGAGATGAACCTCGAGCTGGTCAGCGACCTCCTGGAAGCAAAAGGTTTTGATGTACTTCAGGCCCAGAGCGGCGCCGAAGCGCTGCTGCTGGCGGAGGCGGAAAGGCCTGACCTGGTGCTGATGGACATCCAGCTGCCGGGGATGGACGGCCTCGAAGTGACCAGGAGGCTGAAAGAGAACCCCGCCACCAACGACATCGAGGTCGTCGCCCTCACCGCCCACGCCATGCTGGGCGACGAGGAGCGGGCCCGCGAGGCCGGCTGCAGCGGCTACATCGCCAAACCGATAGATACCAGGGACTTCGTCCTGACCGTCTCAAGGTTCATCAACAGGGACTGACACCGGAGCAGACGTGGAAGTGGAAACGGAAAACACGGATAACGGCAGATGCGATCGCATCCTCATCGTGGATGACAGCGTCCAGAACGTACAACTCCTGGAAGCCTACCTGATCTCGGCGGGCTATGACATCGAGTGCGCCTACAGCGGCAAGGACGCTCTCGCTTCGATCATGAACAACAGCAAGCCCGACCCCGACCTCATCATCCTCGACGTCATGATGCCGGGGATGAGCGGCTTCGAGGTGTGCGAGGAGGTCAAGAAGCATCCCGACTACATGCGCATCCCCGTCATGCTGCTGACGGCGCTGCAGGACATAGAGGACAAGGTGAAGGGATACGAGGCCGGCGCCGACGAGTTCCTCTCCAAGCCGGTGGACAAGCTGGAGCTGCTCATCCGCGTCAAGTCCATGCTCAGGACCAAGCGCCTCAACGAGGACCTCGAGAGCGCCCGCAACGTCATCTACACCCTGGCGCTGGCCATCGAGGCCAACGACCCCTACACCCGGGGCCACTCGGAACGGGTCGCTGAGATCGGGGTCAGCATCGCCCGGGAACTGGGGCTGTCCGAGAACCAGCAGGAGACCATCAGGAACGCCGGCATCCTCCATGACATCGGCAAGATCGGCATCAGTGAATCGATCCTGCAGAAGCCCGGCCCGCTCACGGAGGAAGAGCTGGAAGCCGTCCAGGACCACCCGGCCATCGGCGAGAAGATCTGCCAGCCGCTCCGCTCGGCCAACAAGGTCCTGACGGTGATCCGCCACCACCAGGAGCGGCACGACGGCGAGGGTTACCCCGACGGGCTCAAGGGTGAGGAGATACCGATCGAGGCCCGCATCATCTCGGTGGCCGACGCTTATGACGCCATGACCTCGCCGCGGCCCTACCGTCCGCCGATGGCGCTCAGGCAAGTCCTCGACACGCTGAGGAGCGAGTCCGGCCGCCAGTGGGACCCGGAAGTCGTCAAGGTCTTCCTCGACCTCTACTCCCGGGGTGGACTGCTGGCCCGCTACAGCGGCTGACCGGGCGCCCTGCGCCGCCGGCTACAGGATGTAGTAACGCAGCAGGACGTAAGCCGTGCTGATCACCATCGACTGGATCATCAGCGGCGTGCCGTATAGCAGGAAGCGCCTGAAAGTTATCTTGTAGCCGCTCTTCTCCGCCATCCCCACGGCGATCACGTTGGCGCTGGCGCCCACGATGGTGGCGTTCCCCCCGAGGCAGGCCCCCAGGGCCAGCGACCACCATACCGGCAGCAGTTCCGGATGGTGCAACAGCCCGGCTCCGCTCTCGCCCGGCCAGAGGCTCTGGGCCATGTCGACGATCAGCGGGTTCATGGTGGCCACATAGGGGATATTGTCGACGATGGCCGAGGCGAACGCCGAGATCCACATGACGAGCATCGAGGTCGCCATCAGGTTGCCGGCGGTCAGGTCGAGGATCGCCTGGGACAGGTCCTCGATGATGCCCGCCTTCACCACCGCGCCCACCATCACGAACAGGCCCACGAAGAAGAAGATGGTGGGCCACTCGACATCGCGCAGGATCTCGTGGGGTTCCTCCTGGGCCAGCAGGAAAAGCAGCGAACCCCCCGCCAGCGCCACGGTAGCGGGCTCCAGGTGGAGCGCGCTGTGAAAGACGAAGGCCGCGCTGGTCAGGGCCAGGACTACGAGGCACTTCCAGAGCAGGGCCCGGTCCTCGATCGCTTCGCGCTCGTCCATCTGCATCACCTTCTCCCGCCGCTCTTCCGAGACCGAGAGGCGGTTGCGGAAGACGATCCTGATAGTGACCAGGAAGACCGCCATGACGACCACGATCACCGGCGCCATGTTGACGATGAAGTCCATGTAGGTCAGCTGCGCCTTGCTGGCGATCATGATGTTGGGCGGGTCGCCGATGAGCGTGGCGGCGCCGCCGATGTTCGAGGCGAGCACCTCGGTTATCAGGTAGGGCACCGGGTCGACCTTGAGGGCGCTGGCGATGAAAATGGTGACCGGCGCCATCAGCAGCACGGTGGTGACGTTGTCGAGGAAGGCCGAGGCCACCGCCGTTATCAGGGCCAGAAGCAGCATGATCCGCATCGGGTGCCCGCCGGCCACCTTGGCCGCCTTGATGGCCAGCCACTGGAAGAGTCCGGTCTTGGCGGTGATGTTGATGATCATCATCATCCCGATGAGCAGGAAGATGACGTTGTAGTCGATGCCGATCTCCTCGGAGAAGAAGGCTTCTTTCTGCTCGATGAGCCCCAGCACCAGCATGAGGCTGGCGCCCACGAGGGCGATGATGGTCTTGTGGACCTTCTCGACGGCGATGAAGACGTACGCGCCGATGAATATGCCCGCGGCCAGCAGTTCTTCCATCAGTCAGCCGTTTCCCTGTTAGTAGCCATGGGGCCGCCGGGCGCAGTCACTCGCTGCCCTGGCTGAGCATCTCGCGGGCGACCTCATGGAAGACGTCATAGAGGCGCACGACGCCCACGACCTTGCCGTCCTCCAGCACCGGCAGGCGGCGCAGGCCGTGCTTGACCATCAGTTCGACCACCTTGATCAGGCGATCATCCGGTTCGACGGCGATGATGTCCGCGGCCTCGGTCATGGACTCCCCGACCCTGTGGTTCTCGGCCTGGTGGACGATCTCCTCGAACAGGCCGTCCCAGCCGATGCCCACCAGGTGGTCGGCGTCACGCAGGAAGGGGGGCTCGATGGCGTTGAGGATGTCGAGCATCGTCAGCAGGCCGACAAAGTAGCCGTCCCTGTCCTCTACCACCAGGGTCTTGGCGCCGATAGTGCCCTGTTCCAGGCACCTGCGGTCGAGCTCGGCCAGTTTCTCGACGGCGTCATGGATGGTGTCATCAGCGCCGATGGTCTCGTAATCGGTGGTCAGCAGGTTCCTGACGCGTGGCTCTCTTTCCATTAAGGCTCCCCGGGTCCTGGTCTTGGCGCAGCTTTGCGCTGGTGCTGCCATTCCCGCCACGTCGGCGGGCGGCATGGGTACATCCTATAAAGGCGGGAAGAGGTTTTCCAGCAAGACCGGGCGGGAGGGAGCTCTCCGGGCGGGCGGCTGCCGCCGGTCCCGTGTCAACCGCCCTTGATCTCCAGGCGGGCGGACTCGTTGGTGAAGGCGCTGGGGGCGATCATCACCGCGCAGGGAAGGTCGCGGCCCACCTGGCGCACCACGCGCTCCGCGGTGCTGCCTATCAGCTGGCGGCCGAGGCGCCGGCGTCCGGTGGCTCCCAGCACGATCATGACGATGTCGGGGTCATCCTGGGCGAAGCGGATTATCTCCCGGGAGGAGTCGCCCTGGCGGATCTCCAGCGTGGTGTCGAGGCCGGCTTCATCGGCCAGCTCCTTCACCTCTCCCAGTACGCGCTTCGCGTGGTTCTCGAGTTCTGCAGCGATGTCGGAGCGGGACTCCTCGGCGTAATCGTAGGTGTAGCGGTCGACATCAACGACCCGCAGCGCCGTCAGCCCCAGGCCGAGGCTACCGGCCAGCTGTACGGCGAGCCGCGCTGCGTCCCTGGCGGGTTCCGAACCATCAGTCCCGAGTAATATCTTTCTGCCCATGGTAGTTATATCTATATACACCGCCGGCCCATGTTAAACCTCCCGGCGGCGCTCCAGCGCCCGTCAGCGGATGACCAGGACTGCACAGACCGTGTTGTCGATGACGCGCTCGGCAACGCTGCCCATGAGCAGCCGCTCCAGGCCAGTGCGGCCGTGGCTGCCGATGACGATGAGCTCGGCGCTGCGGTCCATCGCCACCCGGACGATCTCCTCGTGGGGCTTGCCCACCACGGCGACCCCCTCCACCTCTACGTCCAGCTGTCCGGCCATCTCGGCTACCTGCCTGATGTTCTCCTCTGCCCGGCCCAGCTCGGAGCCGTCGCCGGCGACTGAGACCACGATGGGAACGACGCCGCAGTTCTTGCCGTAGTCGATGGCGTATTTGGCTGCCTCGTGGCTGTACTCGGAACCGTCGGTAGCCAGCACCACGTTCCCGCCGGTGATGTTGGCCACGCGGGGAGCCACCAGGACAGGGCGGGAGGTGTGGCCGATGACGCGGGCTGTGACGCTGCCGATGACGATCTTCTGCATCGCCGAGCGGCCCCGGCGACCCATGACTATCAGTCCGACGTCCCGCTGGTCGGCCTCGTCGACGACGAAGCGCCAGGGGGTGTCGCCCTCATGGGCGATGGTCTCACAGGACACGCCCGCCTCCCCGGCCTGGGCGGCGACCGCGTCGAGGTGCTCCCTGGTCCTGAGCTCCTCCTTCTCTACGAGTTCGGGGGCGAGCGCCGAGAACTCCACGTTGGTCTCCACCACCGAGAGCGCCAGCAGCTCGCTGCCGCAGCGGCTGGCCAGGTTGATGGCCTCGCGCACCGCCCCGGCGCTGTACTCGGAGCCGTCAGTAGAAAGCAGGATCCTGCCTGTCTGGTTGAAGGGACAGATCTTGTCGCTCATCGCTTCCCCTTTCGCATGCGGCATTTGATTGGCCGGCGCCGGTCAGTGGCCCCCGGTCTTGATGAACCCTGAGGCCGCCGCCGCCAGCACGGCCACTTCCAGCAATATCAGTATCAGGAGCGCTATCTCCTTGTCCCTGATCATGATCGGGACGACCCTGAGATAGCAGAAGATGGTCACCAGCGCCAGGAAGGCGATGCCCACCGAGTTGAGGACGTCGCCCTTGCCCAGGTCCTTGACCCAGCCCCAGCCGGTGGCCTTGCCGGTGACCTCGACATACTCGTCAGCCTTCATCTCCCAGTAATCAGGCAGCTTGTCAACGGGGACATTGGGCTCCATGACGCCGGCGATGTAGATGATGAACGTGATGAGGAGGATGACTATGCCGACTTTCATCCCCAGATCAAGCAGCTTCGCGTAGGCAAGCTGCGCTTCAGATGCCTGTGGTCTGTTATCCATTGTTCCTCCTGCTCCTTTATAGACGGATTAAAGTCCTTTGAAACGGGTGTTCTCCCCGATTCCTATTTCCACCAGCCGAGGCCCTGCAGAAGCGCCCGGGCGCCGGCAAAGGTCAGCATGATGATGACGATCCAGCGGACCGCCTTGGGCTTGGCCACCGCCAGCAGGCGGACGCCGATGATGGAGCCGATCATGATGCCGATGATCGAGGGAACGACGATCATGGGGATGACCGCGCCTTTGTTGAAGTAGATCCAGGCGGCCGAGGTGTCGGTGATGGAGAGCAGGAACTTGCTGGTGGCCACGGATACCTTCAGCGGCGCGCCCATCATCAGGTTGAGGACCGGGACGTTGGCCCAGCCCGCGCCGAGGCCGAACATGCCCGCCATGAAGCCGATGAGGACGAAGGTGATGAGGCCCTGGGGGGTGCGGTGCACCTTCCAGTCCACGTCCTGGCCGGTGGAGGGCTCATGGTAGACGCCGGTGATGCGCAGCGCCGACGAGACGGAGTCGGCCTTGCCCACGTCGGGGTATTCCGATTTCTTTGCCAGCAGCATGATGACGACGATGCCGAGGATGGTGCCGCCCAGCGCCGTCTTGGTGACGTTCTCAGGTAGCGACAGGCCCACAAGGGCGCCGATGATGGCCATGCTCGATGCGATCAGGGCCACCGGCAGCGCCAGGCGCAGGTCGGCGAGCCCCTTCTTGAGGAGGCCCGGCCCGGCGGCCAGCGCCCCCGCCAGCGCCACCAGCAGGCCGGCGCCGCGCACGAAGTCGAGGTTGAACGGGAAGAAACTGCCGACGATGGGCACGAACAGCACGCCGCCGCCGACGCCGCCCAGCACCGCGACGATGCCCAGGGCGAAGCAGAGTACGAACAGGATGAGCGGCCATCCCCACCAGGGCAGGGACGACTCCGAGCCGTCGGGGGCCACCGCCGTCCCTTCCGCCGACGCGTTGGTCGCGCTGAAGATGAAGATGGCGACCAGGGCAAGGATGATAAAGATCAGGACCCGAGTGCGTTTACTTGACATCAGCTTCTTCCTTCCTCCCTTGCCGCGGCGCCCTGCCCCACCCGGACCATGCAGGCCAGGCCCAGGGGCGGTCGCCGCGCGATTCGATAAAAAGTCCCGGAGGTGATGCGCCCCCGGCCGCGGCAGGAAGACCAGCGCCGCGGGAACTACCAAGTCAAACCTCGAAAATATATCACAAACAAAAAAATGTTGCTATCTGTAACATTATGATTTATTTTGCAACATTACTTGCGTCGTGAGGGGCTTTCGGTTGTATTTTTTTGTATCCGTGCGCGCAGGTGCGTTGGCGCTTCGCGGTCCCCCACGGGATATGCGGTCCTTGGCTCGATCAATGCTTTCGGCCGCAAGCACAAACCAGGGGAGAAGGCCCCGGGCGTGTCAGTTCATGAGAATGCCTGCGGTTTCTGTATTTGGGCACGGGTGGAACCGGAGCGCGACCCGGGCTGTCAGCGCTCGCACCATTTGCCCCCCAGGCACTTCCTGGCCTTCTCGCGGGTTATCTCGGAGAAGCGGTCGTCCTTGACGCAGATCCATATCTCCCGCGCCGTGCGGTACTGGGCGCTGTCCTTGTAGAGGAATTCGCAGGCCCCGGCGGGCTTTTCGGGAAGCTCCCTGTCGATGGGTGGTTTGGCCATGACCGGCGCCTCACTCCTTGCCGGGCACCCAGAGGCGGTCGGCGGCGCTGCCGCCTTCCTTCTTCTCCTCCGTCCCTGACTCCGGCTCGCCCTCGCCGCCGGCTGCCCCGCCCGACGCCTGGGCGAAGGTCATCTGCATGCTGGCCAGGGCGCCTGCCAGGGCGTTGGCGTCCTGGGGATGGAGGCGGTCGTGGGCGGCCTCGAGCATCGCCTTGAAAGCGTCGATGGCCAGGCTGGCCTGGGCCATGTCCTTCACATCGGCGGTATCCTCGGTGAGGCCCATCTTGATGTAGGCGATGTGGCTCAGGCCGGCCATGTACTGCACTAGCATGTCGCCCACCTGCTGCTCGCGGAACTGCTTCTCGAGGGCGTCCCTGAGCTCGGCCTCGGTCATCTGTTCGGGCTCTTTCCCTTCGGCGCCGGCGGCCCCGCTCGCGGAGGCCCCCGCTGCTTTTTCGTCCTCTGCGGTTTCGCCCGCGGCTGCCGCTGCTTCGTCTGACGTGGCCTCGCCCGCTGCTGTTTCTTCCTGTTTCTCTTCTTCAGTCATGGTGCGCCTCCCTGATCTGGCTGACATGGGATCCCTGTTTCGTTGCGCCGGGGCGAGGTGTCCCTGCCACCGCGCTGGAAACCCCCGGCGACAATCTAATATTATATATCCCTGTCCCAAATCACCGAAATGTCAGGAGCGACCATGGCCGGAAGAATAGGAGTAATCGGCGGCTCAGGCTTCTACGAGCTGCTGGAGAACCCCCGCGAGGAGAAGGTGACGACGCCTTTCGGCGAGCCCAGCGACGCCATCACCATCGGCGAGCTGGCCGGACGCGAGGTCTGCTTCCTGCCGCGCCACGGCCGAGGACACCGCATCCTTCCCACCGACCTGCCCTTCCAGGCGAACATCCTCGCCCTGAAGCAGCTGGGGGTGGAGTGGATCCTCTCCGCCAGCGCCGTGGGCAGCCTGCGGGAGGAGATCGAGCCGGGGCACATCGTCATCCCCGACCAGTTCTTCGACCGGACCCGCCAGCGCCGCTCCACCTTCTTCGGCGACGGCTGCGTGGCTCACATATCATTCGCCGACCCCGTGTGCGCGAGCCTGGCTCAGCTGCTGGCCCAGGCCGGGCGCGATGCCGGCGCCACCATCCACGAGGGCGGCACCTATGTCTGCATGGAGGGGCCGCAGTTCTCCACCCGGGCCGAGTCGCACTTCTACCGCAGCCTCGACGCGGCGGTCATCGGCATGACCAACCTCCAGGAGGCCAAGCTCGCCCGCGAGGCGGAGATCTGCTACGCGGTGATGGCGCTCTCCACCGACTACGACTGCTGGTACGAGGGCGAGGAGGACGTCACCATCCAGCAGGTGATCGAGACGGTGAACGCCAACGTCGGCATGGCCAAGAAGATCGTGGAGACGGTGGTGCCCCGCATCCCCGAGACCCGCGAGTGCGAGTGCGCCACGGCGATGCAGTACGGCGTCATGACCGCGCCGGATGCTATCCCCGCGGAGACGAAGGAGAAGCTCAAGGATATCATCGGGAAGTACATACAGTAGCGTTCCGACGCTTGGGAACCTGTAAGCCACGTCCCTGATGAGATGAACTTCAGGAAACATGGGAAGCTTTGGAAACTTGGGAAACTTGGGAAACAACGTCCCCCCCAAAGGTGAAAGGATGAATATATGTCTATCCTGGTAGTGGGCTCGATAGCCCTTGATACCGTCGCGACTCCGTTCGGCGAGGCCGAGGAGGCCCTGGGCGGCGCCGCCGTCTATTTCTCCTACGCCGCCAGCTTTTTCAACGAGGTCCGGCTGGTGGGAGTCGTCGGCGAGGACTTCCCCGAGGAGCACCTGGAGCTCCTGGCTGGCCGCAACATCGACCTGGCGGGGCTGGAGAAGGCCCCGGGCGCGACCTTCCGCTGGAAGGGGCGCTACGACTTCGACCTCAACGAGGCCCACACCCTGGACACGCAGCTCAACGTCTTCGAGACCTTCGCGCCGTCGATCCCCGACAGCTTCAAGGACAGCGAGTTCGTCTTCCTGGCCAACATCCAGCCGGGGCTGCAGCTCGACGTGGCGAAGCAGGTGACGGCGCCGAAGGTCATCGCCTGCGACACCATGAACTTCTGGATCGAGGGCGCCTACGACCAGCTCCTGGAGACCCTGGGATCGGTGGACATCCTCATCATCAACGACGCCGAGACCCGCGAGCTGGCCCGGGAGCCGAGCCTGGTGAGGGCGGCCCGCAAGATCATGGGCTGGGGCCCGAAGACCCTGGTGGTCAAGCGGGGCGAATACGGCGTGCTGATGTTCCACGGCGACACGGTCTTCTCCGCTCCGGCCTACCCGCTGGAGGACGTCTTCGACCCCACCGGCGCGGGCGACACCTTCGCCGGCGGCTTCATGGGCTACCTGTCGGCGGCGGACGATATCAACGACGCCACCATCCGCCAGGCCATCGTCTTCGGTTCGACCCTGGCCTCCTTCAACGTCGAGGATTTCAGCCTCAACCGCATGAAAGAGATAAGCATGCAGGACATCCTCGACCGCTTCACCGAGTTCAAACTGCTGTCGCACTTCGAGGAGATCAAGCCGTAAGGCGGGCCCGGCAACCCTGGACCCGGCTGGCTCGGCCGAGGGAAACGGTCACATATGCTCTTCAACAGCATCAACTTCTGGCGCTTGACCTCGCT
Organism: Gaiellales bacterium; assembly: GCA_003599855.1. Lineage (GTDB taxonomy): Bacteria > Actinomycetota > Thermoleophilia > BMS3ABIN01 > BMS3ABIN01 > SURF-19. Next base: position 2,785 of record QZKG01000050.1, on the reverse strand, counting down.
GGCGCTCTTCGCCGCGGTGCTGGTCCTGCTCTTCCCCTGGCTGGGGCTCAGCCCCGACTTCGAGCTGGAGACGGCCGAAATGCAGCTGGTGGATTCCCCCACCTACGGCGCCCGCTTCACCTTCACCGTCAGGAATGACGGCGACGCGGGCGACGCCCGGGTCACCTGCCACCTCTACCTCTTCGAGCGCGGTGGCGACACCGAGAGCGACCACATCGTCATCGGGGTAGAGGGCGGCCAGTCCAAGTCCGGCGAGCTTTTCATCCCCCTGCCCCAGGGCCAGACGGTCCACGACTGGCGGGTGGACGTGGACTGAGGGCGCCGCGTTGAAATTGTGCTGAGCGCGGGGCCCCCGGGCGCGGCATGTAGAGACATAGCTGGCGAGGATGGATCAGCGGGATTATGGCCGGTAAATAGGATAGAGTATGGCTGTGACGCCACCAGAGATTGATGATATGCCGGACCCTATCGTCATAGCCGACAACCTGGAAAAGCGATTCGACGGGCTGACAGCCGTCGACGGCGTCAGCTTCACCATCAGGGAGGGCCAGATCTTCGGGCTGCTGGGCCCCAACGGCGCCGGCAAGTCCACCACCATCTCGATGCTCTCCACCTACCTGAGGCCCACCGCCGGCGACGCCAGCATCGACGGCCTGAGCATCGGCCGGGAGGCGGACGCCATCAAGAAGATCATCGGCGTCGTGCCCCAGGACATCGCCCTCTACCCAACCCTGACGGCGATGCAGAACCTGAGGTTCTACGGGAAGATCTACGGCCTGGGCGGGAGCCACCTGGAATCCCGTTGCCGCGAGCTGCTGGAGCTGATGGAGCTCTGGGAGCGGCGCGACGACCGCGTCGAGGAGTTCTCCGGCGGCATGAAGCGGCGGGTCAACATGGCCGCGGGCCTTTTGCACCACCCCCGCTTCCTGCTGCTGGACGAGCCCACCGTGGGCGTCGACCCCCAGTCGCGGGAGCACATCTTCGAGACCATCTTCCGCATCCGCGACTCGGGCACCACCATCCTCTACACCTCGCACTACATGGAAGAGGTGGAGCTGCTGTGCGATTTCATCACCATCATCGACCGGGGCAGGGTCATCGCCGCGGGCACGCTCAGGGAGCTGTTGAAGATCCTCGGCGAGGGCGGCGTCATCGAGCTGGAGATCGCCGGCGGGGAATGCCCCGGCGGCCTCACCGCCCGCCTGGAGGGCCACGCCTCGGTCACCGCCGTCAAGCAGGAGAAGAACCGGCTGCTGATCTCGTCGGACAACAGCGCCCATTCCCTGCCGCCGGTGATGAGGGAACTGGAGGCGGCCGGCTGCGAGGTCGCCAGCCTGGAGCTCTATTCCCCCAACCTGGAGAAGCTCTTCATCCACCTCACCGGGCGGGAGCTGAGGGAGTGAGATGCGCAACCTCTGGAACGTGACAATCAAGGACATGCTGATCGTGGGCAAGGACCGGGGGGCCTGGATCTTCCTGCTGATCACGCCGCTCATCGTCATCACCGTGGCGTCCTTCGCCCTCGGGCCCGCCTTCGAGGGCGGCAGCATCGAGGCGGAGCTGCTGCTGGCCGATGAGGACGGCGGCGCGGTCAGTTCCGGCCTGGTGGAGGCGTTCCGCAAGAACGAGAACGTGGTGGTCGTGGATGCCGGCCGCGGCGAGTGCGAGGCGCTGGAGAAGGACGGCCAGGAGTACGAGGTGGCGCTGGTCATCCCCGCGGGCTTCTCGGGCGCGGTGGAGGCGGGCGGCAGGGCGGAGCTGGAAGTCTTCGTCGACCCCAACAGCAACATCACCCGCCCCTTCCTGGTGAGCGTCATCCAGGGGACGGCCAGCCGCCTGTCAGCGGTGGAGGTGGCGGCCAAGGTCTCGGTGCTGGAAGTGATGAAGGTCGCTCCCGGCGCCGACGCTGCGGCGGTGGCGGGCACGGCGGCCGCGGCGGCCGCCAGCGAGCTGGAGGACGAGCCGGTCCAGGCGGCAATCAGCAACGTCGGCGGAGTCGAGGATTTGAACCCCTTCGACACCCAGGCGCCGGGCTATTCGGTGATGTTCATGCTCTTCGGCGTGATGACCGCCGCCGAGGGGCTGCTGCTGGAGCGCGAGTCGGGCACGCTGGGGCGCCTGCTGGTGGCGCCGGTGTCGCGGGCGTCCATCCTCGGCGGCAAGCTGCTGGCGCAGTTCGCCATCGCGATCCTGCAGATCACGCTCCTGTTCACCGTGGGCCACTTCGTCTTCGGCATGAACCTGGGCAACTCCATCGCGGGCCTGGCGCTGATGATCGTGGTCACCGCCTGGACCGCCACCGCTTTCGGCATCCTCCTGGCCAGCATGGTGAAGACCAGGCGGCAACTCTCGGCGGTGGGCATCCTCTCCGTGCTGTTGATGTCGGCGCTGGGCGGCAGCTGGTGGCCGCTTGACATAGTGCCGGAGTTCATGCGCCAGCTCGGCCACCTGACCATCAACGCCTGGGCCCTCGACGGGCTCAACGACCTGATCCTCAGGGGCAAGGGGCTCGACGCCGTCCTGCCGGAGGCCGGGGTGCTGCTGGCCTACGGCGCCGTCTGCTTCATCATCGGTATCAGGATGTTCAGATTCAGGAGCGTCAGTTGAGCCGGGGGGCCCGTGATACCGGGACGCGGCGGCGGCGTGGCGCGCGGAGCGCGGCGGGGCGCCGTGAACGCGCCGGACGCCAGGGCCGCCCGGAAGGGCGTACCGTCCGCGGACGGCAGGGCCGCGGCAGGCCTGCGCCGGGGCGCGACCGGGCGGACCACCGGCGGCGGCGTCTGGC
>QZKG01000025.1 GCA_003599855.1 Gaiellales bacterium | reverse complement strand
AGCTTCTGCTTCATGCCCCCGGACAAGCGGCCGGCCTGTCGCTTCCGAAACGGCGTCAGGTTGCTGAAGGCGAGCAGCTCCTGCATCTTGCGCTCGCGGCCCGTCCGGGGGACCCCATAGAGGTCGGCGTAGAAATGGATGTTCTCGTCCACCGTCAAGTCCGGGTACAGCCCGAACCGTTGACTCATGTAGCCGATGTCGTCCTTGATCGCCTCGGCGTCCCGGACGACGTGCTTCCCCATGACCCAGGCCTCGCCGCTGGTTGGCTCCATCACGCCGGTCAGCAGCCGCATCGTGGTCGTCTTGCCGGCGCCATCCGGACCGACGAGGCCGAAGATCTCTCCTGGGGTCACGGCGAAGGTCAGATCCTGGACGGCGCGAACCGCCCCGAACGATCTGGCCAAACGAACGAGCTTAATGGCCTCCATCGGGTGCCTCCGCGCGATCCGGCAGCATGATCCGGGCATCGGCCGGCATGCCGGCCTTGAGGTCCAGATGAGGATTCGCAAGGGTGATCTTGATGCGATAGACCAACTTCACGCGCTCCTTCTCGGTCTGGACGCTCTTGGGCGTGAATTCCGCTTGAGAGGCGATGAAGGACACTCGGCCTTCATAGGCCTTGTCCGGATAGGTGTCGATGGTCACCCGCGCCGCCTGGCCGACTTTCACGCGCCCCAGGTCCGTCTCATCGACGTAGGCGCGCAGCCAGACCTGTTCCAGGTCCCCGACGGTCACGATCGGCGTCCCGGCGGCGACAAATTCGCCCGGCTCGATGTGGTGGGACAAGACGACGCCGGTCAGCGGCGAGGTCAGTGTGGCATAGCTCAATCGGGTCTCGGTCAGCGCCAGCGCTTCTTTGGCCTGTTGGAGCTGCGCCTTGGCCTGTTCGATCTTCTCGGCGCGCGGGCCTTGTTTGACGAGGCGCCATTGCTCCTGGGCCTCATTGAGCCTGGCCTCAGTCACGTCGACCGCCGACTTGGCGGCCTCGTAGTCCTGTCGTGAGACATTGTCTTGCTCATAGAGGGTCTTGAGGCGTTGGAAATCTGCCCGCGCCCGCTCGACATCCGCCTGCGTCCGCCGGACCACGGCTTCGGCTTGGGCAATCTCCGCCGGTCGGGAGCCGGTCTCCAGCTCGGCCAAGGCCGCCTTGGCGGCCCGGACCTCCGCTTTGCGCAGCGCCACTTCCTGGGCCAGTTCGCTGGTATCCAGGCGAGCGACGACCTGCCCGGCGCGGACGGATTCTCCTTCCGATACCCACCGCTCCGCCACCCGGCCCGCGATCTTGAAACTCACCTCCGCGTCCGTCATCTCGATATTGCCCGACACCCTCAGCACGTCCGTCTCCGGTGCCGGCCGTGACCAGAGATACAGCGCGGCAATACCGGCCAGAAGCAGCGCGCCAGCCGCCAGGAGCACCTGCAGGCGGCTGCGGGTTCCCGCGGCGCTTGCGGCAGCGGGCGCCGTGGCCACTGACGGCGAGGGTCCCTGCTCGCCACCCGGTGTGTGAGGAGCCGTCGTCGTCCCCATAGTCAATCGTCCCCTTTTCGTCTGAGCATCACAGACTCCGGCATCCGAGGCCGGCTCGCGGCCACGACGTCAAAAGAGCTGGTCAATCTCACCGGTGGCCCGCGCCAGGTTGATGCGGGACGCATTGAATCGGAACAGGGCTTCAATGAGGTTGTCGCGCGCCCGCGCAACCGAGGCTTGCGCGTTCGTCACCTCGATATTCGTGGCGAGGCCGGCGGCAAACCGATCGTGCGCCAGGCTGAACTCTTTCAGGGCCAGCTCCAGGCCTTTCTCCGCGACGGTGATCTGCTGAGTGGAGGAATCGAGCGTGAGGAGGGCGCTGCGGACTTCAAGGGTGATCTGGTCGGAGACGTCCTTCATCCGGATCGACTCCTGCCGCACTCGACTGCGGTTTTCAGAAATCCGAGACTCCCGCTGTCCTCCGTCGAAGATCGGCACCGAGAGCATGAGGCCAACCGTGCGCGTGGCCGAGGCCTCGTCGGGTTTCAATCCGATCCATCCATAATCGCCGTTGAGAGACAACGACGGGAGCCGTTCACTGGTGACGGAGCTGAGGCTGAGCGAGGCCAGCTTCTGGCGCGACATCTGTGCCTTCAATTCGACGCGATTCTCGTGCGCCGCAGAGAGGGCCATGTCGGGGGTCTTCGGCTCGATCTTTGCCAGGGTCAACTCATCGGTCAACGTCACGTCCACGTTGAAATCGATCCCCAAGGCACGAATTAAATTCAGTTTGGCGCTTTCCTGATCGTTCTGCGCCACCAGCAGGCGTTGGCGGGTATTTTCAAGCTGCACTTCTTCACGCGTCACATCCAACCCCGTCGCCACACCGGCTTTCTTTCGATCCCGCGCCAGTTTCAGCAGCCGTTCGCTGAGTTCCAGGTCGGCCTGGCGGGCTTTCACCGCGGCCTCTGCCCGGACGGCTTCCATATACAACAATCCAGCCGTGGCCATGACATCCCGCTTCGTCACTTCCGCCTCCAGTTTCGCCACATCCACCCCCGCCCTGGCGGCGCGCCATCGCTGGATGAGACTCAGACTGAAAAGATTCTGAACGAAATTGGCCCGCGCGTCATACACATCGAAGGGTTGCGTCACGCCGCCCGGTACGCCGAGTGTGCTGAGGCTGCTTTGCGGGATCCCGAACGCCGCGAGGTTGACGGTTTGATTGCGTCCGGTCATGTAGCCGGAGACGCTGGGGAGGAGCGTCCCGAGGCTGGTATCGGCTGTCGCCTGAGCCGAGGCGATGCGCTCCCGCAACAGGCGGACGTTGACGTTGTTGTCGATGGCGGCCTGGATGGCATCGTGCAGGCTCAGGCGCAATTCAGGACGGAACTGAGGCGGTTCGACAGCCTCGGCGGAGGGACCGATCCCGAGTACGAGCAGGGCCACGCCCATCGTTCGCCACTTCATACGTCGCTCCTTTTGTTCGGATCGAAATCCAGCACGCTCGAGGGCTGGCCTTTCAGTCCACGGTCTGCGTGTGGCACTCCGGTGTTCCCAGTTGGCCGTTCAGCATGCGGAGGGAGGGAACACGCCGACGCCGGAGATGACGGGTTCACAGGACACGCGTGGATCCGTGAGCCAGGTTAGCGATGACGTGCGATGCCACGCCGGTAGATGGCAAAGGCACCAGGCGCCTCCTTGCGGATGCGCGACACCTCCCCGGTCAACAGAGACTGCATCACCAGTCCCTGTATCGTCCCGATAAAGAGGGATGAGGCCGCCTGTGTGTCCAATGGGGTGGCCAGTTCTCCTTGCTTTTTCCCTTGCTCCATGAGCCGGCTCAATCGCTCGCTATACCGGTGGATGAGGGTCTGCACCATCCGCTTGGGAACGGTGTCCTCTGCACGTTGCAATTCGGCAATGAGCATCCGGGGCACCCCCGGATGTTCGACCACGAAGTCGATATGCGCCATAAACATCGCTTCCAAGGCTGCCAGCGGCGAGGACGCGGTGTGCGCAGCCGTGTCCACTCGTGCGAGCAAGCGGTTGGCCACCCATTCGATGACAGCTTGGAGGATGGCGTCTTTGGTCGGAAAGTGGCGAAACAGCGCACCATGGGTGAGTCCCATGTGTTTCGCCACGGCAGAGGTCGTGATATCGCCTGGATTATGCTCTGCAGCCAAGGCAATCACGGCTTCGACCGCACCCGCGCGGCGTTGTTCGGCAGGAAGGTGTTTGGGGTGGGTGGCCATAAAGTAAGTAAGTGCTTACAATCTTACCATGGCGCGGCTGGGTGTCAAGCTAGGGAGAGGGGCAGTCAGAAACGCCGGAATCCCCTATGACAGAAAGCCGAGCCGCTTACAGGCGCCTTGGCAAGGAAGATCTGTAGCCCTTTCGGCCTCTCTGCGTTGGGAGGGGGGCAGAAACCAGAGTGTGCTAATTCAGACTGTCTCAACGGAGGGGGTCACCTCAAGATGGACTGCCCCCCTAGTTTGAGACACTGAAAATAGGCACACTTGCACTAGGAGGAAGGCAAGTGGCGAGGGACCCGGCTTCTAGCAACCTCATTTAATCAGCCTGAGGAATATCGGGCAGCCCCCCTCCCCCTAGTCTCCTGTTCACGAGCTTCGCTAGAAATCCGATAAATGGCGCGATGTCTTGGCCCACGCTTGCCCGCTCAAGCGCCTCCATATAGGCCTTGCGGCTTTCGATCGGGATGACGGTCCAGGGATAGCCCCCGGCCGCCAGCATGACATTCATCAGAAAACGGCCCATCCGCCCGTTGCCGTCCATGTAAGGGTGGATATAGACAAACAGGAAATGTCCCAGCACGACCCGGACGGCCGGATGTGCCTCCGCGGCCAGCAGCTCGAAGAAAGCGGGCATCGCCTCACGCGCGGCGTGATAGTTGGGCGGCACATGCATCGAGGCCCGGATATAGACCTGGCCGTTGCGGTATCCTGCAAGGTCGGCCGGCCGCAGCAGTCCCGCGGTTACACTGGGCGCGAACATCTCCGGTACCAGTCCCCGTGATCCTCATCCGCAACGGCGCCCGGGTTTTTGCCTTTGAGCACTTTTCCCACGCTCGCCCGCACCGCCTGAAAAGCCTGCCAGTAGCCGCGTGCCGCCAAGGCATTGCGCTGTTCCCGATCCTGTTCGTTTCCGTCTGGATTCCAGTGCCCGGTGCGCACGCGCTCGATCAACTCGGGCGTTACGCGATAGCCCTCGATTGACAACGAGTGATAGGCATCGCTCAGATACCCCTCATCCACATGCTTCATGTATCTTGAGACATCATGCGGCAGACCAGGCGCGACCGGAAAATGCGCGATGACCGGTTCACGCATGGTCTGCCAGAGCAGGTGGATGCGGTTGATATACGGAGATCGTTCACGGATGGATAAGGCTACCGGCGGCCGATCTCCGAACGGATCGTTCTCCCGCACGCTGTATCCGGCAGCGGTCATGGTTTTTACAATGTCGTCAGCGATGCGGTCACGCCCGATATTGCGAAAGGCGCCAGCGAGACGTCCGGCAATCGTGCTGTGCCCCCCCTCCAGCAGCCGTGCCAGAAGGCCGGAAGCATCCCTCGCCAAGGCCAGTGCTGCACGGGCATCCGTCGGTCTCTGGGAAAAGGTATGGGGTGCGCAGGCTATCAGCGCTGCTTCCAGTGAGAAGACCTGGATCCCATCTTTTTCGTCCCGATCCCATGGCGGAGGCACGGTTGCCCGCACATCGAGCAAAGACGTATCGTGCGGAAGTTCCGTCACTTTGTTGCCGGCCTTCGGGGAGCGCACCAACAGCTGCCGGGGCACCGCCCAGTTGCCACCGTGCAGCGATAGTGACTGCTCCGGGGCTACGCACCACTCCTTCCCGAAGCGCTCACGAAGGTACGCTGCGCAAAAACGCCAGAAGGAGGCATACCAGGCGGTACTTTCTCCCTTGGTCTCATCTGGACGCGTGGGGACATACCAGCCTTTCATGACTTCGCGCAGGAAGCCGTTGGCCACCAGGCGCTCCCGGTCCGCCCGTGGCATATCCTTGGACCGGATGGCCACCGCCCCCTCGCGGTTCTGAAGCCGTTTTAACAGTTCCAGAGAGCGAGAGAGTTTTTCCGATGGCGTAGCCATACTCACGGTTTGGTTTTAGGTTTTTATGTCGTCCTTTTATTAGGCTATTGCGTTGTACGCTTTTTAGGTTTTTGCGTCAAGCAGCTATTAGAGTCTTGGCGGTCGCAACAGCGACCGTCTTAGGCAAATTCAGTGCTAGTGGGGAGCGTGAGGATAAGGAAGGGAAGAATGGTAATGGCTAACAACAAGCAGCAACAGAGGACTATCTATCAAAACACCTGCACAGTTTTGAACAGTCGACTGATTTCGTTCAGGAGACAGCCGCCCCGAAAAAAGTTTGGCAGCCTACTCCGGCTGAGAGATTTACTGTCTTTATTGGTTCGGTACGCTCAGGAGTTCACGCACCTTCCAACGCAACGTGTCCGGCGAAAAGGGTTTGAGAAGAAAAGCACTGTCTTCCTTTGAGTTGGGACCCGTTGCCGGAAGCCCGTCCTCATCGCTGGAGATAAAAAGCACGCGGATCTCTGGACGGAGGCCGCGTATGAGTGCGGTGAGCGCACGGCCGTTCATGTCGGGCATGTTGATGTCCGTGAGGAGGAGGTGGATGGGGTTGGGATGCTGCTGGCAGAGACGCAGAGCGTTCTCGGCGAAGAGCCCTTCTAGGACCCTGTATCCCGCCCCCGTGAGGATGTCGTAGAGGAATTTTCGGACGAGAGGCTCGTCATCAACGACCAGAATTGTGGGTCTCTCCGTGCACATGCGACTGCACCAAATTGCGAAGAGAGTATATCCTAATTTGGGATATTTTAAAAGGAGATAGATAATCATGCGCCCCTGAGCCGGGCCCATGAGAAAAACTGCACCCTTCAGCCCTGAATATAAACGGTTCTGTGCTCTCCTTAAGGCGACGCGGAGAGCGGCAGGCTTGACCCAGAAGGACGTAGCCAAGTTTCTAGGCCGGCCGCAATCTTATGTTTCGAAGTATGAGTTAGGGGAGAGGCGCTTAGATGTCATAGAGTTTGTTCGGATTACGAAAGCGCTCTCATCCGATCCCTGTGCGATCATTCGGCGGATCAAGGCTTCATCAATTCTCCCTTCAATATATCTCCTCTTTTCTTAAGGATTCCCGCAATCCCCCATGCAAGCTAGCCATGGCGTGGAGCTGGGCCAGCCATTGCCTATAACCCTTAATCTTGCAATTCACGGCACGAATTATTATCATTCATACCGTGAATAGATCGTTGAATACTACAGGCCTGAACAGCGTAAAGGCTCCCCTTCCCCGTTACCTCACCAAGGAAGTCGTCCATGCCCTGGCCGAGTTTCCGGTTGTCGTCCTGACCGGGGCCAGGCAGACTGGCAAAAGCACACTGATCCGGGAGCTGCTGCCCAAGCCTGGGAGGGACTACCGCACCCTCGATGACATAGATGTGCTGGAACGAGCTCAGAAGGAGCCGGAAGCTCTCGTCAGCTCCAAGGGGTCAGTCACGATTGACGAGATACAGCGGAGCCCGGACCTGCTCTTGGCCATTAAGCGAGCCGTCGATCGAGACCGAAAGCCAGGGCGGTTTCTGCTCTCCGGTTCGGCTAACCTCGCCTTATTCGGCAAGGTGTCAGAGACCCTGGCTGGCCGGGCAGTCTATCTGACGCTCTATCCCTTCACGCCAGCGGAACGAGCTGGCTTGGGAACGGTCGGGCAGTGGGATAAGGTCTTTGCTGATCCGTCGCAATTCGAAGGGACTCATGCTGCCTTCACAGGAGGAGGGGAAGGGTTGCTGCAGAGCGGATTTCCTCCTGCTGCGCTCATGAAGAGTCACGCCCTCCAGAGGACCTGGTTGGATGGGTATGTGCGGACTTACCTGGAACGGGATCTTCAATCCCTCTCCTCCATCGAGAATCTGGTCGATTTCCGCCGCCTCATGCGGGTTGCGGCGCTCCGTTCAGGGTCGCTGGTCAATCAGAGCCAGATTGCTCGCGATGCCGGGCTTGCGCAGCCTACGGCACACCGCTATTTGAACTTGCTGGAGGCCTCATACCTCCTTCATCGGCTGCCGGCCTACGCCATCAATCGCACCAAGCGCCTTATCAAGGCGCCGCGTCTGTTTTTTTGCGATACCGGCCTTGCGGCCTATTTAGCTGGAATCGAAACAGCGGCAGATCTCGAAAAAGCGGGGCTTACCGGGGCTTTCCTGGAAACTCTGGTCTTCAGCGATTTGCTGGCCTGGCGTGAGACGCTGACGCCCAGACCGGAGATCCTCTATTGGAGAACCGTCTCAGGCGCCGAAGTGGATTTTGTGATCGAGCGAAGCGGGAAGATCGTGCCGATGGAAGTTAAGACCGGCGGTCGCCCCCGAGTGGCCGATATTCGGCACCTCCGCCTCTTTCTTGACGAATATGGAAAGGCGGCCCCCCATGGGGTCCTACTTCATACGGGACAGCGATGTGAGCAACTGACTCAGCGAATCTGGGCCATTCCATTGTCAAAGGTGCTGGGGCTCAACGACGCAACGTCGGGCGCGTTCAAGGATTAGCTCCGAGTAAGGCCGGCGGGTTATGGGAAGCGTTAGGAATCCGGCCAAGAATCCTGGGATTTGGACGAATAGCAGAGCTTGTCACCATAAAGAGAAACCGGTATGCTTTTTGGCTCGGAGTAGATCTTTAAGAAGGGGCGGGATCATGGACGTGGTGAAACTTCTCCAGGCCAATCGAGAGAAGATTCTACAAATGGCCGCGCAGCATGGCGCCAGAAACGTGCGTGTCTTCGGCTCTGTTGCGCGCGGTGAAGCCGGCCCTGAGAGTGACCTGGATTTTCTCATCGAACTGGAGCCAGGACGAAGCCTGCTTGACCATGCCGCCCTGCTCCTGGACCTCGAACAACTGCTCGGATTCCGCGTGGATGTCGCGACGGAGCGAGGCCTCCGCGACCGAATCCGGGAACAGGTATTGAGGGAAGCCGTGCCCTTATGAGAGATGATCGTCAACGACTGGAAGATATTTTGGAGGGTTCATCAACTCGACGTCGACCAGGACCGGGCGCAGAAGATTCTTCTTTCAGTTCCCGCGCAAGGGATGAACGCCATCTTGCCTTTCAGTTCCCTCTTCATAGGGAAGGGCTGTTCAACGCGGCCATGAGACACCGGGGTCTGACCTCTCTCAGCCTTTCAGTTCCCTCTTCATAGGGAAGGGCTGTTCAACCGGGAGCGGACCTGACCCTGACACCCCCACCACAAGCTTTCAGTTCCCTCTTCATAGGGAAGGGCTGTTCAACCGCAGCTCGCCGGCCAGGACCGCCGCCTCCTCTACCCTTTCAGTTCCCTCTTCATAGGGAAGGGCTGTTCAACAAACATTGAAGCCGGCACGATCCTGGACCTCCTGTCCTTTCAGTTCCCTCTTCATAGGGAAGGGCTGTTCAACGACGATCGAGCGGCTGAACCGCCAACTCGCCGGTACCTTTCAGTTCCCTCTTCATAGGGAAGGGCTGTTCAACATCGAGGAAATCTTGGAAGAGCGGACGAAATTCGGCTTTCAGTTCCCTCTTCATAGGGAAGGGCTGTTCAACTTTGATCGCCCCAGGTCGTGGCATAGCGCTTGAAGACTTTCAGTTCCCTCTTCATAGGGAAGGGCTGTTCAACCGCTCACGAACCCCGCAATATACCTAGCCAAAATACCATTGTTTGAGGCCAAGTTTTCGAAAACTGCATATCTGTCAAAAACCTAGGGGAGTTTGCGAAAACTGGCCCAACAATCCGCGACCCCCTCCGTCAGCGGAAAGCGGACAACGGTCTGGAGACCGCTGGTCAAAACACATCCCCGCAATAGTTTCGATACTCGCAGTCCGCGCATCTGGCTTGAACCTCGGTCGCATTAGGCACTCGCTGCAAGACAATCATTTCACGGATGCGGTCCAGAGCGATGAGGGTGTCGGTCTTAAGCTGATCCGTTAGATCGACCGGCTCTACTCGGTCGCCCGGGATCAGGTATATGAACCCTTGAGTAACCGAACACCGATACGCCTCCTCGACGAGCAGGGCATATCCGCAAAGTTGCACGAGATGATTCGACCGTACCGGGCCGGTGGTCTCTTTGAAATCGACCGGATACCAGCCGGAAGACGATTCGATCACGAGATCCAATTTCCCGGAAAGGCCGAGCACGTCTGATGTCAGCCAGACATGAAAGTGCCGCTGGCCGTCGGGGAGTCCGTAGCGGCGGGTAGTCCGCCGCTGCTCCAACGTGTCAATGCGAGCTTCAGCCGACTTCCCGTGCGCCATCTTGAACGTGGCCGCCCGTTCGACCGGCATCACATATTGGTAGTACACGACGCGCGGGCAATAGTCATACTGCTTCAGGTCGTTGACCCGTAGCATCAACTTGTGCTGGTTCGGCGTCGGTGTCTTCGTGTTCGACTCGGAGGCCGTCACGGATATCCTTCTCACAGACCGGTTGCAGCAAGATCTTGCCCGGCTGCTCGCCCAGCACCTCCCCCAAGCGGAGAAACAGCTCTTCTCGCTTGTTGCGGGTTAGCGAGCCGCAAAAGGCGCTGAATTGAATGCGCTCTAACCCATAATCCTTGCATACCTCCGCAATCTTGGTCCGGATCGTGTCATCCGGGATATCATAGAGAACATAAGTGGACAGCTCATCCATCGCGCGTGGCGCTACCACTTGAAGGTGAATGGGGTATAGGCACCTTCCTGCCTCAAGAACGTACAGAGACTCCGGGCCTGCATCTGAATGATGGACTTGACCTGATACTTCTTTCCCTTGACTGTCTCGGTGGATTCCAGCCGCTCCAGGATCTTGGCCGCATACCGGGAGCGGGTCTCTTCGTCCAGCATGCCCTCCTTCAACGTGACGGCCTCGCCGAGATTGATGTGTGCGATCACCGTGCGGTCCACCACCGGCTGGCGGAATTCCTCAACCAGGTCCAGGACCAGAGAGGGCTTTCCTGGACGGTCCACGTGCAGGAACCCCGCGAAAGGCTCCAGTCCCGCGTTCAAGACCGCACCCCAGACTTGGGAATAGAGAATCCCATAGCCGTAGTTCAGCAGTGCATTCACGGCGTCGGTGGCGCCCCGATGTTCGCGCCCCATGAACTCCGCGCGCTGCCCAATGATCTCTTTCACCCCGTCCCAGTACAGCCGCCCCGCCGTGCCCTCGTAACCCATCAAGGAGCTCCGTACGTCGTCAATGCTCGCGCCTACCATCTGCTGTATGGACGGCCGGAGGTCGGCAATCTGATCCGCCAATTGGTCCACCCGTTCGAACCGAGTCGAATCGGCTTGCTTCAAATACTTGCCGAAATAACGGAGCAGCCGCTCCTGGTTCGTCAGCTTGCCGGCGACGATCAACTTGGCAAACGCGACTCCGCGCTCGTCTCCGATGGCAGCCAATTGCTCCCGCCGCGAAATCACGGTGGCCGTCAACATCGGAGAGGACAGCATCGCGTAGGGCTTGCCTCCGTGGGTGAGGAAGCTCAGCCGGATGCCGCGTTGACAGAGCTCCTCGATCAGGTCCGAGGACAGCGTGATGCCGCGCGACGCGACCACCACCTCGCTGAGCCGGAACAGCGGAAACTCGTAGACCACAGTCTTGCCCTGCCGGACCAGCAAGCGTTCGCTCTTTTTGGACAGAAACATCCCGAAGCCGGAGAGCAAGATTTGCGAGGTGTCGCCGGTCTTGACCATCCTGATACCCTCATCAATGACCTGCTCATCACCCTCTGCCGGCTCGGTCTCGATCGGGACCACGACGGCTTCCGGCTCGCCGGTGTACAGGTTGATCTGGGCGGGCGGCAGCTCGCGCGCAGGCTCGGAAATCTCACGCTCCGGATGAATGCGGGGAATCGGATCAGGCTTAGCCGCGCTCATGGTTTCCCTTGCCTCCTATGCGCGAGGACGTTCGTCGGTTGATCTCTAAGAGCGGATATAGGCCGGCTTTGCAGCCGAGCGGCGCACCCATCCAGTGGCAGGCTTGCAAGCGATGTTCATATGCGATATGATATCGGCGTATCACAAGTGAATATCTAGGAGAGATATCCATGGGCGCCATTTCGTTAAAGTTGCCGGACGACCTGCTGGAAACCAGCCAGCGTTGTGCCAAAACGTTGCATCTGTCGCGAGCCGAGTATATCCGGCAGGCCATCGAACGGATGAACGGGGAGATCAAGCGGAAACTGCGCGCCAAGCGTCTGGCGGAAGTGTCCCAGAAGGTCCGCGAAGAAAGCATGCGGGTGAACGCCGAATTCGCGGCCATCGAACGGGCTCCTGATGCCTGATCGCGGCGAAATCTGGCTCGCCGATCTTGATCCCCGGCACGGCACCGAACCAGGCAAGACACGCCCCGTCCTGATCGTCCAAGCACAGGCGCTCCTGGAGGCGGGCCATCCCTCAACGCTGGTGGTCCCGCTCACGACCAACCTCATTGACGATGCCGAGCCGCTCCGCATCCGGGTTTCCGCCGCCGGCCAACTGCGCCACGAATCGGATCTGCTCGTGGATCAACTGCGTGCAATTGACAACCGGCGCCTCACGAAAGGGCCGATCGCCCGCCTTTCCAAGCCCCAGATGGCCAAGGTCGGCCGGGCAATCCGCGACGTCTTAGACCTGACTTCTTAATCCCGCCCCTTACACCGTCGGCACAACTCCACCAGCAGCAGCGCTGCGCCGTCGAAAGCGAGGAGATATCGACCGGCCTCGAAGACTGACAGGCGCCAGTCTACCTCTTCCTGTACCGCTGCCTTTGGCACAACAGCAAAGGTGTGATTCTCCCTGCCCATCAGGTCCGAGACCGGTGTTGATTCACCGTCCTGGTAGAGCTGCAACTGGGGAAAGTCTTTGGTCTCCAGAATCAGACCACAGTCATCGTCGCTGAAAATCTCCCCGGCATGGACGCGGCGGTATTTCCCAATTCCTTTGATCGTCAGCATCCGCAGCTTTTCATTCCATGAGAGGTTTACGGCTCGCCTGAGTAGGGTCGCGAGGTCTGCCTCATATTCGCCTAGGCTCCATTCTTGTCGACGGTGTTGTTCAGTGAAGTCGTGAACTTTGAGGCTGGGGAGTGATGTTCGGAAGCGGTTGAGTTGCCGATAGGTATCAAGCCAACGGGCATTCCGCTTGCCAGCAGCGCAGCGCTCAAAGGCGGCCTTGGCCTGAAAGTTCTGAGCAGAACAGTCGAGCCGTTGTGCATGATCAGCCAAGATTGCCTCGACCCGTCTACGGAGTTGGATCAGGACCTCTGGCCGGGCGTGACCATCTTTCTCAACGGTGGCGATCAGGTTTTCAGCCAGGGCTCGGGCTGTGATCATTCCGTGCTCGGTGGTGACGAACCAAGGACGCGCCATTGTCGGAGGATACCAGGCATGAATTCTCTCCTCGAACGCGCTGCGATCAATCTCGGATGGAAGGACACTCATGCCTTGAAAGGCATTAGGGGGTACCAGGGCAATCGCCTGTCCCGGTCGATGGCGCCCCACTCGGCCGAAACGCTGAAGGAACGAGGCTGCCTCTGATGCCTCAAACAGCAGGTAGTCGCAGCGGAAGTCCACCCCCACTTCGATGGCCGACGTACCAACGGCCAGGAGTTTCCCCTTCGTATCCCGGACAGCCCGATGTGACAGACCTCGGATAATTGCTAAAGATTCACGGGGAAATCCGGATTCGACCAGCCGATCTTCAAGACGAATGGCGTTCAGGACTGAGTTTACAATGACGACCGCGGGGAGGTAATCGTTGTCGGGCGTCTCGATTCGGAGCCGTTCCAGTTCGGGCTTGAGTCCGACGATTCGGGAGAGAAGAACCTCTACTGGGTCTCCAGCAGCGACCTGGATTGGCGTCAGCTCGACGCCATGAACTGCCGTGCGCCAGCGATCCGGCGGGACATTGGCTGGTAGGCTGCAGTCGATCGTCGTCGGGCTGAGCGCACGATCTAGGAGGGCCTGCACCTCCGGGTGAGGCGTAGCGCTTATGAGAATGAGCCGCTGGAAGATCCCAAAGCCGCGAGCGAGGGTAACCATGACGAGGGCATGGGCCAGTTCTACCCCGTGATAGAGGTGGAATTCGTCCGTGATGAGCGTTTCGTATCGGCGGAGCGCCTCAAAAGGTTCAGCGTGGTACTGGAGTCCAAGTATCCGGAAAAGAATGTCCGGGTTCGTAAAGATAATCTTAGGTTTGTCCGGATTGAGAAGCCTTCGCAATGTCTCGCCGCGGCTCTTGCACCGCATCACCTTTTGCCATTGATCAAGAAGGGCACCATCAACCGGCACAAGAATACGATCAGCTCGGCTATAGTGTTCCACTTGGTCTTTATTCGCCCAGACCTCAGGTGTCCAGACTAACGGCTCAATGCCTTCTTGCCGCGCGAACGTGGCTACCGCTCTCACTTGGTCTTTAACCAACTCATTGGTGGGATAGATCGCCACGGCCCATTCATGACGCTTCAGGACGGGCAACATCGCTGCCCGCGTCTTCCCGCTCCCAGTCTTTGCCGCCAGCAGCATCGTGGGGTACTGGTCCCATCCTTCCCACATCGTGAGTTGGTGAGGGTAAAGGGGCGTCAGCGATGCGGAATGTTCTTGGACTGGCAGTCGATATGGCTGCACTAAGAATGTCATGTTGAGATTTCTTGATGATCCAAAAGAGCTTGCAATTCGATGGCGATTTGGAGAGCAAGACACAGACCCAAGCGGGCGTAATCCGGTTTCTCACTGAAAAGCTCTCGGCGCTGACTCTGCCATTTCGGAAGACCACTTTCCACTTCCAAAGGATGGGATACCGCATTCCGTAAGTAGTGCAACGATTCGAAAAGGGATAAAAGTAGCCATTCAATGCGACCTCGTGGTGCAAGGCAAAACCCTTGCCCATCCTTATTGGCAGAATCAGCGAGCCATGTTCGAATGTGTGAGAGCGAAGGCCCAATGCTATTTGGTATTTCACTGCATCCACAGCGTGTGAGGACTTCCCTGAACAGGGCAAATAGGGCTTCTCCGGCTTGGCAGCACTCTTGTGTGGCGGCTTGATATTCCTGACGGTCGAACTTTTGATTGGCTGCATCCAATCTCTTTCTGATAGTGAGGCCGATGCGATCGGAGTTGAGTTCAGAAAGGAGATCGTGCAGTGCATAGTTCCTGGCTGGGAGGACTGCATCAATGCGTCGAAACTGCCGCTCAACACTTTCAAATACCTTGCTCGACACGACGAACTCGATTGACATGCGAATCCGGTGTTGCAGGTTCAGAACCTGCTCGTAAATAGAGGATCTGCGATCTATCTCTTGGTCTAGATCGTCATATTCGCTTGTAACCATAGAGGCAAGGGCTTTGGTCTCGCCATGCAGCAGGTTGAACGGAAATTGCCGAAGGTCCTGGTTCTTCCAGGCCTCTTCAATGTCATCCGTGCAGGTCAGTATCTTTCCCGCTTTCCCAGGTAAGCTGTCCCTTAAATTGCCGATTAACATCATCGCTTTGTTTAGAGCCTCTTGAGAGCTTTGGGGAGCCTGTGGGTTCATGATTTACCCGAGCGTTGAGAAGACGTTAATACAGGCAAAGTGAAGCGGTGTGGGACATGAATACGGTGTTCCTCGGAGAAGACGAACCAATCGTTACAGATCTCGGCAACCCGGAAAATCAGATGGGGTGGAATGGGCAACGGATCGTATGAAATGATCTCGCCCTGAATATCGAGAGGGTTCACTGAGTGGGTGGGCCGAACAGGTTTATCAGCTAACACTGCTACAGCTGGGGTGACTTCTTCCCATTCGAGGCGGACTGGACAACCTTTTTTGCCCAGCCGTACTACCGTGGGCGGATGGTAGTTTTCCCGCACAAACAGGTAGAACGTGAAGCCGACCGAATTGACCTGAAATGCACCGTTGTGCCAGATCGGGTCCAGGACGAGTCGCCACCCGATGGCCGGGCTATTACTGCCGCGCGGAGCATCATCGGTCCTCAGGCTTCGAGAATTGACTGCGTTCTGAGTGAACCGAGTGCGTGCCACAGACCCTTGCGGTCGTGCCGGCGTGGCATAGGCTGGCATGGCATTGAGGTCCTCGATGTAGCGCGGGGGCTTTCCAACGGCATACACGCCGTAAGAGTAGCCGGAGAGTGCGTAGCTTAAGGCGTAGTTATGGATCAGCGGTAGGGTGGCGGCTGTCTTGGAGATTTCGAACGAGGAGAACCAGAGATAATCATGGTTATAGAGCCTCCCCGCGTAGAGCCGGAGTCCTTTGGCATTGAGATCAAGACGCTCGCTCATGGGGACCGCTCACTTCTTTTCGCTCTGAGCCCGACGGTACTCGGCAATATCGTTGTACGTCTTGTCGAGAAATGCTCGGTCGAGCGGAGTCTCCGCACATTCTTTGACTAGGGCATCTACCTCGCTTGGACCAAGCATCGTGATCCGGTCCGGGTTTCCGGCAAGAGCTTTGTACTTCCCTTCAAGAAGCGCCTTGAAGGCCGCTGGGTCGAGGTTGTCCTTTTTGTCGTAAAGTTCCAGGGTGAGTTCCAGAGGAGTAATGAGTTCTTCCCAACCAGCCGCGACGCCGAAGAGGGTGTTGCGACAGTCGCCGCCAGTGCGCGATTCGGCGCCATAGCTCTTGCAGGCAAGGAGCGTTTTTATTGCGAGGACCAGTTCCTCCCGGGTCACCGCTTTCAGGGTCACAATGGAGGGAAACAGGCTGGCAGGCTTGACGACGTTGCGGCTGCCGAGCGCCTGACCCGTCGTTTGATCAAGTTCACTGACCGCATTAAAAGTAATCTCTTCTGAGATCCGGTCGAATGGAAGGAGGGAGAAGGCGGTGGAGTATTCGATCCGATGTTTGATATTGGCTTCCTCACCCAGCGCACTTGCTCCATAGAGGCCGCAGCGTGGGCATTCGAGGCAAAGGTTATCTTTCAGGTAGCACTCTTCGATATCCTTTCCGACTGCGGTCGTTGCTGTTCGAAGTAGGTACTCCATTTGGCGTGATTCTGCAGCCTTCTGTTTTGAGCCGAGGAAAGCAACGCGCTTAACCGTTGTGACCCGGTCAGTTTCCGAGAGTGGCGTATTAACCGAGTTCAGTTCGCGCGTCTCTTCTGTTCTCAGCACGGTGTAGTCCAGGATTTCTCGAAGAAGCAGGAGTTGGATGGTCTCGGCCCCGATCAATGGCCTTGGTTTCTCAACTAAATACCCGTTCAGCTTCTCGATGACACTCGTTGTGACAGCCATTTAATCTTCCTCCTTCTCGATAACGGTGCTGGCTCCCTGGGATTCCCAGAAAGCGGCGATGTCCTGCTGCTTGGTCTTAGCCTTCTTGGTCTTCGAACCCTCTGCCTTGCGTGGCAGATACAGCTCATCAAAACTCCCAACTTCTTCGCCCCAGGCTTCCGAAAGCTTGGCTTCACTTCCATACTTATCGCGAAGAAATTTAATCCATGCCTGGCGTCGGGCTTCCTTTGATTGAAGCGCCTTCTTGCGAAGGTCATAGTAGAGGCCGTAATCGAGTCGGTCGAGGAGCCGGTCATGGACGGTAATGGGAGCTTCGCTCAGCAGCTTGACCAAGTAATCGATGCCCTGCTCCAGAGCCTGGAGACCTGCCGGAGACGGGTTTCTGCCGGTCGCTTCATGGACTCGGACAGCATAACCCTTGAGAGAAGCGGCGTCGCGCCGGCCGCTCTTGACTTCGCTCAGAATTTTCCCGACCGGTCCCATGAGGCCATGCTTCGAGCGAGTTGACTTTCTGGACACCCGGTGAAACTCATCAAGGTAACCCGCAAATTCCTCCCGGGTCGCATCAATCTGTGGCTGTGCCTTTTCGAAGTCAAAGGGTTTGACCTGAACCGCGATAGGAACTCTCATTCAAATACCTCCTTAGCTTCGGATAGCATGAAAGCCAGGTAACCGCTCAATAAGTCGCAGATGATGTGCCGTAAGATTTTTACCACCGCCTTCCTCAATGCGACGGGCCATTTTCTCGGGCGGGTCAGCGGCAAGAATCTGATAGAGCGCGGAGCGGGCCGGCAATCCACTGTCTCGCACCAGTTGACTGGCTGCCCCAATGGCGACAAGCCATTGCTTGGCTTCCGTGATGGGCAACCAGTCGTATTCCACGAGGGACCGGACTGCCGGGACTGGCGGAACATAGGCCGCTCCTGCCTTCCCCTGAAAGTCGACTGGGTCGCCTTCTTTGTGGATCGCCACTGAAGCATCAAAGACCAGGCTCAGTAGCAGCGCCACGTAAAGACGCCGCAGCCCCTTGCTGGTCTCCGATTCATCGTTGCCGACAGCGACCTCATAGCTGAGCGGTATAAAGATCAGGTTCGGTGTCTGGCAGATGAGATGGATCGTTTCGTAGAGGCGAAAGACCTCGCGTCGGATTGCTCTGCAGTCCTGCTGATCTATGCGATTGTCGATGAGTGCCTGGACCGCCTCTTCCCAAGTCGCGAACGATTGCTCGCAAGCAATCTTGAGAGCATTCAGATCCTCGTCAAACTCTTCCTTCAGTCTTTTCATGGCTTCTTGTCGTCTCTTCTTTTGGGTATCAGTAGTGAAGCGATAACTGAAGATAGAGGGCAGTTCTTCCGGCTCCAGCGAAAAGGGGTCGCGCTCGCCCAGGTGGCGGGCGGCTTGGTCGGTGAAGCCGAAGGAAAATCCAGACTCCAGATTGCCGGTGTCGCCACGCATCTGGGCCTTTGCCGTCTCTGTCCATTCCCTAACCTTCCGGATTAACTGCTTGCCCTTACCTGGTCCAAGGTTGAGTCGAGGCAAGAGGGTAATCATCTCCGCAGGACGGCTTCCTAATAGAGTCTGCAGGAGGAGCCGTTCGTAGTAGCAACTGGCACAAACCATGATGTAGCCAAAGGAGCCGTAGGCGACCCCACGGTTTGTGTGGGTCTGGGGATTGTCAATGAAGTCGGCTGAGGCCTTGATCCCTTCCTTTTTCTTTAAGTCGAAGGGGGCATTACAGATCGGACAGAAGTAAATCCCCTTGGCGCTCTCTTTTCCGGCAAAGGGCTTTGATCGAGCATAGTGATCCAATTGTTTTTGAGCCAAGGCTTGAACATTGCCGACCGCGGTTGGTTTAAGGAGATCGCCTGAAAAAGCTTCTGCCATTTTCTGAGAGAGAGCAGCCCGGGGTGATGGCTTGTCGATGGCCGTAAAAACCTGTTGCGCAATCCCGTCGAGCAAGTTAATGAGGATCTCCTGTCTTTCATCTGGATGAATCGTCTCTACCGTTTCATTTTGGGGTCGCCCGACTGCCGATCCGAGGAGTGCCCAGAAATAGTCCACGGTCCTCGCCATGTCCTTGGCTGGCATGATCGTGGAGGTGGATTGGAGTGCAGCCCAACTGCCGCGACCAAAACTCTGCTCGTATAGTTTGCGGGCTAGAGCAGCACCATCGGCACTGATCGCTTCTACCTTTTCCGGGTCCATCATGGCCTTGAAGAACTTGAACACCAGCATCTCTGGCTGGGCCACAGAAATTCGCCCGGCTTCTTCTTCAACTTGGGTATCCGTTGGAATAGCGCTTCGCCCTTTTAGCTTCCAGTAGTCTTCGACCACCTTGCGTTTTGCGCGCAGTGGCTTTCTGGCAAAGCTCAGTGGACTGATTTTTTTACCGGCGCTCTGAAGATACTTCCGGGATTCAGGGAAGGAGAAGAGATCCGGCTTGGGAAGGATATTGCCGGTCGGGCTTCCGACCATCAACTGGGTCACATCCCCGGCGATTGCCGCATCGGTCTCTTTCTTGAGGGCTGCACGGATTTCTTCCGCGGTCGGCTCAGTAGGCGCTTCGGTCGGGTCAGCAGCGTAAACGGTGGCGGTCGAGAAATAGAGAAACGGTTTCCATCCTCGCTGCTGAAATGCAGTCTGGGTGGCGTGATGCAAGAAAGTAGTGGAGACCCCCCTCATGAGCACTTCATGCCGCGCAACCTTCAGATGGCGACTCAGTTCTGGGTCACCTACGACAACATCTTCGGCCTCAGCAGCGCTGGCAGCGGAGCATAAGTGATCGAGACCCTTTACTAGGTATGCAAGCGTGAGAAAGCGATCCGAACCTCCGGTCAGCATGGCTTCGATGATTGCTCCGTCGCTTCGTCCGGGTTGGCTGTGATGGAATTCGGCACAATGAGCCATGATGCGCTGGACCGGTTCACCTAGCTCTTCCAAGCCGAGCGCCGTACAAAGCCCCGGAACTACCATTCTTGTCAGCTCTGATGTCACGTGGGACACCCACAGATCGGGCTTGGGATCACGGATATAGGCTTGCCATGCCTCAGTCTCCTTCCCCACGTCGTGGACCAGGACTGCCACCGCTAGAATTTTCTTCTCGGCCTCACTCAGACCATAATGCCTAGGTCCTGCCAGGATGGGGAACAGCTCGATGAGAACATCGAGTTCAATGAGACTGTGTTCAAAGAGACTCTGTTCATAGCCACGACGTTTGGCCAGCTTGTGCCTCCATCCTCGGGCTTGCATCCAGAACATCGCCTTTGACAGCAGGTCTGATCGGTCCATAACAGTGCTCCAACCTCTATTCGCCAGTCACAACCTCATACAGCCCATTCCCCCACACGGCGTACTTGCCGACGTGTGTGTATTGCCCTAGGATGAGCAAGGGAATGAACTCCTGCAGATTGCCCTCATAGGTCACCTCGCCGACCAAGCCGCCCATGTCGTGCGAAAGCCCGGTCTTCCAGGAGCGGCGGTCTCGATCTTCCCAGCGCACGTGACTATTGACGGTGCATACTGATTCGGCGCGCTGGCCAAAGGCTTTGTGGTCCAGGTCGAGTGCGTCCTGGCAGTAGAAGTGGGCGAGGGCATTGATCCGGTCGCGCAGTCGTTTGATGACATGGTGAAAATCAGGCCGCGTGACGATTTTGCCGTCGGCCTTGAGATGGGTCGGGGTGAGGAAGCGGATCGTGATGCAGTTGCGGTTGGGGAAGCGCTCGGCGGCAAGACGACAGCAGTCTTTGTATGTGAGCCGATAAAAAGACGGACGCACCATATTGTCCGAACCGGAATAGACCTCGGCGATTTCTTCTTCGCAATCGTTCAACGCCTTCACGCACGTGATCCGATATCGCCCCCGCCCGATGCCGATGCCTTGCGCGCCGAGTTCTCGGAACGTCACGAGGAAGTACGCGAAGTATTCGACGGCTTTGCCGATCAGGGTGAGTCCAAAGTGAAGCGTTTGGTCGCGTCCGGCCGTGCTCTCATGGCCATGGGGCGGCCGCAGCACGAAGGGGCGCGGAATGTCTTGATTGAGACTCAAGCGGTCCGTGCCGGGCGGTGGGCTTGGCTCGAAGATTTGCCCGTAGGGACAGGTGGCTTTCAAACGGCAGGTGTCCCGGCATTCGGACGGAGCCGGGCAGACGAGCCGCTTGAAGGTTGACCCGAACGCGCCGCGCAGGGTGTTGCCGGGGTTTCTCGGATGGAGGGCGAGGCGATCTTCCGGCTCCAGCACAAAGCGGAAGCGTGCAAGCGAGAAAGATCGCAACATGAGAATACCTTATGGCGGACTTTACCGAAGGAAAGTACATAGGCTAGGAGGGATACGCAGCCTTGTCAAGCCTTGCCGGTGACGATGTCCACCCAATTTAGAAATGTCCTCTTCGTTCCAATGTAGAAATGTCCGGGTTAGGTTGTGGCCGCCGTGGGATGGGGGGCTCGCTCAGGCAGCACCCGTTTGCGCCACGGATGATGTGGGGCTGGCGTGACCGGGCGCGGGGGGAGCGATATCGGATTGGGAGCCGGAGGCCGCGCCGGCCGCGCGGCGATGACGTGATAGGCGAGGGCGCGCCCGTGGTGCGTGATTCGCAGGGTCCCATCCAGCCGTTCTTCGACCAACACGTGGGAGGCCCGCACAGGGGTCTGCACCTGATAGAACTGCCCGTGGTGTGCCACCGTCCAATCGCGACGTAGGACTCGCGGCGTCTGGAGACACAGGCCGCGGTCAAGCTCCGAGGCCGATGGACGAGGCCGATG
>QZKG01000004.1 GCA_003599855.1 Gaiellales bacterium | reverse complement strand
CTTCGACCTGGAGGTCTCCGCCAGGGGTGACCTGGAGGTCGATGGCCACCATACCGTCGAGGACGTGGGCATCTGCCTGGGCAAGGCCTTCAGCGACGCCCTGGGGGACAAGTCCGGCATCACCCGCTACGGTTTCTTCATCCTGCCCATGAACGAGGCGCTGGCCACCGTTTCGCTGGACATCAGCGGGCGGCCGTTCCTGGCCTACAACATGGACCTGTCGGCATCCCACATCGGCGGCTTCGATACCGACCTGACCCATGAGTTCTTCCAGGCGTTCATCACCAACGCCGGCGTGACGCTGCACATCCGGCTGCAGGCCGGCGCCAATCCGCACCACGTCATCGAGGCGGTCTTCAAGGGCTTCGGCAAGGCGATGGACCGGGCCTGCACCATCGACCCGCGCATCACCGGCGTGCAGTCCACCAAGGGGATGTTGGAATAAGCCCGGGCGGGGTGCAGGTCTTGAATCAATGATAACCGTCATCGACTATGGCATGGGCAACCTCCGCAGCGTGGAGAAAGCCCTGGAGAAGGTGGGCGCCGAGGTCAGGGTCAGCCGCGACCCCGACGACCTCAGGAGCGCCAGCAAGCTGGTGCTGCCCGGGGTGGGCGCCTTCGGCGACGCCATGGAGAACCTCCGGAAGCGCGGCCTCGTGGACGTCATCCAGGAAGAGGCGGCGGCGGGCAAGCCGCTTCTGGGCATCTGCCTCGGCCTCGACCTCGTCTTCGAGGAGAGCGAGGAGCACGGCCTCCATGAGGGCCTGGGGCTCTTGCCCGGGCGCGTGGAGCTGCTGACCACCGAGCTCAAGATACCCCACATCGGCTGGAACCGCATCCGCATCGAGAAGGAGTCGCCTCTGCTCGCGGGGGTCCCCGACGGGTCCTTCTTCTACTTCGTCCACTCCTACGTTGTGGTACCTCGCCGGGATTCCGATATATTATGTACAACCGATTACGGTTGCCGCTTTGTTTCCGCCGTAGAGCACGAGAACGTCTCCGCATTCCAGTTCCACCCGGAAAAGAGCAGCGCACTGGGACTCAACATTTTAAGGAATTTCGCTACGTCATGATCCTGTTTCCCGCTATAGACATCCAGGACGGCAAGTGCGTGCGGCTGCGCCGCGGCGACTTCAACGAGGCGACGGTCTTCGGCGACGACCCCGTGGCCCGCGCCCGCCTCTGGCAGGAGGAGGGAGCCCAGGCGCTGCACGTGGTGGACCTTGACGGGGCCCGCGAGGGCCGGCTGGTGAACCTGCCCATCATCAAGGAGATTGCCGAGACGGTGACCATCCCCGTGCAGTATGGCGGCGGCATCCGCGGCTCCGAGACGCTCAAGGTGATCGCCAGCGGCCCGGTGAGCCGGGTGGTCATCGGCACCGGGGCGGTCATCAACGAGGACTTCCTCAAGGAGGCGGTGGCGACCCTCGGCAACCGGCTGGTCATCAGCGTCGACGCCGAGCGCGGCATGGTGACGACCCACGGCTGGCAGCAGCGCAGCTCCGTCTCCGCGGTCAAGTTCACCAGTTACCTCCAGGAGCAGGGGGTCCGGCATATCCTCTACACCGACATCGCCCGGGACGGGATGATGATGGGACCCAACCTGGAATCCACAAAAGAGCTGGCCGAGACGGTGGACATCGACATCATCGCCTCGGGCGGGATCTCCAGCCTCGACGACCTGCGGGCGCTCAAGAGCCTGGGCCAGGCCAACATCACCTCGGTGATCGTCGGGCGGGCCCTCTACGAGGGCACCTTCACCATCGCCGAGGCCCGGGCCATCCTGGACTGATGCTCAGCAAGCGCATCATACCCTGCCTGGATGTGCGCAACGGGCGCGTAGTCAAGGGCGTCAGGTTCGTGGACATCCGCGACGCCGGCGACCCGGTGGAGCTGGCCTCCGCCTATGACCGCGAGGGCGCCGACGAGCTTGTCTTCCTCGACATCACCGCCTCCCACGAGCGGCGCGAGACGGTGGTGGACCTGGCGCGCCGCTGCGCCGAGGAGCTCTTCATCCCCTTTACCATCGGCGGCGGCATGCGCGACGAGTCCGACTTCCGCAAGGTGCTCAAGGCCGGCGCCGACAAGATCGCCATCAACACGGCAGCGCTGGACCACCCCGAGGTCATCAACCGCTGCGCCAGGCGCTTCGGCTCCCAGTGCGTGGTGGTGGCTATAGACGCCAAGTGCGTCTCCGGCGAGGGGGAGGAGAAGCGCTGGGAGGCGTTCGTCCACGGCGGGCGCACGCCCACGGGCAGGGACGCCGTGGAATGGGCCGTCGAGGCAGCCAGGCGCGGGGCGGGGGAGATCCTGCTCACCAGCATGGATGCCGACGGCGTGCAGACCGGCTATGACATCGACCTGACCAGGGCCATCACCTCGTCGATACCGATCCCGGTGATTGCCTCCGGCGGCGCCGGTAACCTCGACCACCTGGTGGAGGTGGTGAAGGAGGCTGACGCCGACGCGGTGCTCGCCGCCTCCATCTTCCACTACGGCACCTACTCCATCCGCGAGGCCAAGGAATATATGGCCGCCGCGGGAATCCCCATGCGGCTGACCTGATTTGCCGCGTCGCGCCGTCCCCTCACCGTGCCGCGGTACTGTCGCCGCGGACTTGACCCACTTTCCTGTGTAAAAAGGCACAGCCGCCCGCCAGGCATGGAGCAGCTGATGCGATAGCCGGCACCTACAGCACCGGATACGCGACCAATGTCACCGTGTCCGGCAGCTATCTGTATGTCAGCAACCTGACCGTCGGCATGCGCATATTCGATATTGCCGATCCGGCCAGCCCCAGGCTGGCGGGCGCATACGACTCGCCGGGGACCACCGACGGCGTGACGGTCTCCGGGAGCTACGCCTACGTGGCCGACCGGGACACCGGCCTGCAGGTCGTCAGGGTGGTCAGCCCTGCGAACTACTCCTTCGTCCTCGACCAGAACCCGGGGACGGTGCCGGATACCGTCCCTGAATGGAACATCCCCGGCTCCAGCTACTCCGGCAAGGCCGACGGCGTCTGGTACTTCCACGTGCGGGCGCAGGACTACCTGGGCAACTGGGGTCCCGCCGCCCACCGCCGGGTGCAGATAGACGTCACCGCGCCGGTGACCACGAATGACGCCCCCGCCGGCTGGCAGACCGCAGATTTCACCGTCACCCTGGCCTGCGCCGACCCGGCCAGCGGCTGCGCCTCCACGAGCTACAGGGTCGATTCCGGCGCCTGGCAGGCGGGGACGGTTGTGCCGATCAACACCGAGGGCGACCACACTATCAGTTACTACTCCACCGACGTCGCCGGCAACGTCGAAGCGACGAAGACCGTCCACGCGAAGCTCGACAAGACGGCGCCGGTGACTACCGACGACGCCCCGGCGGGCTGGGTGAACGCGGCCAGCGTCACGGTCAACCTTGCCTGGAGCGACGCCGGCGGCAGCGGCTGCTACATGCTCTGGCTCAACCATGAAGGTGAGGGGTGGTTCGGCATCGTCGTCACCGAGGGTATGCGGGTCTACGTCACTTTCGATACCGAGGGCGATCACACGGTTCAATACTACATGGTGGACATTGCCGGTAACACAGAGGCGGTCAAGACCGCCCGCGCCCGGATCGACCGCACCGCGCCGGTGACTACGGCTGACGCGCCGTCAGGGTGGCAGAAGGAAGACTTCAAGGTCGACCTGGATTGTGCGGACGGCCTCTCCGGTTGCGCCAGCACGCGCTACAGGATCGACGCCGGGGATTGGCAGACGGGGACGGGCATGACCATCAGCACGGATGGCGACCATGTCATCGACTACTACTCGACGGACAGCGCCGGCAACGTCGAAGCGACCAGGACCGTCCACGCGATGCTGGACAAGACCGCGCCGGTGACCACGGACGATGCGCCTGACGGCTGGATGAGCAGCCCGTTCACGGTGACGCTGTCCTGCTCCGACGGCGCCGGCTCCGGTTGCGCCGATACCCGCTTCAGCCTTGATGAGGGCCCGGAAGAGAGGGGCGGAGAAGTGCCCATCGAGACCGAAGGCGAGCACTCCATCACCTACTATTCGATCGACAATGTGGGGCACGTGGAGGAAACCAGGAAGGCGAGCGCGAGGCTGGATCTTACTGACCCAGTGGTGATGAACGTGGCGCCCGCGGGCCCGGTGAGCGGCGCCGATCATACCATCTCGGCCGACCTCTTTGACGGCGGCGGCTCCGGCATAGACGCCGCCAGCGCCACCATATCCCTTGATGGCGGAGCGCCGCTAACGGGCTGCATACGCTCGGAGACCAGCATAAGCTGCCCGGCCAGCGGGCTGGGGGCGGGCGGCCACGCCATCACCGTGTCCGTCAGCGACAATGCCGGCAACGCCGGGAGCGGCGGCGGGACGTTCACGGTCATCCTCGCGCGCGACTACTACTGGACCTGGTACGACAACGTCTACATGAAGAACTGGGTGCTGATGGGCAACCCCTCCGGCGCCCCGGAAAGCCTCGTGTTCGACCTTTCCGTCGGCGGTCAGACGCAGGACCTGGCGCCCTTCAGCTTCACGGGTTTTGCTACCGGCGAGGTGCCTGCCGGGATGACCCTGACCCCCCGCTTCAGGGACCTCATGGGAGGGCCGGTCAAGGCTACCTCCTCCACCGGCGGAACTGCCATCGTCAGCCAGCGCAGCCTCATGGGCGATTCCCTCGAAGAGGTCCTCGGTGTGGACTCCGGCAAGCTCTCCAGCAATTTCTTCTGGACCTGGTATGACCAGCAGAGCCCCGGCTACCGCAACTGGGTGCTAATCGCCAACAACGGCTCCATCCCGGTGACCTATCAGGTGAAGGTCGCCGGTGCGGTGATGCCGGTGAGCGCTGCCAACCCGGGAATCATCCCGGCGGGCGGCCGCGTGACGCCCACCTTCCCGGACAAGATGGATGGTCCCGTCGAGGTGACCGCCTCCGGACCAGTTATGGTATCCCAGCGCGTCACCTGGAACGGCTACTTCAACGAGGTGCTGGGGACGGTGCTGGAGTAGAGGCTCTCCAGTGTCCGGGTCAGGGAGCGGGGTTGTCCGCTGCGGGAGCCGGGGCCGCGGCAGGGTCGGCGGAGGCGGGATCTGCCTGGGCTTCGGGCGCAGGGGTAACGGGTGCGGTGCCTTCGGCGGCAGGTTCGGAAACTTCGGGGGCGGCTGCCGGGGCGGTCATCTCCTGGCCGCCTCCGGCGTCGAGGATGGGGCCGCCCCGATCATCTGTGAACAGCGGCGCCACGCCGGCTGCGGTGACCAGCAAGGCGATCAGTATGGCCCCCAGCTTTACCAGGGGCGATACGCGGTGATGCGGGTAAGTACTGCCTGTCGGCGCGATCGATGCCATCCAGCTCCCTTCGTAAGCAGGTTTTATCCACACTGCCGGCTCTTTAAACAGGCGGCACCCGCGCCGCCGATTACATATTCTTGCAAGCACTCGCTTTTGCCTGCTAGACTCATACGAGGTTTGTCGAAGTTTTACAGGCTCCTTCGGTCTCTTGCGGCGGTGGGAGTGGCTTCCTGAGAGACTTCCCATATATATCCTGGAGGGAGAACCATGGCAAAAAAAGATTACCTTTTCACATCCGAGTCGGTCACCGAGGGGCATCCGGACAAGATCGCCGACCAGATATCCGACGGTGTCCTCGACGCCGTTCTCAAGGATGACCCCTTCGGGCGCGTGGCCTGCGAGACCCTGGTCACCACAGGCCTCGTCGTGGTGGGTGGAGAGATCACCACCGAGACCTATGTTGACATCCCCAAGATCGCCCGCGAAACGGTGCTGGAGATCGGCTACACCCGGGCCAAGTAT
Organism: Gaiellales bacterium; assembly: GCA_003599855.1. GTDB lineage: Bacteria > Actinomycetota > Thermoleophilia > BMS3ABIN01 > BMS3ABIN01 > SURF-19. Next base: position 15,734 of record QZKG01000004.1, on the reverse strand, counting down.
GGTTTCGACGGCGATACCTGCGGCGTCATCGTGGCGCTGGACGAGCAGTCACCTGATATCGCCCAGGGCGTCAACCAGGCCTATGAGGTCCGCACCGACGCCGACGACGAGGACCCGCTGGACCTGCAGGGCGCCGGCGACCAGGGCATGATGTTCGGCTTCGCCGTGAACGAGTCGCCGGAACTGATGCCGATGCCGATCCTGCTGGCCCACAAGCTCAGCAAGCGGCTGGCCGAGGTGCGCAAGAGCGGCGTGCTGCCGTACCTGAGGCCTGACGGCAAGACCCAGGTGACCATCCGCTACGAGGACGACAGGCCGGTGGAGCTAACCACCATCGTCATCTCCACCCAGCACAAGCCCAACATCGACATCGAGACCATGATCAAGCCGGACCTGATCGAGCACGTGATCCATCCGATCCTGCCGGTGGAGCTCTACCATGAAAAGAACACCGAGATCCTCATCAACCCCACGGGCAAGTTCGTGATAGGCGGGCCCATGGGCGATTGCGGCCTCACCGGGCGCAAGATAATCGTCGACACCTACGGCGGCGCGGCCCGCCACGGCGGCGGCGCCTTTTCCGGCAAGGACCCGACGAAGGTAGACCGCTCCGGCGCCTACGCCGGTCGTTACGTGGCCAAGAACGTGGTGGCTGCGGGCCTGGCGGACAAGTGTGAGGTGCAGGTGGCCTACGCCATCGGCGTGGCGCACCCGGTGTCGATCATGGTGGAGTGCTTCGGCACGGAGAAGGTCGGCATCGACAAGATCACGCAGCTGGTCAGGGAGCACTTCGACCTGCGGCCGGCGGCGATCCTCAGGGACCTGGACCTCCGGCGCCCCATCTACAAGAAGACTGCCGCTTACGGCCACTTCGGCCGCCACGACCACGACTTCACCTGGGAGCGCACCGACAAGGCAGCGGCCCTGAGGGAGGCGGCGGGACTCAAGGGCGAGCCGGAAGGAGCAGCCGGCGCCTAGGCGCGGAACCGTGGTTTAATCGAAGCGGGGCGAAATAGCTGATTCTCATGGGGCGCGGCCGAAGGCCGCGCCCTGTTCATGCCCACAAGGGGCCCGATCCTTCCCCGGGGGAGGCTGATCAACCCATCCGGCCTGTCTGATAATATCTTCCCATGGGCACTTACAGCGTCAAGAAAGAAAAAGCGCGGGGTGGCGGCGGGCCTGAGGATCGCGGGGAACGCTTCGCGCGGGTGCTTATCCAGCTAAGGACCCGCTCCCTCGACAGGCCCTTCGATTACCTCATACCGGAGCGTCTTGGCGGTAACATCATCACCGGTTCCATCGTGCTGGTGCGTTTCGGCCGGCAGAAGGCGCTGGGTGTCGTCTGCGGCCTGGCCGGGGAGACAGCGATGCCAGCCGCAAAGCTCATCGCCATCGACGACGTCGTAGACTTCCCGCCCATCCCGGAGCCGCTCATCAGACTGGCGCTCTGGATCGCCGAACACTATTACAGCTCTTCCGCAGCGGCGCTGGCCTTGGTCCTGCCTCCCGGGGGGCTTCCCTCGCTCAAGAGAACGGGGGCAGGCAAGGATGCCGTCTATACCCTCGAGCACCCGCGCGTTTCGCCGCGGGTGCTGCAGTTCGCCCGCCTGGCGACGGACGGCGACGGCGGCGCCACCGAAGCCCAGCGACGGCTGCTTGAAGCCCTCTCGGCAGGGGGCGAGCAGCCGGTGAGCGAGCTGGTGCGCCGGGCCGGCGTCAGCCGCTCGGTGGTGAGCACCCTCGAACGCTCCGGGGCGCTGGAGATCTTCGACGCCCCCGTCAGACGCGACTCCCTGCGCTATTACGGCTCCCCGGGGGTGGAACCGCCCCGGGGCGAGCTGGAGCTCAACGATGACCAGCGCCAGGCCTGCGAGGCAATCATAGCGCGCATGCGTGAAGAGGACGGGAGCGCCCGCAGCCGCCCTATCCTCCTGCAGGGGGTCGCCGGCGCCGGCAAGACCGAGGTCTACCTGCAGGCCATCGAGGCGGCGGTCGCAGAAGGCGGCGGCGCCATCGTGCTCGTCCCGGAGATATCGCTGACCCACCAGGCGGTCAAGCGCTTCCGCCGCCGTTTCGGCGAGCGCGTCGGTGTGATTCACAGCGGCCTCAGCCCCGGTGAGCGTTATGATGAGTACCGGCGGATCCGCGCCGGCGAGGTCGACGTCGTGATCGGACCGCGCTCGGCGCTCTTATCGCCGCTGCCGTCCCTCAGGCTGATAGTAGTCGACGAGGAGAACGACGGCTCCTTCAAGCAGGAGAGCGACCCCCGCTACGACGCGCGGCGGGTCGCCCTGGAGCGGGCGCGGCTCGAAGGGGTGACCCTGGTTTACGGCAGCGCTACCCCCAGCCTCGAGAGCTACTACCGGGTGAGGGACCGCTACATCCTCAGGGAGCGGGCCACCGGCGCCGCCATGCCCGCGGTGGAGATCGTCGACATGCGGCAGGAGAAGGACCATGTCCTCAGCCGGCGGCTGGTCACAGAACTGGACGACAACCTCAAGGCCGGGGGCAAGAGCATCCTGCTGTTGAACCGCCGCGGTTTCGCCGGCTACCTCCAGTGCGCTGATTGCGGGCACGTGAGCCAGTGCAAGAACTGCGACGTCTCGCTCACGGTCCATTCCCGGGAGCGCCGGCTGTCCTGTCATCACTGCGGCTACGGCGAGGAGCTCCCCGCTGTCTGCCCCGCTTGCGGCTCGACCCAGCTGAGGCGCTGGGGGGTGGGCACCGAGCGGCTGGAGAAGGAAGTGAGGCGCCATTTCCCGGAGGCCCCGGTCTTCCGCCTTGACGCCGACACTGCTGGAACCTACGGCGGCGGCCCCCGCATCCTGGAGGAGTTCAGCCGCACTGACCGGGCCATCCTCTTGGGGACCCAGATGGTGGCCAAGGGACACCATTACCCCGAGGTCACCCTGGCGGCGGTCATCAATGCCGACCTCTCGCTGCAGTTCCCCGAGTTCAGGGCCGAGGAACACACCTTCGCCCTCATCACCCAGCTGGCGGGCCGTAGCGGCCGCGCCGGGATGCCCGGCAGGGTGCTGGTGCAGACGTGGAATGAGAATATCGAATGTATTAGAATGGCGGCGGACCTGAGCCTCGAGGAGTTTTACCAGGCGGAGCTGGGGCGCAGGCGGCTGTTGGGATACCCGCCCTTCGTGGACCTGATAAACATAATCCTGAAGTCGCGCGACGGAGTGAAGGCGGGCAAGGCCGCTGAACACCTCAAAGGGAAGCTCGCGCCGGTCCTGGGGGACGCGAAGCTGCTGGGGCCTGCTGAGCTGTTCAGGCTCAAGGGATGGTCACGCAGCCACCTGCTCGTCAAGACAGAAAGCCTGGAGGAGACGCTCCATGCGCTCAAGCCGGTGCTGGAGCATTACCGGGAACCTTACCGCAGCCGCGGCGTCAGGCTCGTGGTGGACGTGGACCCGCAGTGGCTCTCCTGACGGCGCAGGAGGGAGGAATCGGTCGTTTTCAGCTCGCTCAGGCAATCGTAGCGGCTTCATCGCCGGGTCCAGGATGACGATTCGGATATTCCTGAGCGGGTCGTACAGCCAGACGGGAGGAAGACAGTGAGTACGGAAGGGAGAAACAAGGCCGCCGCCTTCCAGCAGATCAGGCAGTTCGGCGATCCGGTGCTGAAGGAGGAATCCAGGCCGGTGGAGCCCGGCGAGGACGTGCGCGAGCTGGTGGAGCGCATGATCAGGGTGATGCACGCTGCCGACGGAGTGGGCCTGGCAGCGCCCCAGATAGGGGTGCTCAGGCAGGTCATCGTCTTCCTGTTGGATGAGAAGGAGCACGTCCTCCTCAATCCCCGCATCACCTGGCGCTCCGATGACACCGTCACCGATGCCGAGGGTTGCCTGAGCCTCATGAACCATGCCTGTGAGGTGGAACGCGCCCGCAGCATCAGGGTGGAAGGGGAGGATCTGGAGGGCAACACGCGGGAGTTTGAGCTGGAGGGGCTCCACGCCCGCATCCTCCAGCACGAGATCGACCACCTGCACGGGCAGATGGTGATCGACCGCACCAGCCGCGACCAGCGCAAGGACCTGCTGGCGCGCATGCGTAAGGGCAACCTCCCTGGGGAAGACTGAAAGCCATGAAGATCGCCTTTGCCGGGACACCAGAGTTCGGAGCCCTGATCCTCGGGGCTCTTTTGAGTTCCCGCCATGAGGTAGCGGTCGTGTTCACCCAGCCGGACCGCCCGGCGGGACGCGGTCGCCGCCCCCGGGAGTCGGCGGTGAAGCGGCTGGCCCTGGAGGAAGGCCTGCGGGTAGAGCAGCCCCCGAGCATCAGCTCGGCGGAATCTGTCGGCCTGATGGAGGACCTGGGCGTGCGGGCGCTCACGGTAGCCGCCTTCGGACAGATCCTCAAACCCCCGCTGCTGGGCTCCATCCCCTGCATCAACGTGCACGCGTCGCTGCTGCCGGCCTACCGGGGCGCCTCGCCTGTCGAGCGGGCGGTGATGGCGGGGGAGAAGGCCACCGGCGTCTCCATCATGGACATCACCCCGAAGCTCGACACCGGCGCGGTATACCTGAGCTGGCCGGTGTACATAGACGACGATGACGATGCCGGCAGCATGTATCAAAAACTCGGCCGTGCCGGCGGCGAAGCCCTGGTGCAGACCCTCGATGGCATCGAGGAGGGCGGTCTCAGGTCTGTGCCCCAGGATGAATCGAAGGCTTTCTACGTGGAGAAGATCACCCCGGCCGACCAGCATATCGACTGGAACCGTCCCGCCTGGAAGATCCGCGCCCAGGTGCGCGGCCTCTCGCCCCACATCGGCGCTTTCACCCGGGTGGACGGCCACCGCCTGAAGGTCTGGAAGGCGGCGGTGGTGGAGGGCGGCGACGGTCCCGGCACCCTGGAGGTCGAGGGCGAGCGCCTGCTGGTGAACTGCGGCACCGGCCGCCTGGAACTCATCGAGGTGCAGCCCGAGGGCAAGCGCCGCATGAGCGCCGCGGAGTACCTGCGCGGGCATCGGGATGAGCTGAGGAAGATCAGCAGCTTGTGACGGGCGCTCCAGCCCGCCAGTCTGAAACGCAGGCCTGTCCCGCCAGGACCATTCCCGTGTGACCACCCCCGCTTCGCGCATTCCCCCTGTTACAGACCTGTCTGTTGCCGATAAGTGTTTCGAACCAGCGAACGTCAAGTGCGCACTGAACGGGGGGAAGGTAATGAGCAGGGTCGCCAGAAACATCCGCAATTTCACCTTATTGGTCATGTCAGGCCTGTTGCTGGCGCCGCGGTGCACAACATCGCCACCGATGGCAGCGGTTGCGCCGCCATCGGCACGTGGGATGCGGGAACGACCACCTGTACGTTGACGACTGATATCACAGTCAGCCCGGGTGAGTATGGCATCGAAGTGACCGGCGATAACGTGACTATCCAGGGGGCAGGGCACACCATCACCGGCGGCTACTCCGGCATCTCTGACGGCAGTAATGGCGTATACGTCAACGGCCAGGTCAATGTCGGCGTGCTGAATCTGAACGTACGCAATTTCGAGGTAGGGATCAGGTATTTCGGCTCATCCACGGGAAGGATTTACGGGACCGACATCCGCGGCTGCGCCTACGCTGTCTATCTCACTCAGGGAAGCGCCGGCAATGCGGTTTTCTTAAACAGCCTGGTCGATAACGTCAGCACCGGAGCCCACGTCTGGAACTCCAACTCCAACTATTTCGCCGTCAACAATTTCGTCAACAACCCGACCCAGGCCTGGGTCGGGGGCACCAGCACCGGCAACTCGTTCACCTGGGGCGGCGTCTATGGCAATTACTGGGATGACTGGGACTCGCGCTCGGCGCCGGAGAACTGCGTCAACAACACGCCGTTCGACGGGTCCTGCGTGACCCCCTATAACTTCACCGGCGGCACGGACACGAGCCCCCTGGTGCTGAGAGGCGGGGTGGCGCGCCACGACTGGTCCTGGTACGACAATGTCGGCGGCGATAACTGGGTCCTCGCGGCGAGCAGGCCGGGCAGCTACACGGGCGTGATGTTCGACCTGATGGTTGGCGGCACGCCCCAGGGCCTTGCCGCGGCGGGTGACGCCGGCCCCGGTTACGTGCCGGAAGGGTCGGCGCTCTACAGCAAGTACAGCGGTTTGCGGGACGGCCCCGTGACCGCTTTCGTGCGGGGCGAGGACACCTGGACCGTGGCCAGTCAGCGCACTCTCTGGCCCAAGGGCGGCAACTCCCTGGAGGAAGTCCCGGGGGTGATGGTCATGGACCAGCAGCTGGTCTGGCCCTGGTATGACATGCAGAGCTCCGGCTACAAGAACTGGATCCTGGTGTCGAATCCCAACAGCTATCCGGTCCACTACAGCATCACGATCGGCAACAGTGTCAAGGTCGCTGACTCGATCATCGCCGCGGGTGACAGCGTGAACTGGCAGTTCCCTGGCGAGAGCGGCGGACCGGTCAGGGTCACCGCCTGGGACGACTACGGCGATCCCGTTTACATAATGGCATCGCAGCGGGTGCTGACCAATAATGACACGGCCTTCAATGAAGTCCCGGGCATCCCGCGCAGCAGCCTCTCCGGGGACAACGTTTGGACCTGGTATGACCAGATGAGCCCGGGAGCGAAGAACTGGGTGCTGATCGCCAACCCGACGCTGGCAGCCGACATCATCGCATACGATGTCTACTACAAGATATACATAGCCGGCGGCGAAGTGGACAGTGGCGGTCCGATAGCGCCGGGGAGCAGCGTGGCGCAGGCCTTCCCCGGTACCATGGACGGTCCCGTCGAGGTGAGGACTTACTCGGACCCCGGATTCGCGACCCCCGTCCCTGCCATCACCAGCCAGCGTTCGATCTGGGGGCCTTCCTTCGAGGAGGTGCCGGGGGCCGACAAGGGTTCGCTAACTCACAGCATCGACTGGACCTGGTACGACCAGAAGAGCCCGGGCGTGAAGAACTGGGTGCTGGTAGCGAATCCTTCAGCAGCGGAAACAATAACCGCCACGGTCACGTTCAGCGACGTGTTCTGGGGGCCGCAGATGATGTCCAGCGACATAGCCCCTGGCGGGCGCTGGACGCCTGCTTTCAACAACCGCATGGGTGGGCCGGTCCACGTCCAGGCGGTCGTGCAGGGCGGCGACTGGGGAGTCTACGGCGATCGCCGCGAGGTCATCGCGACTCAGCGCGTCCTCTGGAACGGCTACTTCAACGAGGTCTGGGGGCAGTAGCGGTTCGGGCCAGCCGGCATCCATCGCCGGCATATATACAAAGCGGCCCCTGGTGGTATATAAAGATATCCGCAATAAGTTATCTCGCCCCCAGGGATGGTCGCCATGACAGACAGAGCCGCCCGCCGGACGCTCCCGGCCCGTCTTTCTTCCATGCATATCCTTGTCCTCATGCTGGCGACCGCCGTGTCGCTACAGGTTTTCTCGGGCGAGGCAGATGCGGTTGTGCCGCCCTACGTCATCAGCGATGACCCCGCCGGCGGCGACTGCGCCCTCATCGGCGCCTGGGACAGCGGCCTCAAGAAGTGCACGCTCAGCACCGACATCAGCCTCTCGTCCGGGATTCTGGCTACCCCCAACATCATCGAGGTCGCCGGCAACGGCATCACCATCGACGGAGCCGGACACACCATCTCCGGCCTGGGGCAGACCGGCACCGGCGTGAGCGTCTACGGCTACTCCACCGCCGTCATAATGAACATCGACTTCGTGGACCTGTATTATGGCGTCGACACGCTGGGGTCTTCCGCTGCCCAGATCTACAAAAACACCTTCACGGACTGCCTGACCGGCGTGTTCCTGGAGACGGGTTCCAATGCCAACCTGCTGAACTTCAACGAGTTCTCCGGCGGGAACGAGGGCCTGAAAGCCCTGAACTCATCGAACCACGTCATCAGCCAGAATGATTTCTTCACAGGCAATTTCTACCTCTACCTGGAAAACAGCGACAACAACGCTATCTTCAACAACAATTTCCTGGGCGCCGGAGGGGCGCCGTACATCCAGCCCGACAGCACCGGCAACGTCTTCAACTTCCCCGCTCCCACCGGGGGCAACTACTGGGAGAACCACGCCCGCGAGTCCCAGGGCTGCATCAACGCGGACAATGACCGTTACTGTGACGGGCCCTACGCGATCACCGGCGGCACCGACAACCTGCCCCTGGCACGGCGGCGGTTCTTGTTCAGCTGGTATGACTCTTCCTCGCCCGGGGCGAAGAACTGGGTGCTCATGGCCAACCCCGGAGACGTATCCAGCAGCGACTCCTTCTTCGACCTGTACATTAACCAGGTGCAGCGGGCCATCACGGCGCTGCCGGGCAGCGCCCCGGGGGAGGTGCCGGTGCTCAAGTCGGTTACGCCGATCTACCCGGGCGTCATCGGCGGCCCGGTGGAGGTGGGCTATCACGGGCCGGCGCTGGTGAGCCAGCGCACCCTCTGGGCGGGCAACTCCCTTGAGGAGGTCGTCGGCGCCGACGCCAGCGAGCTCTCCAGCCACTACTGGTGGACCTGGTACGACCAGCAGAGCGCCGGCTACAGGAACTGGGTACTCGTTTCCAACCCCGGCAGCACGACGGTCTACTTCCGGATAAAGATCGGCGGCCAGGAAAGGACGCCCACGAACGGGCAGCCGGCTGCGGGCGCGCTGGCGTCTGGTCAGAGCGTGACGCCGCAGTTCGCCGGGATTATGGCGGGACCGGTGGAGGTGGAGGCCTGGTCCGACGGGGTGGGCGGCACGACCCCGGCCCCGGTCTATGCATCCCAGCGGGTGCTCTCCAACGGCGGCACCGCCTTCAACGAGGTGCCGGGCATCACCGACGGCGACCTCTCCAGCCATTACGTCTGGTCCTGGTATGACGAGAAGAGTCCAGGGGCGAAGAACTGGATACTGGTGGGCAATCCTGATCCGGTCCAGTGGATGGACGTCCAGTACCGGGTCGCCGGCGAAGGGACCTTCCTGGGCTCCGTGCCCCCCGGCGGCATCGTTGTCCGCAGAGGCTTTACCGATGACGGCGGCCAGCTGCTACAGGGCGGCCCGGTGGAGGTCAAGACCTTTGTCTGGAATACCTCGACACCGATGGATTCCATCGCATCGCAGCGCATCACCTGGGGGCCCTCCTTCGAGGAGGTCCCGGGGCAGCCGTTCAGCGCCGTCGGCAACGACTACTTGTGGACCTGGTACGACCAGCAGAGCGCCGGCATGACCAACTGGGTGTTGGTGGCCAGCCCGCCGGGCTCGTTTGCGGTGGCGGCCTACCAGATCGTGATCGGTGGCGTGGCCATGGATCTCGATCCGGGCACCGCGGGCCAGCAGGGGGGTTTCGTGTACCCGGACAGGGTCGAGTTCCACAGTTTCCCGGGGGTGATCGGCGGACCGGTGGCGGTGGACGCCGACAACCCGGTCATCTCAACCCAGAGGGTCGTCTACAACGGTTTCTTCAACGAGGTTACCGGGACGCCGCCGCAGCCCTAGACCTTTCGCCTCCGGCGCGGCGCGCATGATGTGAGCGGCGGCCACGGGGCCGCTTATCTGGCGCTTCTGCTATAATCCTCTTGGACTTTGGCGGGGTCAAGCGACGCTCTCATCCTGTCGAAAACCTCCCCATGCGGGAATGGTTCGGGGCGTGGCGCAGCCTGGTAGCGCGCTTGCTTTGGGAGCAAGAAGTCGGCGGTTCAAATCCGCCCGCCCCGACCAGACTTGACTTATTCAAACTGTCACCAGAAAAAAGCTCGTGGAAGAGATCGCTGAATTCCGGGTCTTTTAATTTTTCTTCAATGTCCCCGACAAAGATTTTGTCGAAGAAGGTCTGATTTAATAGCCGTCTGTTGTCAGGTTGAGCTTTTAGATAAGCCTCGTGGCAGTTTCCTGCCAGTTCTATGGCTCTTTCCAAGAGCTCCTGAACGTTCTCATGCTTGCCGTCAATGACTTTTAGTTTTTCCTCGCAGTCTCCAATTTCAGAAACCAATCGTTCCTGTTCCCCTTTTAAAATATCTATGGCAATGGCTCCATGATAATAAGCCTCGACAAGTTTGTATCTTTTATCCGTCAGCTCATCAATTTTCTTGGTCAACCGTTTTCTTTGCAGTATTGAGGAAGCCTGCTGATTGACAATATCCTCTTCCAGCTTCACCTTTAGTTCTTCAACAGTTTCCGGAGGAAGTTGGATGTTTTTGTAGAGGTTCTCGATCTTCTTTTCCACCCACTGCGCATCTACGTATTTCTGAGAGCAACCGTTATGCCGTTTCTGCCCCAGGCAGTAGAAGTAAGGATACTTGCCCTTGGAAAGAAGGAAGGAGAGCCTGGAACCACATTCAGCACAGTAGATGGTTCCTTTTAGATAATGCGGATGCTTCCGCTTTCGCTCCCCGGCCTGATCTCGGCTTCTTAGAGCTTGCTGGACTCTGTTGAATAGGGATTGTTCAACGAGCGGTTCATGAAGCCCCGGATATTCTACCTTCCGATAGCTGACAACTCCGGTATAGAACCTGTTTTGCAAAAGCGAAGCAATTGAAGATTTGCAGAATTCAGGAGCTGGACGTTTCTTGGAGAAATTATTTCTCAGTCCTTTCTTAGCCATGATCTTTTGAATCTCAGCCAGGGAGTAGTTGCCGGTGGCATAGAGGTCGAAGCATTCTTTAACAAGCGGTGCCATATCCTCATCAATAACCACTTTGGCAATGCTTGTGCCCTCGATTGTGTCTCTGACGTTTCTGTAACCGACCGGGGCTCTTGTGACCATACCGCCCGATTTGGCTTTTTGAAGCAGACCCTTTTTGACCTCAGCTGATAGATTGGCGGAGTAGAACTCTGCCATTAACGCATGAATGCCCTCCACAAACCTTCCAGAGGCGCTGTCCTCAATGTTTTCAACTACTGAGACCAGCTGAGCCCCGGTGCGCGTTAAAACAGCTTTGATGGCTACATGGTCTGACATATTCCGAGCAAGGCGATCAATCTTGTGAACGATAACCGCGTCCACGTCTTTTTTCTTTAGTCTTGAGAGCATTTCCTGAAGCTGGGGGCGGGCTGTTGATCTTGCTGATTCGCCCCTGTCGGCGTATTCGTCAACGAGATTCCAATCTTTTTCCCGGATCAGCTTCATGCAGGCTTCACGCTGGGCGGGGATGGAATAACCGCCCTCGGCCTGTTCTCGTGTTGATACTCGTAAGTAGATAACACATCTCATGATTTTTTCTTCCCTTTGGCACTGCGTGCCTTAATTACCGCTTCGTAAGCTCGGATGACCGACTCTTTTTCTTCCGCCGTCATGTTAGGCACTTCCTTGAACATGATGGTGAAGCCGGGGTCGGAGAGGCCGATATCTTCCATTTTTACATTAACGACAAGATCATCGACCTGACTTTTCGTCATACCCATTACCTTGCCCCAGACATAAAGTTTCTCAGGCTGCGGAATGAACTTGCCCTTTTCCACATCACTGACATAGCTGGATGTTTTGTAGCCCAATACATCACTGATAGCAGACTGGGGGAGACCCTTTTCGGTTCTGATCTGCCGGAGCCGCTTTCCAAGAATTTGTTTTACGCTCATGGTTCCTTCGTATAATTACAGAGTAGTTAAAGCAATGATTTCACAGAATTGAAAAGCTGGCAAGAGCTGTGTTTTGGAAAACCTGTGGATAACTGAAAACGCCAGGTCTTAATCAGCTTATTAATCTCTGAATTAAGACCTGATTTTAATAGGCAGCGAAACGACCGAGGGCGGGGGAGGGTGTTGAAATGCCTGTTTATTTCAGATCAAGACCCGAAATCAATACCCGAATCAGAAAGCCAGAGTGTTGCATTGCCTGTTGTAATCAGTTGCAACACCCGATTGCAAGACCTCCCATTGGTGCTTACAACCGCTGTAAGACCCAAATATTAGAGGCAGATTTCCACTGTCAGGTTATTACTTTGCATCTTACAATTAACAGAAAGACCCTATAGTAATAGGCAAAACGCCCGGAAATAACAAAAACAAAAGGGGGAATTAACTGTCTCTCAGGGGCATCGAGCCCCATTCGAGCCAGCGTCGTCAGTCCTCATTTTTGTAAGCCAAAATGAGGCCCGACTTCCCACCATTTCGACCTGCGGTTACCCTCGCTCCGTTGTCTCTCGGCGAAACGGTGGGAAGTCTGGCCTGCGTCCAGACGACGGCTTCCCTTGGTCGCCTTAATTCCCCCTTTTTTAAAGCCAAGAACTCGCACTAAAATAAAATGTTGAACTTGACAATATCCGCTTATGCGGATATATTGTTTACATGAAACAGACGGCACAACTTTTTAAGGCACTCTCAGATGATACTCGCCTTCGTATTCTGGGTCTTCTCCTGGAGGGTGAACTCTGTGTTTGTGACCTGGTGGCGATTCTGGACATGCCCCAATCGACCGTTTCCCGCCACCTGGCGTATTTACGCAATTCCGGCTTGGTAACTGATAATCGACAGGGGGTGTGGATGCACTATCGCCTTGCTGATGGCGAAACGGTCCTGCACCAGGACATCTTCGATCTGCTGCGCAAGGATCTGGCCGGGCTACCCCAAGTTATTACCGATCAGAAAGCTCTTCGCGAATATATGTCAAAGAAGCAGGCCACGTGTAGATAATTTTTTTTAGTTACGATATCCGTTTATCCGGATAGTATAGAGATATTAAGGAGTTGATATGAAAAAGAAAGTACTTTTTCTTTGTACGGGTAATTCATCCCGCAGCCAGATGGCTGAGGGACTGGTTAATCATGACTTTGCGGGAGAGATTGAGGCGTATTCGGCTGGCACCGACCCTCAGGGCTTAAATGCATATGCAATCAAGGTGATGGCGGAGCTTGGCCTCGACATCAGCGGCAACACTTCAAAACATATCAGCAAATATGAAGGCCAGTCCTTCGATTACGTCATCACCCTCTGCGACGATGCCAATAAGAACTGCCCCGTCTTTTTCGGCGGAGTCAAGCGGCTGCATATGGGCTTCCGCGACCCGGCCGAGGCTACGGGGAGCGACGAGGAGATCCTGCGAGAATTTCGATGTATTCGCGATAAGATCCGCGCACGGATGAACGGATATTTTAAAAGCGAATTAAAGACCGAATCCAGAGAGGAGATGAAATGACTGCCGGAGTCAGTAGAAAGCTTTCATTCCTCGACACATATCTCACGCTGTGGATCTTCACCGCTATGGCCGCTGGGGTCGCACTGGGATATTTCATTCCCGGGGTGGAAGATTTCATCAACTCCTTTTCGGTGGGCACCACCAATATCCCAATCGCCATCGGCCTGATTCTGATGATGTATCCGCCTTTTGCCAAGGTCAGGTACGAGGATATGGGAGAGGTCTTCAGGAACAAAAAGATACTGGGGCTGTCACTATTTCAGAACTGGGTCGTAGGCCCGATCCTGATGTTCGCGCTGGCCATTATTTTTCTGCACGGTTACCCAGAATACATGGCCGGAGTGATCATGATCGGCCTGGCCCGTTGCATTGCCATGGTCATCGTTTGGAACGAGCTGGCGAAGGGCGATACCGAGTATGCTGCCGGGCTGGTAGCCTTGAACAGCGTCTTCCAGGTGCTCTTCTACAGCGTCTATGCCTGGGTCTTCATTACCGTACTGCCGCCACTGTTCGGCCTTGAGGGAACGGTGGTTGCCATCGGCATCGGGCAGATCGCTAAAAGCGTTTTTATCTACCTTGGCATCCCCTTCGCCGCCGGAGCAATCACCCGCCTCATCGGCGTAGGGTTGATGGGCCGGGAACGCTACCATGCCATAGTAGTACCTAAAATCAGTCCGATCACCCTGGTGGCGCTACTGTTCACAATCGTAGTGATGTTTAGCCTTAAAGGAAATCTGATCGTGCAGATACCTTTCGACGTATTGCTGATCGCCGTGCCGCTTGGAATCTACTTCGTGGTGATGTTCGTCGTGTCGTTCTTTATGGGCAAAAAGATCGGTGCTGACTACAGCAAGTCCACCACTCTGGCTTTCACCGCGGCCAGCAACAATTTTGAGCTGGCCATCGCGGTATCGGTGGCGGTTTTCGGCCTCAACTCCGGAGCGGCTTTCGCCGGTGTAGTTGGGCCTTTGGTCGAGGTGCCCGTGATGATTGGATTAGTGAATGTGGCCTTCTGGTTTCAACGGCGATATTTTCGGGAAGCTCGTGCGCCAGCTCCAGGTTAATAAGAAATGGCAGAGATCACTGATAAATATATAAAAAACGAAGAATAAAAAAATAAATGGAAAGGACAAGAAAATGAAAATAGAACTATTCGAACCCGCGATGTGTTGCTCAAGTGGAGTCTGCGGACCGTCAGTTGACCCCAAGCTGGTCAAGCTCCAGGAAACGCTCAGGCTGATCGAGGAAAAAGGTATCGAAGTGAACCGCTACAACCTTTCAACCGATCTTGAGGTGTTCGCAAAAAACGACGCTATCGGCGAAGTGCTAAAGGAACAGGGACCGCACGCCCTCCCAGTGGTCTATATTGACGGCGAGCTGATCGCCGAGCACAAGTATCCGTCCACCGATGAGTGGCAGGAGGCTCTGAAGGCGCGGGGTGTGGAAATCAACCTTAGCGCGCCGTCAAAGACTGAAAATCCCTGCTGCTCAATACCATTGCCTAATGAAGAACCTTGCTGCTCGCCATCGTCGGAAGATTCCGATTGTGGTCCGGGCTGCAACTGTTAGGGGGTTGTTTATGGAATTCTTAAAACAACCCACACGCAATCTGTTCTTCACCGGCAAAGGCGGGGTCGGCAAGACTACAACCGCCACTTCTACGGCAATCGCCCTGGCGGACCGCGGCCTCAAAGTACTTTTGGTCAGCACCGACCCGGCTTCCAACCTCGATGAGGTGCTGGGAACACCGCTGTCGCGGGAAGGCACCGAGATTCCTTCCGTGCCCGGACTGATCGCCATGAATATCGATCCAGTGGAAGCAGCCGCGGCCTACCGCGAAAGAGTTGTCGGGCCATATCGCGAATCACTACCGGCCGAGGCTATCACCAGCATTGAGGAGCAGCTCTCCGGCGCATGCACGGTCGAGATCGCCGCCTTCGATGAATTCGCCAAGCTTCTCGGCGGCCCGGACGATGGCGGCCGCTTCGACCACATCGTTTTTGACACAGCGCCGACGGGCCATACTCTGCGCTTGCTGGAACTGCCCGCCGCCTGGAGCGATTTTATTGCCGAGAGCGTCGGCGGCACATCGTGCCTGGGTCCGTTATCCGGCCTGGGAGCTCAAAAGGAGATGTACGCTAACACCCGCGCCGCGCTGGCGGATAAAACGCTTACCACAATCGTTGTCGTCAGCCGCCCAGATGAAAGCTCCCTGGCTGAAGCAGCACGGGCGTCAGGGGAACTCGCGGAGAT
Organism: Gaiellales bacterium; assembly: GCA_003599855.1. Taxonomy (GTDB): domain Bacteria; phylum Actinomycetota; class Thermoleophilia; order BMS3ABIN01; family BMS3ABIN01; genus SURF-19. The sequence continues at coordinate 393 of QZKG01000004.1, read as the reverse complement.
AGGTATCACAAATCAGGTCTTACTGCTGAACGGCATATTCATTGCCCAGGACATGAGCGATCCCCTGGCGGCGGCACTAACAGATCGCTGCCGAGTAGCTCTTGACTCGATTCCCGCTGTGCTGGCCGGACTGCCGCGAACCGAAATGCCTCTGGCACAGGAGGCCATGCTTGGCATCGATTCCCTGCGCCGTTTTCTTGGCGGTGAAAGCTCCACAGCGGCTTTGGTGAGTACTGCTTCATCAACGGTCAGCGTAGAGACCAGGTATCCATCGCTCGATGACCTGACTACTGAAATCGCTGCCACCGGCAAAGGTGTCGTTATGACCTTGGGAAAAGGCGGCGTCGGCAAGACCTCACTGGCCGCCGCCATCGCTTTGCGGCTAGTCCGCAT
>QZKG01000016.1 GCA_003599855.1 Gaiellales bacterium | reverse complement strand
GGGGGACTACATTGTGCTGCAGGGACTCTGGGGGCTCTGGCAGGAGATCGATGAGGCCGTGGGGAAGTTGGAGCAAAACGATGCCGACTAAGGGGTTGGTCTGGCTGGCGGAACTCAGGCATGAGCATGGCAACAGGGTGGTCCCGTTGGCCATCGGGTTGCTGGCGGCGAAGCTCTTGCGGCGGGTGCCTGACCTGACGGTGCGGCTTTTCACCGACCCCGAGGAGTTGCTTGCGGCCCTGCAGGAGGAAAGCCCGGCGGTCCTGGGGTTTTCGCTGCGCCTTTGGAACGAGCGGCTGAGCCGGTTTTGCGCCGAGCGGGCCAAGCAGATGAGTCCGAAGACCGTGGTGGCGGCGGGGGGGCCGTCGGTGCCGAAGACCGACCCTGAAATGGTGGCGTTGCTCAAAGGCGGCCCCTACGACGTGCTGGTCCCCCACGAGGGCGAAGAGGCGATCTGTCGTTTGGTGGAACAGGTGCTCCGACCAGATGGGCTAGACCGCCTTCGTCCCCCAGGGGGGTGCGTGGTTTTGACGGGGGCCGGGGGGCTGATCAAAGGAGGGTACTTCGACCCGGTGGTGCTGCCCGACATTCCTTCGCCCTACCTGATGGGTCTGTTGGACCACTGGTTGGAAGCAGGTTGGACCCCGGTAGTCCAATCTTCTCGAGGCTGTCCCTATGGCTGCTTGTTTTGCGTCAGCGGCGACGAGCACTGGGGGAAGGTCCGGGCCTTTTCGTTGGCGCGGGTTTCCGCTGAGCTAGACTACATCGCGAGCCGCACCTCGAGCGAGTACCTGATCCTGACCGACGAGAACCTCGGGATCTTGAAGGAACGGGATGTCGACATGGCCGAGCGGATCGCCACGATGAGCCGGCAAGGCTGGCCGCGACGGCTCTATTTTTACAGCGCCAAGATCGTTACCCCTCATGTCCTCCAGGTGGTCGAGACCCTGGCGCCCCTCGGGGAATTCGGGATGTCATTCCAGAGCCTCGACCCCGCGGTAGTCAACAGGATCCACCGGACGAATTTACGGCCCGAGCAATTCCAGGAGTACGTCGGGTGGGCGCGCCACCGGGGCCTCCTCAGCTCGACCGAGATGATCTTCGGGTTTCCTGGCGAGACCCGTGAGGGCTATGAGGCCGGGATCGAGTGGCTGCTGTCCACCGGGGTAGACCGCATCTATAGCTACAACCTCAAGTTGCTGGGCGGCACAGCCCTGGCGACCGAAGAGAGCCGCCAGCGCTATCGCTACCGGACCAAATGGCGGCTTTCGGGCCAGAACTACGGGGTTTACGGCGGCGAGGTCGTGGTGGAGCCCGAGGAAGTGGTGGTGGGGTCCGAGAGTTTCAGTTATGAGGACTACCAGGCGGTTCGGCGGTACGGCTTTTGGCTGGAGCTGGCGAGCGGCCGCGGGTACCTTGGTGAACTGATCCACTGGCTTGTTGGCCTGGGGTTGCCTGGGGAGCATCTGGTAAGGTTCTTGGCCGAGGAGGACTGGAGAGAATCACCTCACCTTTATGCCCTTATGTGGCAGTACGACGATCGGGCATCAGGGGAGTTGTTCGACAGTCCAGAGGAGCTGCGACGCTATGTCGCGACGTTCGTCAAGTTTGGTTACTCGGTGCCCGAGGCCAAGCTGAACTACATTTTCTGCGGGCGGGTGATACTTGATCCGCTGGCGCGGGCCGAGCTTGTGGCAGCGATCCTGGAGTTCGTCGACATTTTTGGTGCCCCTTACTTCGACATGGTGGAGCGCTATCTCTGGGGGATTTGGCAGGACCAGATCGTGGGGTTTGACCGGAGCGAGGCGGTGGTGTGGGAGGTAGGGACAACGGTGCCGGTGGCGCTGCTCGACGAACGGCGCTACGGGGAGGCGACGCAACTAAACCAGAGGATCAAGGTGCGGCTGACGCTCCACCCTGATGCCGAGCGGTGGCTGGCGAAGCGACAGGCGATGGGGCCGCTGAGCGAGCAAGAGATGGAGAACCTGTATATGGAGGTGGGGCGGTTCGGCTTGATGCGCCGGCGGGAGATCGTGGAGGAGCAGGATGACGGATGGCGTAAGGTCGATTGGGATAAGGTCAAGGAGGACTGGCGGGACTGCTCCGTGGGGATCTCCTGCGAGTGCGGCAACAGCGCCTTTGCGGTGGACGATCAGTGTGGGGAGAGCCGGTGCGACCATTGCGGGCGGGTTTACCGGCTGGTCACGAGGCTGGAGGTCAAGGATCCATGACCATTATCACGGGTGGCCTGAGAAACGATGGGGTACTCCGAGAGACCCATTTGTTCGCCGATCATTCCGAGTGTGACTTCTGCGATAAGGTAGGGGATACTGTCGTGTTGTCCCCACCAATACCGCAAAATGCGGTGGTCATTTGTCGGGGCTGCCTTGGGTTGTTGCAGGCTGAGTTGGAGGAGGAGGATCCATATGACGGATGAGGAGTTGGCTACCCTGATAATGGTAACGCTAGAGGGCCTGAAGGCTTCCGAGTACCCAAACTTGGCCTACGACATTGTCGAGATAATGCAGGTCGGTGCCGACCTGGAGGTCAAGATGTACGGCGGGCAGATTTTCAGCGTGGTTGTGAGGGGGACTAATGGAACTTGAGATTGGCGGCAGGAAGGTCGGGTGGGGCCACCCGGTGGTGATCTGTGCGGAGATCGGCGGAAACGCCAGGACCTTCGGCGATGCCAGGCGGCTGATCGAGTGGGCGGCGGCCGCGGGAGCCGACGCGATTAAGCTCCAGACCCTTGCGCCCGATTACATCACGCTGGACTCTGATAAGCCGTGGTTTCGGATCAAGTGGGGCGAGCGGGAGAGGACGCTATATGGACTCTACAGGGAGACCGCGATGCCTTGGGGATGGCAACCGCGCCTCAAAGAGTTTGCCGAGGATTTGGGACTCTTGCTCTGGAGTACGCCGTTTTGCCACGGGGCAGTGGATTTCCTTGAGGAAATGGCTGTGCCGTGCTACAAGATCGCCTCGTTTGAGATCACGGATCTGCCGTTGATCGGGTATGTGGCTAGCAAGGGGAAGCCCTTGATCATCTCGACCGGGATGGCGACGGAAGAAGACATCGACCTGGCACTGGCGGCGGCGAGTTTGGGACTGCAGGACCGGGTGGCGGTGGCGGCCAACCGTTGCTTGATGCCACCGGCTAGGGTTATTCTCTTGCAGTGCATCAGCGCTTATCCGGCAAACCCTGGGGACGCCAATCTCCGGACCATGGCGGCGATGGCCGAGTGCTGGCATCGTTTGGTGGGGCTCTCGGACCATACCCTTTCGTTGGCGGTGCCGGTCACGGCCGTGGCGTTGGGAGCCTGTCTCATCGAGAAGCACCTGACGCTAGACCGCAGTCAGGGGGGACCGGATGCCAAGTTCAGTTTGGAGCCGACGGAGTTCGGCAAGATGGTCCAGGCCGTGAGGGAAGCCGAGGCAGCCTTGGGGGAGATCAGGTTTGGCCCGACCGCCGAGGAGGCCCCGATGCTGCCGTACCGCCGGAGCCTTTTCGCGGTGGACGATATAGAGGCGGGCGAGCCGTTCACCGCGCGGAACATCCGGAGTATCCGGCCGGCCTGTGGGCTGGCCCCGCGGCATTACGAGGCGGTCTTGGGCCGCCGGGCGAGCCAGTTTATCGAGAGGGGGACGCCGCTCACGTGGGGATTGGTGGAGTAGCGGGGGAATCGACAGGGCAGTCGGTAGCGTGTCCCTTCTGTCGGCACGTTGGGGCCACAGGGGAGTTCGGGGGTCTGCGGGTACCCCGGCAGGGGAATGAGCAGCAATATATCCAGCCCCTTCGGTGTCCGGTGTGCCGGAAGGTGTGGGCGCCGATGCCTTCCACGGGCTAAGGTTTTTCGGACCGATCCGACGGATCAGACGGATCGGTCTTGGTGACAAGCACTTGATTGATTCCGCGATTTGGACTTGATCACTCCCGCGATTCTAGGGCGCTTGTGCTTCCAGCAGGTCAATCGCTTGATTCAGCAAGGTAGCGCCTTCGAGCATCTTGCTGGTCCCGGCCTGGAGTCTGGTGGCGTCGACGTTATCGATTCCCGCGACCACGTCGTCGACGGCCCCGTTGAAGTTCCGGAGGGCCGCCAGGTAGGTCTGGTGGAACGGGCCGAACCGACTGGATGGCTTGAGGGTCTGGGCGGTCGTGTAGGCGGCTTGCCAGGCGACGAATTCCTCGGCGAGGTCTAGTTTCCAGCGGTTGCTATTGAACTGAGGGGCGCTCATCAGGGCGTGGACCCGCTTGAGACTGGGGATCATCGTGTTGGTTTGGCGCGAGATGGTCGCGAGGTAGGTGCGGTCGGCTTCGCTAAGCCCGGGGGTGGGCGACGGCCTTGGGGTGTTGGTGGGGGCAACCGTGGGGACCGCCATGGGGGTCTTGGTCGGGCTGGGCATCACCGTGGGGCTGGGCACCTTGGTGGGCAAGGCGACCAGGCGGCGCGGCGTCACGGAAGCCACCACGGGTTTGTTCGTGACGATCAGGACCCCTTGCGGCTGGCGCTTGATGGTGGCGACCGCTAGGCAGCCGAAGAGCAACAGGATAAGGCTCCCGATGAGCAACAGTAGTTTCCCGGGGGTTAGCCATTGGGATGGTTGCATGGCGATTCCTTTCTTTCCTCCGTCGGTCCGCACGACCGATGGAACTGATCAGGCGCGCGATTCGGACGCGAGGGCTTCCGCGATTAGGAGCCGTCCTCCTTCTGGTTGAGCACCGTGGCGCTTTCGATGTCGCGATAGAGTTGTCCCTCAACCGAAACCATCGAGGGGACCCAAGCGGCTTTGATGAAAGCGGCGGCGCCCGCTTCGGAATAGCCTTGTCCGACGAGCCAGGCGGCAAGCTCGTCGCTGGTGGCGAACACGGGGGAGACGGGGCTCCCCTCCGAGACAGTTTCCCAGGTTTGCCAGCCCTCGCCCGTGGGCGGCTCTTCTCGTTCCCAGGATTCGCTCTTTTGTTTCATCTCGGGGGAGGTCCAGACCTCGCCTTCCCCCTGGCAGCGTTCACAGGAGCCCCAAGTGCCGAGCCGTTTGGCTCTGGTCTCCACGCAGATCCAGCGGTTGATCGCATCGTGGCCGAGGCCTTGCCGGCTCCAGAGGTTGACCTCCTCGGCAGTGGGGTGGTGGCCCGTGGGGAGCCAGCCTTCGCCCCTGACGAACCGGCTGGTCAGGTCATGCAGGCGCCCTTCCTCGATCAAGGCGTCGACCTCGTCTTGGGTGAGGTTATCGGACCAGCGGCGACCAGTCCCGGCGAAGTCGTACCAGTCGTCTTCGATCTGTTTGGTCGCAGGATTATGGCCGGAGCCATCGCACGCGGGGCACTTGGTGCTATAGCGGTGCCAGGGGTTGAGGTAGCCCGGCCAGACCCGATTGAGGGGCCAGCAAAAGTCCAGTGGTACCCGTTTGATCTCTCTGCCCATTTTGATTCTCCTTCTGGTTTTTTGTTTTGTTTCGGACGGAGCGGCCCGCCCCGATCGATCGGACACGAGTACTCCCGCGATCAGCGGAAGAGCTTGACCCCGAAGGTTTTGGTCCAGAGCTCGGCGACCGGGACCTCGGGGTGGAGGGCGACCTCCTGGCAGAACGCCTCGAGGAGTAGTTCCGTGATGGCCAGGCGGAGCCCGATGGCCTCGCCTATATATCGGGATACCGACATCACCGAATCGAGTTGTTCCTCGCGGATCCTTTCGACCTCTTGGTAGAGCGCTGTCTTGCTCTCTTCCGCGATGTAACAGCAGATCGATTTGGTTCTATGGCTGAGTGTAAGGCTCATGGTTTCTCCTTTGTTATTGTTGCGGGCCTGAACGCTCCCGCGATTTCCTTCTGCCGTCTCAAAAGCGGCTACATTTTCAGTTCGGCCAGATCCTCTTCTAGCCCAGCCTCATAGGCACTGAGGTATCCCGCCACCGGGTAAATGCTAACCTCAATGCTCACGTTGTCATTCCGTACTATTCTCACTTTGCTTCCTCCTCTTCTTCGCAATCACTGCATATTCCGTAGTAATCATCATCGCTATCGTCGCAGTCACAATCGTAATAGCAACCACACTGTAGACAGCGGTGCTGGTGTAGCGACCCGTTGTCAAGGCGCTCTTGTCGGGTCAACGGTCGGCAGGTTCCAGATGGTTCGACGACCCACTCACCGTCGTCGTCGTCCAGCAGCACGGGGGCCTCGCGGTCTCGTGCGAGTTCGCGAGCGATGGTGATCGCCTCATCGCACACGGAGGACCCTTGCAACCCTACCGTAATCTGGTCTCCGGTCATGTGGTCATATACTGCTGCCATTTGTTTTCTCCTTTCTGCCTTCAGCGGGCCTGAGCGATCCCGCGATTTGAGCTTGAGTCCTTCCGCGATTAGCTTAGGCAGTATTGCGCTCGGCGTATTCCCCGCGGGCCTCGTGCTCGGCAACCTCGGGGCTGTCGAAGCCCGTGTAGTCGTCTGACTCGTAGGCCAGGCCGGTGGGGCCGATCCCGTGGAAACAGTACCCATAGGTGCCGGTGCGGGTGTCCCACAGGATAGCGGCGAGGTCGCCGGGTTGGGGCTGGCGCTCGTTGGTCGGGGGTCTACCCGAGAGAGTAATGTTGCGAATCGACAGGGTCGAGGGGTCGCACTCCTCGACAGTTCGGTCGGCTTCGCATTCGGGGCAATAGACGGTTCGGCCCTCGAAGGGCAGGTCGGCCCCTGGGGTCTCGGGGGTATCGCCCCATTCAATTGAATGGTTGCATTCGAGCGAGCAAGTGATCGTGGTCATGGCGTTCTCCTTTTTTGGTTTCGACTGGACTTGATCATGTCCGCGATTTGGACACGATCGAGCGCGCGATTAGGATGCCTTTCGCAGAATAGACGTGTTATCTTGCCCCGATAGGATAGACCAGCCTTCCGGCCTCATCCTCGACCTGAAGCCAGTCAGCATCCTCATCGGTCAGGTTGGGGCAGTCGTCGATAGCATCGTACAGTTCGGGCGTAGGCCCATCGGCGGGGCGGCTCGGTAGGTCGCCATGGTTGATAGGGCCGGCCGCGGCGGTAATCTGAGTGCCTATTGGGTTGTCATCCTCCCACACGGAACAATACTCCACGATGTAGGTTTCTCCGTCTGGCTGGTGTTGCGCTATGGCGCGCTTGGTGTCTGTGCGGTCCAATGTTCTCACTGTAGAGCTCCTTCTCGATTTTACCTAGTCGATTACGCTATATTGCCCGGTGCCTCCAAGCCGTTTGGCCTGCGTTTGCACCCAGCCTTCCCCGTAGCGGACCATGGCGTCGATGATGGTCAGGCCGCGGCGTTTGCCGACTGTAAACCACCAGTGCCCCATATTCATCGTGGTCGAGTTGCTCACGACGTACAGGGCTCCCTCGCTGTACGTCAGGCGGGTTAATTGCTTGGTAGTCGGGTTAATGTGGTATATGTGGCACCATGCGTGATTGCGTGACCGGGAGATTTTAGCGGCGAGTGCTCTTGCGCTCGGTAGTTCTCCCGTATGAGTAATTACGATGTCCTCTCCGTTGCGTTTCACTTGTTTACTCCTTCTCGTTTGGTTGCCCCGGCTGACGGATGGCCAGCAGGGTTAGCTATTTCCTGTTCATTTGCTCCATGTTGCGCTCGATCTTGTCGATGGCCCCGTCAATGGCGTCGGCGTTGCGAACATCCACGAAGAACGGATCGCCTTCTGCCTTTGCGCTTTCATTCTCGTAATAAGCGCTTGCGGCAAAGCCTTCGGCTGTCTCTGCGTCATACTCGCGAGCATCGTTCAGGGAGCATCGAATGTGCCGTTTGCTGCCCGCAGCAGGGCTATGAGCTGGCTCGGTGTGGCGAATGTAGTAAGTGTTATCAGAGCGGATAACCGCTACAACCTCGCCATTCTCATCATCCCACCTGCGAAGCCATGTCCCCTTTGGTAGCCTGTTAGTCTTTGCCATCGTTTCCTTCTTTCTCCGACTGTGGTGTCGGTCCCTTCGCTTCTCCATTATATACCTATACCCGTACCATTTCAATGGGTAAAGCTACCCATCTTTGGAATTGATCGATCCCGCGATTCGGGCTTGAGCTATCCCGCGATTTGGTTGGTGTCCATCGTCTCGGTTGCTTCTGGGCTAGGATAGAGCCGCTTGTGTCTGGGGTCACTCTGGAGAAAACACTCTAACTGGGCCTCTTCCAGTAGGTTGGGCTGTCCTAACTTTCGGGCGATCCAGAGTGATCGCTGCCATAGGTTGGTTTGTTGAGTAATAACGGTTCTACTAACCCCAAAGGTTTTGGCTACGTCAGAGGATGAACGTCCCGCGTGTACTAATTCATGGACAATCTTGTGTAGTCGTTCGTCCTTTTGACAACGAGTCATGGATCTGATTTCCGCGTGGCAAGGTTGGCAGAAAGTTTGATTGTCCATGATGATCTTTCGTCCTTGTTGCTGGCCACAGACAATGCAGGGTTTGGATCGCATCAGGCGATACCAACGGGCAGTTCTGGGGGTAGGTTCCTCTGGGAACTTCTCCACAATTCGAGCATTATCCTCCGTTACCTCGATCCTGATGGATTTATGGCAGTGTGGACAGGCCGTAGTGTATTGTTTAAGGGTGGTTGCTGGGGCTGATTTCATGGTTGATCCTTTCGTGTTTGTGCTCTTGAGTGCTCCCGCGATTAGGCTAAGCCGTGGGGTTGTTGGGCTCACCCTTGATTAGCAAGCCATCAGCGATTAGTCTTTCCTCCCACGAGAAGACCTCGACGGCCATGGGGTCTATAGCATGGCGAGCGGCGAAAGCTTCTTCATCGGCGTAACGGTTGCTATCGTCGCGACAGTCACCGAAGAAGTGCCAAGGGTGCAGGCAGTCGCAGATCCCGCACTCATAGAGTTGACTATGGCTTGGGGGTTTTGTGTTTCCCATTTGGGTAGCTCCTTTCTGATTTGGAATTGATCGATCCCGCGATTAAGCCGGGCTTGAGCTATCCCGCGGTTCGGGTAGCCCAAGGGCAGCCCGGAGGGTGTTCGCGTTGACGCTTCGCCGGCAGGGTGTCTCCGTGGGGCCTGACTCCAGGACAACCACGCGGTCTTGGTGACGATGATCCACGGCCACGGCCTTGACGGTGATCCCAAAGGCGCTCTGATACTGGCGACCGACAAGATCGTGGTGGGGGTGCGGTTGTGCTGGCACCGGTGGGGTTGACTCCTCCCGCGATTGGCGCCACGCTTCAGGGTTGCCCGTGGCGGCGGTGAACGCTGCTTGCAGGGCTTCCCTTGCCGGCTTATCTCCGCCTCGGCTAAATTCCTCGGTGGTCAGGTTATCGAGCAGCTGCAGGGTGATCTGGACGGCCGCGAGGAGCTGCGGCGCCGCGGCGATCAGGTCGGCGATTTGGTCTAGTTCGCTGTCAAGGAATTCCTGTCGCCAGCCGGCGTCAACGTCCGCTATGATACGGTCTTGATCATCGAGGATCCGGTGTTTGTCTGGGCTTGTGTTCCAGTGGGCTTGTGATAGGTCTAACATGATGTCTCCTTTCGTGTCTCAGGATTGAACAGCCCCGCGATTAGATCGCGAGCACTCGCGCGATTAGGCTATGATCCCTCGTTTGGCCAAGAGGTACCTGAGCTGCATAATCCCCTCGGTCTCGGGTACCGGCGGGAACCCGTTGATCGCGATGGTATGGAGGCGCGGGTGGTGGTGGGCGACGATTCGACAGGACTGGGCCAGGGCGATCATGTGGTTGATCTTGGCTCTGTTGGTTTTTTGGCTCTTCATGGTGTTCCTTTCGTGTGTGGACTTGAGTGCTCCTGCGATTAGGACCGGAGGAGACCCGCGATTGGCACTAGAACGTGCGGAAAAGGTAGGTCGAGCCTTCGATCTCCAGTTCGGTGTAATCGCTTTTGAGTTGTTCGGCGGCTGCATCCCAATCAATGTGATCTAGAGGCCATTGCAAATCACCCGAGATGGCCCCAATGTCCTCGGCTAGCTCGCGGGCGTATTCCGCAAAATAGTTAGCATTGATCATAATGGGCTCGTTTTCGAGTACCTGATCGAAGTCGTAGCCGGTCGCCTCGACGGCGGCGATCCACTGGGGGCGCTCTTCCTCGTCAATGTCGCGCAGGTCGACGGTGTTGTCTCCTATGGAATCGGTCATGGTGCTGCTCCTTTCGTGTATTTGGTTACATCCTAGAGATATACTTAAAGTATCCCTCAGCCTCCTTCCGGGTTTTGCACTGTTTCTTAATATGCCAAGGTTCGGACGGGAGTAGTTTGCGAAGGATGGTATTATCAGAGCGTAATTGATATAGGATACCCTCGCGATTTTTATGCCGCTTGATAATGTGAGACATTGGCTTTCCTCCGTTGTTGATCTTGAGTGCTCCTGCGATTAGGACCGGAGGAGACCCGCGATAGCCTCGCGAGCCTCCTTCAGGGTGCGGTACTGCTGGAATTGCCCGACTGACTCGATCGATCCGTCCGGTAGGGCTTCCCGGCAAGTGTACCGCCTGGGCTCGTCTTCGTGCCGTTCGGATGTCACGAAGTAGCGGCCGGCGATCAAACTGGTCTCGATCTTGGTCTGGAAGTACCGCATGGTGGCGGGCTCGAACCAGAAACCGCCGGATTCGTGGTTAGCCCGTTTCACGTCGGCCATGCTGTTGTATTGGTAGGTTCGCGGTTCCTCCTTGGCCCGTTTGGCGTACACAAGCGAGCAATAGAGCTCCAGGACGGCGGCGGCGGCCTGGCGGTACTCGGTTGGCCAGTACTGCCCGGCGGTATACTCGATTTGGCCCTTGTGGTCAAACGACAGTCGGCCGGAGTAGGCGCGCTGGCTGGCCTCGATCAAGAGCTCTGGGGAATATTCGTTCCAGGGCCGGGCGAAGTCCTGAAGGGCTTTTAGGGCTCTGATCCGCTGCTTGCCAATCGCCCGGACTTCGCTGTTGTAGGCAGCGATCCCGGCCTTGTCTCTCCAATCGAGTCCAGGCCGGCGTCTGATCCAGCGGTCAAAAACTGTATAGGCCTCGTCTTTTGTTTCTGGTGCCTTGCTAACTTTGGTTTCCATTTCGTTCCCCTTTCATTCCCTATCTAATGTGATTATATACCCATACCCGTACCTTTGCAATGGGTATAAGTATGTATTTTTGGAATTGATCGATCCCGCGATTCGGGGTTGATCGGTCCCGCGATTAGTCGTCTTGGTCTTCAAATGGAAGGTTTGCCGGGTCGTCATCAGCTGGACCGTCTACAAGCCGGATCTTGATCCAGGGGGTTGGTTTTGGCGTGCCCATCCCATGGATCATTTTTGCCGTATCAAGGCCGGCTGCGTCTAGTCTGCCGGTCCCTTGACAAGGGCAAGGGTTGATATGGCGGCAATGAATTGATTTGCAGGCTGGGCATTGCCAAGTTTTCTTGACGTTTACGCCATGACAACACATTGAACAAAGCATTGATTCTCTCCTCTCAATATTGGGGTTGAATAGGTCCGCGATTAGGTTATAGATAGGCTTGCCCGTGGTTTTGCCCTCCACATGAGCACTCACAATCCTGCCCCTTGGCACTCGTGCACCTGGCGTCACACACGTGATCGGTCTTGTAGCCCTTGACGGGGGTTCCGTAGGTTTCCCTGCCGCATTCAGGGCAATGCTCATGCTGTACCGTTTGGTTGCCGTCGTAGGTTTTGCGCGGGGCAAAGCGATGGCTCTGGTTGGTTGCAGGATCATAATAGCGTTCTTCGACGATATGGATCACGATGTCCCTGGCGATAATCCCCTTGCAGCCCTTTCGATTACAGCGAAACAAGAACCTCTTGACGGTTTTGGTTTCGGTTGTGGTATATTCTCTCATGATGATCCTTTCGTGTTTTGGGCTTGACCTAGCCCGCGATTAGGGCCGGTCGATTGATTGGGCCGTTTAGTCCGGATGTTCTTGATCCCCATGCCGCGAGCTGCGAGGTAATCCTTAATCCGTTGGTCTTGCGGTATGGCGTCAAGCCATTGTTCGATGGTTCCCCAGTGGTCAATAACTGCCAGGTGCCAGCCCATTGTATACCCCTTTCGTGTTTCGGAATTGATCGCCCGCGCGATTTGGAATTGACCTATCCCGCGATTTACCCGACGATCTTGATCGACTTGAACGGCGCGCCTGATACGCAAGCTCCTCCTGTTGATCGTTTGGTTTTGATTTCCAGGTGGCACGGAAGCCAACCGGTTGATTTCCCCACAATGAAACGCCGGCGTTCGTCGTATTGGTCGACCACTTCAACGCGCTGCCCTTCCAGCCCGATTAACTGGGGTGTCAATTCTGCCGTGCAGCGTTGGTTACGGGCAAGGGCAAACGCTTGGCCATACGCCATAATCGCTTGGTATTCCTGGTAGCCCTCTGGTGTGCCTATTAGGTTGGCGTTTGGGACTGGTTGTCCAGCCCACTGGGCAACTGCCCTGGCGCGTTTGAATGCGTATTCGTATCCTAGGCACGAGCCATAGGCTTGCCTCCCTTCTCCGTGTTCCACGCAATAAAGAGATTGCTCTGAGTTGCACTTGATCAGCATGATATACCCTCCTACTAATTTGCTCCTGGCTGCCCTTGACAGGTTCAAGGGCAGAATAGCGGCAAACTAGTGCTTGTCTCCAGGGGCTAGGACCCGATCGCCTTGCGAACGGCCATGATATTGCTCCGTCGGCCGTTGCGAGTAACCCGGCAGTGTTTGTAAACGTTCCGGCAGGATTCCGAGTAGTCAAAATCAATAGTTACGTCGGCTGCCTGTAATGCAGTTTCGTGGGCCGTCACGAATGCCGCGACTTCGGCATGCCGCCGGCGTTCGTTGGCCCTGCGTCCACTGGCAGACCCTGCCGGACGCCAAAAGTAGGTATTGGCCGTTAAGATTGATGGTATCTCGTGCATGGTTGCTCTCCCCTTTCGTCTTGTTAATTGTGGTAGGAGTTGAAGCAGTCTCGATTGCAGAAGACTCCTGAACGGCCGTCATATTGATAGACGCGCCGGCGGACTTGCCCACACCAACGACAGGACACCTCGTATTGTCTGGTATCCGGGTTGTATCGCGCTATAGAGTCCTTCGCGGTGTAACAAATCCTCTCGTGTTCCTCGTGGGTATAGGGGTTGCCATAGGCTAGCTTTTTCATGTTGCTCCTCTCTGATTGGTCTTGATTGGTTAACGGACGTATAGTGCGACATGGTAATAGAGCTCAGTTGGCTCTTCGTCTTCCTCTTCCTCCTCTTCCTCCTCTTCGTCTTCCTCTTCCTCCTCCTCGTCTGATGGTTCCCTGTTGGCGTCGATCACGTCCTGGACGGTTTCCTTGGAAAATCCCCTGGGACGTTTCGGCAACTTGTCAACGTCCCAGCCACTCATAGCAGCCGAGTCTATTGCATCGCTGATGGCTTCCTTGGCGTCTTCCCCTATCCCAATGTACACTTCTTCCCAATTGCTGTAGGCAGTGCCGCGTCCTTGAAAATACTGAGAGTGTTCCACTCCGATGTCTTCCCATTGGTATTGTTTGATTTTGCGTGCGGATTCGTCCATTTTGTTGCTCCTTTCTAAATTGCGTATCGTTTGCCACACACGGCACACACAATTGACTCGTCTGGTTGCCATACCAGTTGGTCTGGATTGCGCTCCCCGCAGTGGGGGCAACTGTGCTGCGGTGCTACCAGGTCGGCGTTTCGGGTTTTAAGCCAGTGGGCTATGATTTGGCCTAACATTTCGTTCCCTCTCTCGATGGACTAAAATCTGTAATCAGCTGATGGCGTGCAGCCAGGCTCGTGGACTTAATGTTAAGCCTGTCTGTTAGTGATAGCTTCATGATTCTCCCCTTTCGCTTGCCTTATCTACCATGAGTATATACCCATACCCATACCCTTGTCTACCCAAAAACTGTGAATAAGTTCACATTGCGGAAATTGTCAACAATACCCTATTGTATGGGATTGTGTTGCAGGACGTGCTACATAGCACGGCGTTGCTGTGGAGGCTTCACAAGGGCCATGCCGGCACGGGATAGGCGCGCCTTCCTCTATAGAAGCCCCTACCACAATCGCCTTGACTTCGCCGAGTTGCCGGCATGGCCCTTGGGGGAGGGGAGGATAGGGACCAGCTGATTGAGGAGCGGCGAATATGGCTAGATGGTTGACTGGACTGGAATAGCGCACACTATGACGGCTCAGCATAGTCGAGGGTGCATTATGCAGATTCCGCATACTGTAGGATCAGCATAGCCCACGCAGCTGGTCACGAGGAGTCCACGCAGAGCCTTCGACGAGCACAAGAACCCGAACAGGTGTGCTAAAAAGAGGATCGCACTAGCTCAGTTATGTCGAGCTGGGGCGCCTAACCAGGCGGGCAGGGGGGGGTGCTGGGTAGTTCAGGGCTCCGCCGTTACTTCCCATCCTCCTGATCATGAGGGTCTCTTCGCCATCTAACCAAGCGCTCCTTATGGTCGCCATCATGGTACTGGAAGCGCCGGCGGTCGTTCTTGTTCTCCAGTGACGAGCCCCCTCCAAAACCGTCCTGTGAGGCGTTTCTTTGGGCTCCACAGGGCTGTTGGGGGAGAACTGGTGGAACTGGTGCCTTTGGTTTAACCATGGTTGCCTTTCGGCAAGAAGGGATCAATCGCCAAGGGGCCGATGTCGTGGCGACCTGCCCTATACTGCTCGGTGATCTCTAGAGAGCCCAAGGCTGTTCCTCCCTAACCCGCATGATGATCTTCCCGAGGTGATTATCCCCGACGCCATTGCAGACCCCCCAGAAGGTGTCGTGCCATGTGTTGACCTCCACAAGGACTTGTTGTCCCGTATCCAACAAAAGTTTGGCCAGCACCGGATCGTTGGCAAACTTTTGCCTGACGAGACCATACATTATGTCGAGTTTTACCTCGTCCCAGACGACATCGGTTCGGTGGGGGCGCAAAACCTTAGCAAACCCTTTGGCATGAGCCGCTAGCGCTACCGCTTGAATCCTCTTTCTCGCCTGAGACCCCTCTGGATATTTTGCCGCCTGATAGGCGTGTTCAACCGTATGGTACTGCTCTCCATCAAGAACCACCGGGTTGGTCAACTCCCAAAAGTTTGAAAGCCAGCGATATTCTCCTCTGAAAGGGCCGATCATTTTATCTTGTTCCTCCTGTCGACACAATATTAAGCGGGCAACCTATTGGTCGAGATGCCAAAAAGGCGGGAAAACGCCAGGGTTTTGGCCCCGATGGATCGAGGGACTAAATCGTGTTGCTTCTTTAGACAACATTGGACTCCTTCGCAAGATCATTGGCGATTCGCCGGAGATCGATCCCGGTGGTGCCGTTGCCAAACCGGAAGGTCTCCCAGGTCTCAGGAGAGAGAACCAAGGGGAATTCCTCGGCATTGATCCGACGGAGTCCCTTGACCGCTTCTCCCCAGCGCTCGCCTTCGGGAAGGCCGTACCAGGCTTTATCGGGATCGAGATGCTCGTGCTTCGGTACCCAGCCGGCAACATGGCGGTTAGGGAACTGGTCGCAGACGCTGTAGCTGGTGACCACCGGGGAATCGTGGTCCTTTCGCAACAGGGCCACCACCTGGTCCCAGCCGGCGTCTGCTCGGAAGATGCCATGGTCAAGGCCCTGCTGGATGATCCCGGCGAGCCATCTACGGTCAGGGCCTTCCACATACGTATGGATCTCGCACTGGCCGTGAAGGCGCGCCCCCAACTTGATCGGGTCGCTGCCAGCCACCAACGCGGTGTTGAGCGCCGACTCGAAGGGATCAACCTTGGTACCGTCAGGAAGCAAGAAGTGGTCCCCCATCAGGCTGGCCCTTATCGAGAGGCGGAAGTACTTCTCAAACGACTCTCCTTCAAAGGGGAGGCAGAGGTGACCAGCGGGTAACAACCGACGGATAGGGTCGTGGCCCCCTGGTCGGTCGTGGAGCGAAATCCCCACAGTGAACAACTCATCGCAATAATAACGCATCTGGTGACGCTCCGACCCCAAGACCTCAGCTTCGTCGTGTTCGGCATGAAAATAAATTCTGGACATTTTGCTCCTTTCGGGTGCTAAGCAAGCGATTGCCCTTCATTATAATGGTCTTGTTAACCATCAAGACGGCTCCTTGACCCGACCCAGTAGATCAATCGGCCACTAGGCCGCACCTCCATGGTCAGACGGTCGGTCTTGACTCGGTGCTCGTCGTGGTTGTAGGCCAGCCAACGGACCTGGTAATGCCAAGGGCTGGTAATGAAGTGTTCCCCTACCGGCAAGGTATTGGTGGGACGATCAAAGCGGTCTGGCTGGCCATAGGGCGAACACGTCTGGGTAGCGTTGATCTCCCACCGGTTGGCCCTGATGGCTCGCCCGTTGACGATCAAGATCGGGCGAACTCGTTTGGGATCGACCAATTCGATTGCCTCATTAAGGTCTCGCCAGACGCGGTGCGGTTCTGCCATGCTACTGGCCCTCCTTGATCCGGTTGGCCTGAAAGAGCCGACGCTGGTGGGCAAGCAAACTGTCCTCCCATTCCTGACGGGCCTGCTGGGTCTGACGCGCTCGCACCCCCTCGAGTTGCTCTTGCCACCAACGCCAAAGACCCGCGGGGTTGTTCCCATAGGGCTGGCCGGCCTCCCGGTAGAGATCGCCAACGTAGCGATCAAAGGCTTCGAGCAAGCCAATCAACGGGAGCCAGGACTGTTCGATCGCCCCCACGATGGTCTTGATATGGTTGGTTAACAACGATTCAAGCGATTGACAAAAGGCATGCCATTCGGTCGCCTCGGTCGATTGGGTCATGAGCATTGTTTCGCCCCCGATAATTTTAGCGCTTTGCCGCGCGGAACGCAAAAAAGGGGCCACCCAAGCGGTGACCCCTGCACGAAAGGAGAGGAATGGAATGGACCCCCATTCCCGCGCAACACCAACGTGATTTTACCGTTTTCCTGACTTGATGTCAAGAAACCAAATACTGCGCGGCGATCATTCCGATGTCGAACGGGGTGATCCCCTGGTCGGGGGCAAAGATCATCTCGGCCCCCACGGGATCGGACACTAGTGTGCCCCGGGCAACCGCATGTAGCCGGAAAAGGTCGTATAGGTTCGGTTTCGTGATCTGGGCAAAAGCTTTACCGAGAAGCCTGATCTGGTCAGCGTTGCCGTGGACATTATTGACGTGCTGCAGATTGCGCTTCATAGCAGCGTCTACCCAGATTATCTCGCGTCTAGGCAACCCCACGATCATCGGGATGTACCCACTGGTTTCTGCCGTGACATCGAGCCGATCCACGACCGTTTTCGGCTCAAATACCTCACCCGACTGGGGGTCCTGACGAAGCATCCACCCCGTACTGGCCTCTGGTATCTCGGAGAACGGCTGACCAGTGTAGGATTGAACGGTCACGACCAGATAAGCCCCCCCATAGGTGAGCAGCGAGCCCATATCTATGTCGATGAACTCACAAGCTCCCTTGGGGGCATCCGTGATGTCCCCGGAATGGACGGCTCGATAGTGTGCTGATCGCAAATTGGTGTAGGCGATATGCTCCATGAAGTTCCAGTCGGCATCGTAGATCATGGCCGAGAGATCCAGATCCACCCTCTTGTTTTCCTGGTTGGTGATGTTTTTCCACCAGACAAAAAACCGCAAGGTGTTGCCAAGTTTGTTGCCAAATGGTACGTGAGACCCCCGCACTAAGGTACGGGATGATTTGGCCGCAGATCGCTGAGAAAACGGTACCAGGTAGCCAGAGAGCCGCGGGTCAACAAATACATTGCCCAGCGAAGGGAGCTTAGCGAATCGCTTGATCAGGGCATCCTCGCAGATAGCAACGATCCTGCGGCAGAGGGCTTCAGGGATGACCAAAAGGTTGTTCGGAATAGCTTGAGCCTTCGCTACATTACCTTTCGGGAAGAAAACGCGCAGATCCCCCTGGTTATTTCGCTCTTTGAAGTGTGTCATGGCCTGGAGGAGCACGGGGGTCGCTACCTTGTTGGCCACAACCGCAAACCCATCTAGCACATCCTCGGCATTTGGTGCCAGCCGCACGAGATGATCCAGCCGGCGGGCAAACTCACCGGGGCGAGATCTCAACTGCTCGATGGCCTCGTCGATCTGCCCACCCTTGATTCGGCGTTCAAGCAACCCATACCATGTCGTGAAAGGCTTGTCATTCCGGATAGCATCAAAGGCCGCGTGGCCAACAGGATACTGATGGTACTCGCCAGGATGTAACTTCTCGGCAAGCCGTACCCACACCTTTGAGTGGCGAGCCATATCTTCAGTTAGCCCGTGGTCAGCCCCACATTGTTCGAGCAACCCTAGCAACCCGCGACGCTCCTGGCGATTGAAGGGGCGGAACTTAGTGGAGACCGCCAACGAGAGGTCGCCCTCACTCAGGGCGGTGGCCAGCCGCAGCACGTCTGTGGGGGTCCTTATGAGGCTTGCCACCTCGTTCCACTTGCCATCGCTCGCTAGCAGCCCGGCAATAACCGCGAGGTTCTCCTTGTTTGGAATGGTCTCTGGGAGGACCAACAACCCATTGGCGTATCCCCACCTAACATCGGCTTTGTCGTGATCGCTGATACTGGTGTTGGCCCTGACAATATCGGTAAGGAGTTGTTTTGCCTCGGCCTCGGTTCCCAAATCAAGCACCGTGAGGGCGACTTCCTCGGCCAATGACGGACGAGGGTCTTTCATATAACTCGGGAGCCAGGCTTGTCCCTTACCCGTGAGATCGGAAACCCACACGGCAAGGTAGTGCAGGATGGCGTTCCAGTATAGTTCGGCGTCAGTCGCCGCCATGACCTGGGCAGGGAAATTGGGGTACATCGGGATATAGAGATGAACGCCACGGATTTCCTGAAGAATCGGGAGCACCTCAGCCATGAGGGTTGAGGCTGTACTGAGATCAACAGCCGTGAGGGCATTGAGGGCGGGCAGGCTCAAGCTATAGCCAAGCCCTTCAAGGTTACGGTTGAACGCCGCAACCGTCCCGCGAAGCAATGGGGTCACCTCACCGGTACCCCCTGGCCCTACGACCCTGCTGTTAGACGGAATCAGCACCTTGCCGGCTCGCCGGATGAGGATCGAGTTGAGAGACGCTTGTGTCACCTGAGACTGCATTGCTACACCATGCAAGAACATTACGGTCGGAAAGCGCC
Organism: Gaiellales bacterium; assembly: GCA_003599855.1. GTDB lineage: Bacteria > Actinomycetota > Thermoleophilia > BMS3ABIN01 > BMS3ABIN01 > SURF-19. Next base: position 2,684 of record QZKG01000016.1, on the reverse strand, counting down.
AAAGCTAGTCATATGCAAAATGTGAGAAGGAAGCTTCAACATAGCCGACCGCGAGGGCATTATAGCGTTTTCCTGACTGGATGTCAAGGAAACTTCCCCCCGCTTGACATTCAGGCAGCAGCAGGCTAAAATGAAGGGAACAAAAGTTCGGCCGCCAAGAGTCGTGGTTCTTTCGAGCCTGACCGCCAAGAGCCGGCTATCCTTCGTCAAGAGGGGTGGCCGGCTCTTTTTTTGTCGAGTGGCAGACCGAGCGGGCCAATCAAGTGGTCCTGAACGGTAAAGACAAACCTAAAGGAGCAACGATGTATCTCAATCAATTCTCGGTGCGGGTGCAAGGGGGCAAGGAACAGCCAGGGGGCTATGTCGAGCTGGAGCACGGCCGGCAGTATTGCGTTGTCCTGCGGAACGATCGCGAGGTCAACTGCGATGCCCACGTGGAGATCGACGGCAAACCAGTGGGGACCTGGCGGGTGCCCGCCAACCAAAGTATCACGCTGAAGCGACCGGCCCACGACCAGGGACGCTTTACGTTCTACCAGGTAGGGACGCCCGAGGCGGCCCAGGCGGGCTTGACGGCAGGGCATCCGAACTTGGGGCTCGTCAAGGTGACGTTTACCCCGGCCTTGAAGGTAGTCCACCCAATCCCCATGACCACCACGGTCACGTGGGGACCGGAGTTGGCCCCTTACTTCTACCCTTACCAGGAGGGATCAAACGACATTCCTCTCGGGTCAGCCTGGGGAGACGTTACCTGCCAGTCGGTATCGAGCGGGACAATCCCAACGGCCTATCGCTACCAGGCCGGCGGCACGGGACTCTCGGGCCAGAGTGGCCAAACCTTTGTGACGGTCGCGCCGGTGGACCCCGATCTCGGGGGCCAAACGGTGATCCATTTGCGGCTGGTGGGCCGGCAGGAAGGGAAGGTACGGCCCCTTACGGCTTATTCGACGCCAGTGCCGCCGCCAGTGGGCTAAGGGGGCTAAGCCCACGGGCCAAACAAGAGGACCAATATGCCCGAGCAAGAGGACGAGTCGAAGCGCTGTGGGGCGCAGCTCAGGGGGAAACCAGGGGTCTATTGCCAGAGCTGGCCGGTAACGGGACGGACGCGCTGCCGGCTCCACGGGGGGGCACAGTTGACGGGGATTCAGAACGCGAGGTTTCAACCAGGGACAGGCCAGGGGGGGCTCCGTCGGGCCAGGTATATGCCCCAGCACCTCTACGAGCGGTTCGAGGAGGCCCGGCAAGACCCCGACCTCCTGAGCGTCCGGAACGACCTTGCCCTGATGGAGGCGCGCCTCACCCAACTGATGGAACGGATCGACGAGGGGGCCTCCGAGCAGTGCTGGCGGGACCTCAAGGAGCGGTTTGGCGACCTCAAGCGGGCGCGCCGGATCCACGACAAGGATGCCGAGGAGATGGCGTTGGCCAAGATCGAGGATACCATCGAGCGGGGCGAACGGGACACCGATACCTGGGAAGACGTGCGCAAGACCATCGAGCTCAAGGTGAAGCTCAGCCAGGCGGAACTGAAACGCCTGATGGCGATGAACCAGATCCTGACGGTGGAGAACGCCATGACCCTGTTGGGCAGGGTGGTGGATGCGGTGAAACGGCATGTCCAAGACGAACAAGCTCTCGCTGCCATCGGGGCAGAATTTAGCCGGATGGTGGACTACCGAGCTAGCGCGCCAACTGAGTACGACTGATCTGAGCCGGGCGAAACGGTTTGCCCGGCAATATCGCTACGACCCGGTGGCCTTCGTCCACGATTGTTTCTACTGGCGCGAGAACGAGAAGCCGGCGTTCTATCAGGACCAGATCATGGCCGAGCTGATCGAGTACAAAAGGGTAGCGGCGCGCGGCCCCCATGGGCTCGGCAAGTCTGCTACTTCCAGCTGGCTAACCCTTTGGTTCTCGCTGACCCGTGATCTGGATGAGATCGACTGGAAGATGCCGACGACGGCCTCGGCCTGGCGCCAGTTGACCAAGTATCTTTGGCCGGAGGTCCACAAGTGGTCGCGTAAGCTCAAGTGGGAAGCCATCGGGCGGGAACCCTTCGATCATCGGACCCAACTGTTGAGCCTCAGCCTGTCGCTGGGGTTTGGCGAAGCTTTTGCCGTGGCTTCCGATACCTCAGACCTCATCGAAGGTGCCCATGCCGATAGCCTCTTTTACCTGTTTGATGAGTCCAAGATCATCCCCGAGGGAACCTTCGATGCTGCCGAGGGTGCCTTTGCCGGAGCTGGGGGCGATACAGGGAACGAAGCCTACGCCTTGGCGGTCTCCACCCCGGGGATCCCGGCTGGCCGCTTCTACGACATCCACGCGCGGAAGCCCGGGTTTGAAGACTGGCACGTGATCCATATCACGGCAGACAACTGCGTTGAAGCAGGACGGATGTCAAGCGAATGGTTGGAACAGCGGCGCCGGCAATGGGGCTCGAAATCTGCTTTATTTTTGAACAAATGTCTCGGCGAATTTGCCGAGGAGGATGCCGATTGCGTGGTCCCGCTCGAGTGGGTCGAGATGGCGTTCGAGCGGTGGCGGGACTGGCACGAGCGGGTCGAGCAGGGCGAGCCCAAGGAACCGTTTACCCTGGTGGCGGTGGACGTGGCCCGGATGGGCGACGATCGCACGGTTTTGGCGCTGCGCCACGGCAAGGTGATTAGCGAGTTCAGGGAGTA
>QZKG01000065.1 GCA_003599855.1 Gaiellales bacterium | reverse complement strand
GCCGCCGGGCGCGACCCCGCCGCCGCCAGGACCCGGAAGGCCGTCGCAAAGAGGTAATCCCCGGCGGCGGCGCTGACCCCGGCCCCATGCCGGGCGTAAAGGGTGGGCCTGCCCCGCCTGAGCTCCGCCCGGTCCAGAACGTCGTCATGGACCAGCGTCGCCATGTGGACCAGCTCCACGGCCACCGCCGCCGCAAAAACCTTTTCATCGGGGGGCGCACCGTGCCTGGCGGACAAAAAAACCAGCAGCGGCCGGAGCCGCTTGCCCCCCGCCGCCAGCGTGCCGGAGCAGGACCGGCCCAGGAGCCCTCCCGGGCGCGCAGCCAGCGCCTCCAGCCGCCGTTCGCATTCTGCCATGGCGGCCGCGCGCCCAGGCAGGTGCCTCTCTCGGAAGAGGGCCATGGGGTCCGGCGGTGTCGCGCCGGCGCCGCCCGTGGCGCCGCCAGAAAGAGTTCCACCGCCACTCATGCCGTGCCCGTATGCAGGGCGATGATGCCGCCGGCCAGCAGCCTGTAGCTGACGCCTGTGAGCCCCGCCTCCTGCATCATCCCGGCCAGGCGCGGCGCCGGCGGGAAGCGCTTCACCGAGGAAGGCAGATAGGAATAAGCGCCGCCGTCCCGGGAGATGAGCCTGCCCACCACGGGCACCAGACGGTCGAACCAGAGTGAATAGAAGAAGTTGAACGGCTGTCGCTCCGGCTGGGTTATCTCCAGGCAGACCACCCGCCCGCCGGGCCGCACGACCCTGGCCATCTCCCTGAACGCCCCGCCGATGTCGGGGATGTTGCGTATCCCGAAACCGACGGTGGCAGCGTCGAAGGAGTCATCGGGGAAGTCCAGCGCGGTGGCGTCACCCCACTGGAAATCCACCTGCCTGCCGGAGCGCTCGGCCTTGCGCTGCGCCACCGCCAGCATGCGCCGGCTGAAATCAATCCCCGTCACGGAACCGGAAGGTCCGACGGCGTCGTGCAGGGCGAAGGCGAAGTCACCGGTGCCGCAGCAGACGTCCAGGGCGCGGCCGCCCCAGGACAGACCAGCCGCTTCGACCCCCAGGCGCCGCCAGCGGTGGTGCATCCCTGCCGTCATCACCGTGTTCATCAGGTCGTAGCGGCGCGCGATGCCGCCGAACATGTCGCGCACTTTCCCCGGTTCGGGGCTCCCGGAAGACAGCGGTCCTGTGCCAGCCGCGCTCAACTGGGGCCGTCCCAGCGGTTGAACAGCTCATGCCGGATTCCCAGCACATCCAGCACCTTGCCGGAATTGAAATCCACCAGGTCGTCGATGCTCTCCGGGCGCTGGTAGAAACCCGGCATGGCCGGAACGATCGCCGCACCGGCCCGTTTGACCCTCAGCATGTTCTCCAGGTGGATGGCGCTCAAGGGCGTCTCGCGGGGGACCAGCACCAGGGGGCGGCCCTCCTTGAGCATCACGTCGGCGACCCGGTGGATCAGGTTGCGCGTGATGCCCGCGGCGATGCTGCCCAGGGTGGACATGGAGCAGGGGCAGACCACGGCGGCCCCGGCCAGGGCGCTGCCGCTGGCAAAAGCGCTGGCCATGTCGCCGGTATCGATCAGGGCAGCCGGGTCCAGCGTCACCGAGTGTCGCTGGAAGAAGGCGCTGACGACCTCGCCGCGGCTGCCCGCGCCGATGCCGTCCTCGGCGCGAATCACCTCGATGGCGCCGTCGGAGATGCAAACGCTCACCTCGCTGCCGGCAGCCAGCAACGCCCGCAGGAGCCCCGCCCCGTAGATGGCGCCGCTGGCGCCGCTTATGCCCACGAATACCTTCATAGGAGAGAGTTTAGCAAATGCCGTGGTTGCCTGAGCGCTTCGCCGGGCCCACCGGCTTCAGCCGACCAGTTCCCTCAGCTCCAGCGCGTTGCGGATGCCGTACCCCTTCTGGTCGTTGTTGAAATAGGCATAGACGTCGATGCCGTCCGAGACGAAGTCGGCGATGGTCGCGGCCCACCGCTTGATGTCTTCCGCTGAATAGAGCCCCTCCTTGCCGCTGTGATGCAGGCGTATGTAGGTCCAGGGGACCGTCAACACCTGCTCCCCAGGGCGTTCGGGGTGGTCCGGGATGCAGAGGGCGCAGCCGGCGTTGTCGAGGATGTCGTAGACCTCCTGGCAGTACCAGACCGGGTCGCGGAACTCGAAGGCGTGACGGAACCCGCCGGGAAGCGCCCCGGCGAAGGCCGCCAGCCGGTCGTCGTCCCGCTTCATCTGCGGCGGGAGCTGCCACAGCACCGGGCCGCACTTGTCGCCCAGGAGCGCCGCCATGTCCATGAAGCGGTCGAGGGGCTCCCCATGGTCCCCCAGCCGTTTCATGTGGGTGAGATAGCGGCTGCCCTTGACCGCGAAGATGAAACCCTCCGGCACAGCGTCATGCCAGCGCCGGACGTGCTCCGGTTCCGGCAGCCGGTAAAAAGTGGCGTTTATCTCCACCGTGGCCAGGAAGCGGGAATAGTATTCGAGCCAGCCAGGCTGCTTCACCTCTGGTGGATAGAAACAGTGGCGCCAGTGGCCGTAGTTCCAGCCGGACGTGCCCACCAGCGCCCTGCCTGCGCCCGCCCCGCCGGAGCCGCTCACCCGCCGGCCGGCCCCCCGCCGTCCCCGCCCGGGGCCGCGTCACCCCCTCTTGCAGCCGCTCCACCACCACCCGCGGACGGCGCGACCATGACGCAGCCCTCCCCCGCCTCACCGGCCATCCTGAGCGCCAGGTCGGCCTGCTCCAGCAGGGAGACCGGGTCCTCTCCGTGGGCCGGGTACTCAGAGATGCCGATGCACAGGGTCAGCATCGCGGAGTCCTCACCGAAGACCTTCTCGTTGATGTCGTCCTGGATCCGCCCGGCGATGCGCATCACCTCGCCCCCGCCAGCCGCGGCGGCGTCCGGCAGGAGTACGGCGAACATGTCGCCGCTGTAACGGGCAGCGATGTCGATGTCCCGGACGGACGCCTGGAGCACTTCGGCGATGCCCTGCAGCAGCCGGTCCCCGGCGGCTCGGGACCTCTCCTGGTTGTAGGCCCTGAAGTTCTCTATCCGTACGATCATCACCGAGACGCTGCGGCCGTCCCGGCGGGCCCGGGAGATCTCCCGGGTGAGGGCATCGACGAAGAACCGGTGGTTGTAGAGGCGGGTAAGCTTATCCACGAGGTCGAACCGCTTGACCTCCTGCAGCAGCCGGGCGTTCTCGATGATGAGCCCCAGCTGGCGCGCCATCGGCAGGAGCATCTCCACGTCCTCCACATCGAAAGCGCCGGGCTTGAAGCTGCCGAGGCTGAACGAGCCCAGCACCTGCCCTTCAGAGGTCAGGGGCAGGATGACCTCCGAGGCGATGCCCTCCTCCACCAGGAGCTTGTCCGCCGGGTATTCATCGCCCTCGATCCGCCGCCGTATGATCGGACGGCCGCTCCTTCTCATCTCGTCCAGGGGCAGCGCGTCCACCGGCAGCCTGATCCCCTGGCCGAGCCAGGTGCGCGGCGCCGCCGTGTCAGCGGCCACTATCTCCAGCTCGGACGCGTCCCGGTTGAGGAAAATCAGGCTGGCCCGGTCGAAGTCCACCAGCTTGCTGGCGTTGGCGATGAAAGACTGGTAGATGTTGTCGACGCCGCCGCCGGTGCCAAGGTCCCGGTTGGCTGCCATCAGCAGCTCCATCTGCTCGCGGCCGCTGCCGATGCGGCCTTCCAGCAGGGCGTTCTCGACGGTGACCGCGATGTGGTCCGCGGCCACGCAGAGGGAATCCTTCTCCTCCTCGCTGTAATGGTGTGAGGTTATCGTCCCCAGGGTCAGCATGCCCAGCGGGCGTTCCCGGCCCACCAGCGGCAGGCTGATGAGTGTGCGCGCGCCGCTGCCCAGGAGGTACTCGTTGACCACGCGGGTATCCGTGCTTATCTCCTCGGAGACGGCGATATAGCCGCCGGCGTAGGCCTGGCCGACGATGCCCTCCCCCACCCTGCCGCTGAGGGCGGCAGCCGCGCCGGGCTCCAGGCCGTAAGTGTGGCGCACGGTGAGGCTGGCCTCCTCGCTGTCCGCCAGCGAAACGAAACCGTAGTCGGCGCCTACCAGGGCGGCGGCCGATTCCAGCAGGTTGCCCAGCAGGTCGGTCAGGTGGACCGACGACAGCGCCGCCTCGGAGAGCTCCACCAGCCCCGCCAGTTTCTCCCCGCGCTCCCGCGCCTGCTCGTAGGCTTCCTGCAGCTGCTCCTCACGCTCGCCGAGCAGGTAGTTCATGGCGTAGAAGTTCTCGGTGATCTCGCTGATCGGGTCGCTGGTGGCCTTCCTGTAAACCTCGCAGAGCCGGCAGTCCTTCAGCTTGCGGGCGAACTGGCCCTGGACCTCACCCCGGCAGAAGGTGCCGGCCACCAGCCAGCAGCGGGTATGCTCCCGGCCGTAGGCGGGGCAGTCATCCTTGTCGCAACCCAGCTCGCGCCAGCAGGTTGCCAGGCTGGCGTCCTCGAAGGCCGGCGTCCTGCCCTTCCTGACGGCGGCTTCCATCAGGTCGTTGATGCGCCGCCTGGTCTTGTCCAGCTGATCGCCCCGGCGGTAGATGGCCACCTCGCGCCTGGCCAGCAGGGCCATGGCAAAACCCACCATCGGCAAAAAGGCCAGCAGGATGATGTCGTGGTAAGGGACCTGGTAATACTCGAACAGTTCATGGGCCAGCATGATGGAACCGGACACGAAGATGCCCAGCAACACGAAGAAGACGATACGCTCCCTGCCATAACCGATTCTCACCGCACCCTCCCGCACACCTCTGCCGCCCCGGAGAGAGGGAAACGGCTCTTGGCCGGTGCCCCGGGGCGGCGCCGCTTATGGTAAAGACTACCGCTACTGGCCGGCGGACGCCACTCCTTTGTCCTTCCGCATCTCGCTGGCCAGTTCGACGCGGTTCTTCCCCCGGCGCTTGGCCTCGTAAAGGGCGACGTCGGCACGATACACGATGGCCGCCGGCCCATCCGCATGGGCCGGGTACTCGGCGATACCGGCGCTTACGGTCATCCGCTGGTCGCGCCTGCCTGGCCGCCCTTCGAACAGGTGGCCCTCCACGGAAGCACGGATGCGCTCGCCCACCTGCATGGCGGAACCCGCGACCTCCTCCCCCGCCTGGTAGGGGGTCTCAGGCAGCAGCACGGCGAACTCCTCCCCGCCGTAACGGGCGGCTGTGTCCACCACCCGTACGGAATCCCGGATGATCTTGGCGACCTCCGCCAGCACCTTGTCCCCCTGGGGATGGCCGAAACGGTCGTTGAACTGCTTGAAGTCATCGATGTCCATCATGATGAGCGACACCGGCCGGCCGTAACGGCGCGAGCGCTCCAGCTCCCGGTAGATGGCCTCGTAGAAGGCGCGGTGGTTGGCCAGGCCGGTGAGGCCGTCGGTGGCCGCCATGCGGCTGACCGATTCGTACATGCTGGCGTTGGCGACGGCCATGGCGATCTGGTCGCCGGCCATCTGGAATGCCTGCCGTTCCGTCTCGCTGTAGGGCTCATCGCGGAAGGTGCCGGCGATCAGCACTCCCAGCTTCCCTCCGCGGTTCACCAGGGGTATGCCGATCACCGAAGTCGGGAACGCGCCGGCCAGGAACTGGCTGCTCACCCAGGGCTCCCTCGCCACATCCCTTCGGATCAGCACCTCGCCCGCCCCGATCACCGCCTCGAGGAAGTCAGCGCCCTCACCGACGAGCAGTTTGGGCGTGACCCCGGCCCTGAAACCCTCCTGGGAACGGAGCTCGAACGATCCTTCCCTCGACTTGATGAAGAATGCCGCGAAGTCCGCGGAGGGCCCGACAACCTGCTTCATCAGCAGCTCCAGCAGGGCATCCAGCTCCAGGGACGACAGCGCCTGGCGCGACATGTTGAGCAGGTGCTCAAGGGTCTGCCGCTGCATCTCGCTGCGCTGGTACATCTCGGACAGCTTCTTCTCCCGGTCGCCCAGCAACCGCATCATCCCCCGGAAGCGCTCTTCCATCTCCCTCACGGGATCGCCCCGCACCGCGAGGGTGAAGACCTCGCACTCGAAACAATAATCGAGCTTGTTCGGGAATGAGCCTTCGTGCTCGCCACGGCAAAAGGTACCGTCCACCAGCCAGCAGCGCACATGTTCCTGCCCGTACACCGTGCATTGGGGATAGCAGCAGGTTAACACTTCCCAGCAGGTGGGCAGCGACTCGTCCACGAGCTCCAGCTCCCCCGTGTCATCGCTCAGGACCGAGGCGATCAGCTCCCGGGTGTATTCCCCGGCGCGCGCCTGCCGGTTGATGGTAAAGAGGTACAGTGAGAGGAAAGAGAACATCCCCATGAGCAACGCCGTCACGATGACGTAAGCGTCACGGAACCCCTCCAGGAAACCCCCGCCCACGAACGCGCCCGCGGCCACCGCAACAGCGGCAAGGGCATTCAATAGCGATTCCCTCATTTTCCTGATATGGCCCATCAGGCTCCAGGTCGGCTAACGGCAGGTTTTCAGTAACGCCTTTCTGTAACGCTTATCATATTATGCCCGCCCCGATGTTAAACAATACGCGAAAAGCTGGGATTGCAGCCGCTTCTTAGGTTATCAGATATGCTTTATTCATATATAAGAATAATTCATTGATTGCAGTTTTCGGAACTCTTGACTATACCTGTGGGGGTATGGTATCTTTCGTCTTGGAAGAAAGGTGCCCAAAACCTTTCAACCCCCCACCCCCCTAGTGGAAAGCCCCAGTGCCGGCTAGACTGGGGCTTTTTCTTTGCCTGAACAAGGACCTCGCCGTGATAATTCTACTTTTTCTCGATATCCAGCACGGCGAGGAAAGCCTTCTGGGGTATCTCGACGTTGCCCACCTGCTTCATCCGTTTCTTGCCCGCCTTCTGCTTCTCAAGGAGTTTGCGCTTGCGGGTGATGTCCCCGCCGTAGCACTTGGCCAAAACGTCCTTGCGCTTGGCCGGCACGGTCTCCCGGGCGATCACCTTCTTGCCGATGGCGGCCTGGATGGCGACCTCGAAGAGCTGCCGCGGTATCTCCTGCCTGAGCCTCTCGACCAGCGCTTTGCCCCGCTGGTAGGCCTTGTCCCGGTGGGAGATGAGCGAGAGGGCGTCCACCGTCTCGCCGGCGATGAGGATATCCAGCTTCACCAGGTCGCTCACCCTCATGCCTGACATCTCGTAATCCAGGGATGCATAGCCCTTGGTGCGCGACTTGAGCAGGTCGAAGAACTCCAGCACGATCTCCGCCAGGGGGAGCTGGTAGTGCAGCTGCACCCGTTCGGAGGTGAGGTACTGCATGTCCTCGAAGTCACCGCGGCGGTCCTGGCAGACCTCCATCACCGCTCCGACGAAGTCAGAGGGCACCAGGATCGAGGCGCGGACATAGGGCTCGTTGATCTCCTCGATGAGGCCCGGGTCCGGCATGTCGGCGGGGCTTCTGACGGCGGTGACACCGCCGTCGGTGAGCCTGGCCTCGTACTGGACGTTGGGCGTAGTGGCCAGCAGGTCGAGGCCGTACTCGCGCTCCAGGCGCTCACGGATGATGTCCATGTGCAACAGTCCCAGGAAGCCGCAGCGGAAGCCGAAGCCCAGCGCCCGCGAGGTCTCGGGCTCGAAGTTGAGCGCGGCGTCGTTGAGCTGGAGCTTCTCCAGCGACTCCCGGAGCGCCGGGTAGTCGTCACCGTCGATGGGGAACAGCCCGCAGAAGACCATGGGCTTGGCCTCGCGGTAGCCCGGCAGGGCCTCGCCGGCGCGCCGGTCGGCCCGCGTCAGCGTATCGCCCACCCGCAGGTCCTTGACCGTCTTGATGCCGGTGATGATATAGCCGACCTCACCGGCGGCGAGCGAGCCGGACGGCATCATGTTGGGCGAGAAGATGCCCACCTCCTCCACCTCGGCGCGGGTGCCCAGCGCCATGGCGACGATGTCGTCGCCCTTGCTGAAGACGCCGTCCACCACCCGCACGTAGGCGATGACGCCACGGTACTGGTCATAGATGGAATCGAATATCAGGGCACGGGGCGGCGCCTCGGGGTCCCCTGAGGGCGGCGGTATGCGCCCGACGATGGCCTCCAGCACATCGACGACGCCCTCGCCCGTCTTGGCCGAGACCTTGCAGACTTCGTTGGGATCGAGCCCGAAGAGGTCCGACACCTCCCCCGCGACCCGCTCGGGGTCGGCCGCCGGCAGGTCGATCTTGTTGAGCACCGGCACGATCTCGAGGTTGTTGTCCAGCGCCAGGTAGGTGTTGGCCAGGGTCTGGGCCTGCATCCCCTGGGCCGCGTCCACCACCAGCAGCGCGCCCTCGCAGGCGGCCAGGCTGCGCGAGACCTCATAGGAGAAGTCGACGTGTCCGGGGGTATCGATCAGGTGCAGGATGTACGTCCGGCCGTCCCGGGCCTGGTAGAGCACCCGGGCCGCCTGGGCCTTGATGGTGATGCCCCGCTCCCGCTCCAGGTCCATGGTGTCCAGCATCTGGTCGGTGATGTCCCGCCCGCTGACGGTGTTGGTCACCTCGAGCATGCGGTCGGCCAGGGTCGACTTGCCGTGATCGATATGGGCGATTATGGAGAAGTTTCTGATTAAGGACTGATCCATGAAAAGGCTGCCTGGGATAGCGCCCGGGTCTTGTCCGCGTTCCCCGTTCCGGCGACGGGCTGTCTCGTCATAGATTACCAGATATTCAGGAGCGTCTGAGGGTGAGCAGCAGCCGCCACTCGGCCAGGCCGGAGGCGCGGGAGAGGATCGCCATGATCGCCGCGCAGGTAGCCAGCGCGGCGGACAGCGACAGCAGCTGGCCGGCAAGTCCCCGCCCCAGCGAAAAATCAACTCCGCGCCAGGCGGCATAGGCGGCCAGGGCCGCCAGCGCCGAGAAGAGCGTGACGGTCAAAGCCGACCTGACTATGGCGCGGCCGTCGATGCGCCCCAGCCGCCGGCGCATCATGAAGAGCAGGATGAAAAAAGTCACAGTCGACACCAGTGTCGTGGAGAGCGCGATGCCGCCCAGGTCGAACCAGCGGATGAGGATCCAGTTGAGCAGCGCGTTGACCGCGATGTTGCCCAGGGCCACCACCGTCGGCGTCCAGGGCTGACTGAGGGAGAAGAAACCCCGGGTCAGCAGCGCGCTGCCGCCGCTGAAAGCGCTGCCGAAGGCGAAGAAGAAGAGCGTCGAACCCACCACTCGCGTGTCCTCGGGTGTGAAGCGGCCATGCTCGTAGGCCAGGCGCACCAACGGCTCCGACAGCACCAGGATGAAGGCGGAGATGGGGATGAGCAGGAAGAAGATCACCCTCAGGCCCCTGGTAAGCGAGTCGCGGAAACCGTCCCTGTCCCCCCGCGCCGCCAGCTTGGAGAGCGTCGGGAAGAGCACGGTGCCTACGGCGATGGCGAAGAGCGCCTCGGGCAGCTGGTACAGGCGGAAGGCGTAGTTCATCGCTGCCACCGCCCCGTCCCCCAGGTAGGAGGCGAACTGCACGTCGACCACGCCGTTGAGGTTTATCAGCCCCAGGCTGAGGCTGACAGGAAGCATCAGCGCCCCTACCTGCCGCACGTGACGGTTCTTCAGGTCAAGGCTCAGGCCCAGCCGCCCTCCCCTGCCCCTGAGCCAGGGTAACTGCATCGCGAGTTGCACCAGGGTGCCCAGCAGCACCCCCCACGCCATCGCCTCGATGCCGAAACGGTCGCTGCCGGCAACGATGGCCGCCACGATGACCACGTTCCAGAAGACGGGCGCCAGCGCCGGCAGGGTGAAGTGCTCGTAGGAATTGAGGATCGATACCACTACGCCAGTGATGGCCAGCAGCACCACCGTTGGGAAAAGCAGCCGCGTCATGTAGACGATGTCAGCCATCATCGCCGCGTCGCCGCGGTAGCCGGGGGCGAAAAGGGGCATGATCCTGGGGGCGAAGATGATGCAGATGATGACGGTGGCTCCGAGAATGATCGCCACCAGCGTGAAGACAGTCCGCGCGACGCGCCAGGCCTCCTGGCGCTCGCCCTTCTCGATCAGCCCCGAGAGCACCGGTATCAGCGCGGCTGTCAGCGCCGCCTGGGCCACCAGCACCTGAACCGTCGAAGGTATCAGGAAGGCTACGTCAAAGGCGCTTTTGGCGGCGCCGGCTCCGTAATAGGCAGCCGCTGCTATCTCCCGCACGTAGCCGAACACGCGCGAGGCGGCGGTGGCCGCTACCACTATCAGCGCCGCCGTAGCCAGGCGGCGGCCCGGCGCCGCGGGCCCTTCGGTTCTTTTCATACTGATTTCATCCAGTCAGCAGCCCTCCCGGGCACCCCGATAACTTTCTGCGAACGGCAGGCCGTTCCTCTACTATTCCTGTCCGCTTACCGTGATTCAAAAGCAAATCCGATGTTTATCAGATGGTCCCCTCGCGCTATAATATAGGTGAGTCCCAAGGAAAAAGATGGGCTGAAACTCCATCCGGCAGATTAACCGGAAAAGTTTTTCACCGTCAGCAGACATCTCTTGGGACTCTCCTCTTGGGATGGCGCGGGTGAAGCCCGGCAGTCCATCCACGCCCCCCGTCATTTCAGCCGGCGCAAGTCGATTCCTGCCCGGCTTCATTTTTCTCCGGAAGAAACGATAACAGATATTACAAGCCCCGCGAGGTCGACGGTCGAACCGACGGATTGTTCCGGGGCGGTGGAGCAACCAGCGAAGGAGTCTGGCTCCTGCGACGAAGCCGCCCGTGAACAGGTGTGGATCCGGAAGTTACAGACCCGAAGATCACCCGGGGCCTTTTATTGCCCGGCGCCGGCAGCCTCCTGCAGGCGGGCCAGGGTCTCTTCCAGCAGTTTCAGCTCTTCACCGTATGTCGCCCAGTCGCCGCTCTTCTGGGCCGCCACCGCCCTGTTGTAATGGTCAGCGGCCTGGGCGGCCAACTCCTGGACCGTACCGGCCGCAGGCGGCTGTTCGCCCTCGACGGACTCCACGGTGACCGGCGGCTGCCCCTCGGCCTGGGCAGTGAAGATCCCGGCGAGGGCCGTCGCCAGGTCCTCCTCCATCACCACGGAGTTGCCGTACGCCAGCAGCACCCGCTTGAGCTCGGGTATCTGCCCGGTCTCAGCGCGCAGGTACAGGGGTTGTACGTAGAGGATCGACTCGTTCACCGGGATCACCAGCAGGTTGCCCAGCAGGACGTCGCTGCCGCTCTGGGCCCAGAGAGTTATCTGCTCCGAGATCACCGGGTTCTGGTTGAAGCGGGCGATGATCTGCTTGGGCCCGTAGACCAGTTTGTCTTTGGGGAACTTGAACACCCGTCGTTCGCCGTAGTTCTCCGGGTCTGACTTGGCCGACATCCAGGCGATCATGTTGTCCTTGCCGGCGGGGCTGAAGGGGAGCATCAGCATGAACTCCTCCTCCACTTCGCCGGGCAGGCTCATGATCACGTAATAAGCGTCCATGGGCTGGTCGCCCTGCTGGCGGGCGATGTTCCACTGGTCCTCCTTGTTGTAGAACACCTGGGGATCGGTCATGTGGTAGGTGGTATACATCTCCGCCTGGACGTTGAACATGTACTCGGGGTAGCGCAGGTGCGGCCGGAGCGAGGCGGGGATCTCCTCGCCGGGGGTGAAGAGGCCGGGGAAGATCTTCTGGTAGGTCCTGATCAGCGGGTCGCTGGGGTCGACCACGTAGAAGGTGACGTCGCCGTTGTAAGCATCCACCACTACCTTCACCGGGTTGCGGATATAGTTGAGCCTGCCGGTTTCGTCCTCATGGGGCTGCGAGTAGGGGTAGTCGCTTGTGGTTGTGTAGGCGTCCATGATCCAGTAGAGCCGGCCGTCAGCCAGCACGCTGTAGGGGTCGCCGTCGTACATAAGGAAGGGCGCGATGTTCTCGACCCGCTCCCTGATGTCGCGGTGGATGAGGATCTTTGAGTCGCTCTCGATGGCGTCGCTGAGCATCAGCTTGAGGCTGCCGAAACGCCAGCTGAAGGCCAGCCGGTTGAAGAAGCCGGAGACGCCGACGCCGCCCTCGCCGGCGTAGCTGGTGTAGACGTTGTCGTCGCCCCGGGGGTAATCGAACTCCTGGACGCCGCTGTTGACCACGATGTAATCATTGGCATGCTCGCCGAAGTAGATGGCCGGCTGGGTGACAGCCAGGCTCTCGGTCACCGACTGTGGCGGGATGTCCTTCACCAGGAGCTCCGGCAGCCCCTCAGCGCTCACCTGTGAGACCTGGCTCATGGCGAGGCCGTAACCGTGGGTGTAGACCAGGTGCTCGTTCTGCCAGGTGCGGGCGCGCTCGTCCAGCTGCTCCACTGCCAGCTCCCGGGGGGAGAGCATCACCTGGCGGAGGCGGCCGTCGATGATGTAACGGTCCACGTCCACGTCGATGAAGGCGTAATAGGGACGGATGACCTGGATCTGCCCGTAGGTCTGGGAGAGGGTGCGGGGGTCCCACAGGCGTATGTTCTCGATGGTGTCGGTGTTGGCCTGGATGTCAGCCGCGGTGAGCGACCCGGTGGCGCTGAAGGGCTTCTCCTCCACGGAGTCGAGCCCGAACGCCTGCCGGGTGAAATCGATGTTGTGCTTGATGTAGGGCCCTTCCTTCTCCTGCTCGTTGGGAGCGACGGTGTACTGCTGGACCACGAAGGGGTAGACCTGGCCGGCAAAGATCGATGTCAGGACGATGATGGCGATGGCGACGATGGGCAGGCGCCAGCCCCGGAAGTAGATGTTTACCATGAAGAGCACGCCGGCGACGATGGCCGAGGCCAGCAGGAAGCGGAATACCGGCAGCTGGGCATGGACGTCGGTATAGCTCGCGCCGAAGACCACCCCGCGGTCCGAATAGAGGAGCTCGTAGCCCTTGATCAGGTAGCCGGCTCCGATGACGAACATGATCAGTCCGAGGATGACCGACAAGTGCCCCTTCACGTGGTCCGCGAAGCTGAGGCGGTTCTCGGACCAGCTGATGCCGTAGTCGAGGAAGTGGACCGCCGCGGTGGCCAGCAGCGTGAATACCAGCGTCCACCAGGCGAAGGACTGCAGCATGCTGAGGAAGGGCAGCGAGAAGACGTAAAAACCGGCGTCGCGGCCGAAGACCGGGTCAGCCACACCGAAGTCGGTGCCGTTCATGAACCTGAGGAACTCGTCCCAGGCGGCGACCCCGGACCCCAGGGCGATGAGCGTGGGCAGGATGAGCGCCAGGGGGATGCCCCACCTGAGCACCTTGTCCGGTATCTCCACGCGCTCGATAATCTCGGCTCCCTTGCCGAACTGGAAGCGCGGCGCCATGCGGCGGGCGATGATGATGTTGGCGTAGACCACCGCGAAGAAGACGGCTGCCGTGGCCGCCCCCAGCCAGGCCTTGGTGGCCAGCATCTTCCAGAACACTCCGGAATAACCGACCTCGCCGAACCAGAGCCACTCGGTATAGAGGTGCACCCCCCGCCCGAGGAAACTGGTGAGGATGAAGACGGAAACCACCAGCAGTACCCAGGGCCACCTGCGCCGCGGCTGCTTCCCCTTTGCTATCGGGCGCACGACATCATCGGAGCCCCTCCCGCCGTCATCCATGCTGAGGCCCAGACGCCTGGCCAGCGCGTCCCACCAGCGGGAGAACGGTTCGTATTCCTGGTTGCTCATGACTATAGGCTTCTTTCGGGGCGGCCTTTATCCTCTTGCGGACACCTGGTTATTCTCCAATATCCCACGACGCAAATCCAGCAAACCCGCCGCTACTTTTTTCCCCGCATCCTTTGTGTTATTATTCCGCCTTGCGGATAAATATTGCATCAACCACGGGAGTTTTTGATTGGCTAACATCAAACAGCAGCGCAAGAGGGTGAAGATAGCAGCACGGGAGCGGGCGGAGAACATCCGTTACAAGTCCCGCATCAAGACGATGTTCCGCTCCCTGACGGTGGCCGCCGAGGAGGACAAGGACAGGGCGGTGCAGCTGTCGCTCGAGCTCACCTCGCTGATAGACAAGGCCGCCGTGCGCGGCGTCATCCATGCCAACAACGCCGACCGCAAGAAGGCGCAGGTAGCCGCCATCATCACTGCCCCGGCCGGGACGGGCCTCCCCAAGGGAGCCGCCACTACCGAGGCGAAGGAAGGCGGCAGCAAGGCACAACGCCGGGACGAGCGAAACCAGGCAAAACGCGCCAAGAAGTCCGAAGCGCGCGCCAGCGCGAGCGCCCGGGCAGCCGCTGAGGCCGAAGAAGCCGCCGCCGCTGAGGCTCCAGCCGAGAAGGCCGAGCCGGAAGAGGCGGCTGAAGAGGCTGCCGAGGCAGAGGAAGCCGCTCCCGAGGCAGAGGAAGCCGCTCCCGAGGCGGAAGCGTCAGAGGCCCCGCTTGAGGAACCGGCGGCTGAAGAGACTCCCGCTGAAGAGGCCCCCGCTGAAGAAGAGGCGGCCCAGGAGGCCCCCGCTGAAGAAGAGGCGGCCCAGGAGGCCCCCGCTGAAGAAGCCCCTGCTGAAGAGGCCCCGGAAGAATAACCACCCCGGCCTGGCCCAGGGCTGCCAGCGGCCGTTGCCTGACGGCCACCACCTTATAAACTGATCCGCCGACACGGGAAATATATCCAGCGGCAGCTTTTGTCCTGAAGCGTAATATGATAATTATTAGCCATGGCCGCAGGCGTACGGGAAATCCTGAGAGACAGGCAATATGGGAAGTTGACGGAGCTCCTCTACGAGGACTCGTCCGTCATCGAAGAGTTGCTGAGGGAGCTTGAGGGCGGCGACGAGAGAACCCAGGTCGCGATACTGAACGTCATCGGGCGCTACGGGTTCGACAACCCCGAAGAAGTCTATCCCTACACCGGGCGCATCATGAAGGTCCTGAACGCCAACCCCGAGCTCAAGTCCGAGGGCGCCTGCGCCATGGGCAACCTCGTCTTCAAATTCAGGGACAAGTCCGGGGAGATCATGCCCATCCTCGCCGAGCTGCTTCGCGACCAGGACTCCTCCCGCCGGCAGGACGCCGCCTATGCCCTGGGCAACATCGGCTTCAACTTCCCTGAGCTGGTGGAGCCCGAGCTGCCGCGGCTGGTGGCCATGCTGGATTCGGAGGAGGATGATGAGCGCGAGGCAGGTGCCCAGGCCCTCGGCAAGATCGGCATCAACTCCCCTGACCTGATCAAGGACTACATCCCCCGCCTGGTGGACGTGCTGGAGCACGCCAAGGATGCGAGTTGCGGCGGCATCATCTCCGCCTTCGGCGCCATCGGCTTCCATTACCCCTGCCTGATCCAGGGGCAGGTGGACAAGCTCATCGGCTACCTGGAGAGCGAGAACCCGATAGCCGTCAAGAACGCTGTCATGGCGCTGGGGATCATCGGCATGTCCAACCAGGACCTGATCGCCGACGCCATCCCCAGCCTCAGCAAACTGGCCGAGAGCCCGGACAAGGAACTGGCGCTCAACGCCAAGGTCGCCCTGGCCGGTCGCAGTTGAGGCCGCGGCGGCCAAGCGCCCCCTGGCTTGCCGGCCTGGCCTTTGCGGTGCTGGCCATGCTGCTGCCGGCGGCCTGCGCCGCGACGGAGCCGGAGACAGAGGGGACGAACAGGGTCCTGGCTCTCGATATCTGCGCCAACCTCACCGAAGGCCGGTGCCAGGACAGCGCCAAGGAAATGCCTGCCGATACCGGCGTCCTGTACGCGACGGCGACAGTGGAACGGGCGGTTGAGGGCACAGAAGCCCTGGCGACCCTCACCCGCATCGAGGACTCCCGGCGGCAGAAGGTGCTGTCATACTCGCTGGGGATAGAACCTGATGAGGAAACCGGTGAGGCACTGCTGGTGTTCTTCTTCGACAGCAGCGCCGACCAGGAAAACGGCGGCCGCTGGCAGCCGGGAGAATATGAGGTCGAGGTAGAGGTCCACGCCGCGGGGGCCGAACCGGCCCGCGCCGCTTTCAGGCTCAGCTGATCCGGGGCGCCCTCAGCCGGCCAGCAGCTTCTCCAGCTCCCCCATGCGTTCGAGAGCGGCCAGGTCATCGTAGCCGCCCACGTGCAGGTCGCCGATGAATATCTGCGGGACCGTCTGGCGGCCGGTCTTCTCGATCATCTCCCTGCGCTGGCTGCGTTCCGCCGACACGTAGATCTTGTCGATCTCGTTGACCCCTTTTTTCTTCAGCAGCAGCTCCGCCAGTGAGCAGAACCGGCAGGTCTCAGTGCAGTACATGGTCACCCTGTTCATGTCACCTCTCGATCTGGCGATTGGCTCTCGTCCAGGCATTCATGCCGCCCTTGAGATTATACACGTGGCTGAAGCCGTTGCGGGCAAGGTAGATGCCGGCGTATGCCGAGCGGCGGCCGCTGCGGCAGCTGACAACGATGGGGCGGTCGCGCTCCAGGTCCCTCATCCGTTGCCTCATCTCGCTCAGCGGGACGTGCCGCGCCTGCGGGATGCGGCCCTCCCGGTATTCGCCCAGTTCCCGTACGTCCACCACCAGGGCGCCGTCATCACTGACGAGCCTCTCCGCCTCGGGCACGTTCACCTCCACCACACCCGCCCGGCGCAGCTTGAGTTTGCCATAATAGCGGGAGAGCAAAGTTCCCCCTGCGAGTCCTGCGATCACGATCATCCATGCATCCATCTGGTCCCTGGCCTCCTTTTGTCAACATCGAAAGTTTAGATGCGCACCAGGTCCGCGGGTTTCAAAAACGGTTCAGCGGTCCCGCTGCAGGACTTCGATCACACGGGAGAGGGCGGTCTCTATCAACAGGTCGGCGCGCTGCTCGCTGCGCCCCTTGATATCGGCGTCGAGCCCGGAGAGGATCATCATGGCGCGGCGGGTGCCCGCCGAGGAGAAGTTGCCGCTCTGGGCAGCGACCTTCCTGGCCGGGTACGGCTTCAGCCCCAATGCGCCCGCGGCGGTCACGGAGTCTTCCCCCCGCTCCCGCGCCTCGACGACCTCAGCCAGGTTCCGCATGTGCCTGGCGATGGAGAAGAACACGGCGGCGGGCGCGGTCCTGTCTGCCAGGAGCTGCTCCAGGTGCAAAAACACCGCCTTGCGGTCGCCGGCGCCCAGGGCGTCGGTAAGGTCCCAGATGCGCACCTCCGGCGAGACCCAGCAGAGCCGGTCGATATCTTCCACCCCGACTTCGCCGGCGCCCAGGAATGATTCCAGCTTGTCCAGTTCGCCGATCACGGCGCGCTGGTCCGAGCCGCTGAGCGTCACCAGGCGGCTGGCAGCCTCTGCCGACAGCCTGAGGTGCCGGCGCCCGCCCTGCTCCTGGACCCAGGCGGGGAAGTCCGAGGGCCGGGGGGCGTCATAGGCGAGCACCTGGCCCGCTTCCTCGACGGCCTTGAAGAGGCCCTCGTTCCTGCGGATGCCGCGGCCCGTCAGGGCGAGGCAGGAGTACTCGGGCGGATCCGCTAAAAAAGAGACGATCACGTCCTTGTCAGCCTTGTTCCAGGCGCCGACGTCCTTGACCAGAACCAGCCGCACGCCCTCGCCGAAAGGCAGGGTGCTGGCGGCCTGGATCACTGTCAGGGCCGGCTCCACCGAGGCGTCGAAGATGTCGATGTTCATGTCCGTGCCGGAATCATCGATGATACGCTGCCTCAGGCGCGCCACCGCGGTCTCCACCTTGACCTCGTCGCTGCCGGTGATCAGGTAGGCGCGCTCGAGTCTCTTCGGTTTTTTTCCTGCCTTGGCTGGCATGGGGCTGACGCCCTTCCGTCTTCTTTACGGTCCGCTGACTTCTTCTATTCTACCGCGCCGGACCGGGCAGTGGCCACGACCACGCGCTCGCCATCCAGCGACAGGCGGATAGTCCCGTCCCTGTCGGTACGGTATATGCGCGCTCCGGAGGCAGCCAGGGTGTCCATGGTCGAGCCTGAGGGGTGACCGTATTCGTTGTCAGCCCCCACTGATATGACTGCGATGCCGGGCTGGACTGCGTCAAGCAGCCGCGCCAGCCCGTCGTCACGGCTGCCATGGTGGCTCACCTTTAGGGCTTCCGTTTCCGGCAGCGCCAGGGAAGAGAGGACAGCGCTCTCAGCGTCGCCGGGCAACAGGACATCCATCCCCCGATAGCTGGCGACCAGCACCACCGAGTTGTCGTTGATGTCATCCGCCGCAAACCCTGCGCCGGGGCTGAAGACCTCGAGGGTAAGCTCACCGAAGGTGAGGACGTCACCTTTTTTGACCACGTTGTAGGGGACCTGCCTGCGCTCGACAGTCCGCAGGAAGTCGGCATAGAGGGGACTGGAGGACGGCGCGGCGGCGTCGTAGACTGCCCCCACATCGAAGCGTTCCAGCGCCATCGTCAGCCCCTTTAGATGGTCGGCGTGGGGATGGGAAAGGACCACTGCGTCGATGGCCTTCACCCCGCTTTGTCTCAACTGGTCCAGTACAGCTGCGCCCGGGCCGCCGTCCACCAGCACCGTCGCGCCCCCGGGGACCTGGATCAGGGTGGCGTCGCCCTGGCCCACGTCGAGGAATGAGACGGTGTAACCGGCGGGCGGGTCAGGAACAGGACCACGGTAACAGGCCAGGCCACCGACGATCAGAAGGACCGCCAGGACCAGCAACCATATCCTCAAGGGGCGCCGCCACGCCGACGCGCCCGGAGTGCGTGTTTTTCCCGTCAGCACAGACACGACCACAAGCATACCGTAGTAGAGTGAGATTGCCAGCGCGCCTGGTGAAGCGCCCACATACACCGCCCCAGGCACGGCCGCGGAGTACCGTGCCACCTGGATCAGGTAGCCCGTGCAGAAAGAGGCGATGAGGTTGAGCAGGCTGCTGAGGGTGATGCTGACAGGTGCCGCCAGGACCGACAGCGTCCCCAGTAGCATCACCGGCCCCGCCACCGGCGCCGCGGCCACGTTGGCGACCACGGTGATCAGCGATACCTGCTGGAAATGTGCCAGGGTGATGGGCGCCGTAGCCAGCCCGGCCGCAGCTGAGACCGCCACAGCCTCAGCCAGCAGCGAAGGCAATAATCCCAGCAGTCTCTTGAAGGCAGGCGCGACCAGGAAGATGGCCAGCACCGCCGCGTAGGACAGCTGGAAGCCCGGCTCCATCAAGTTGTTGGGATTCAGGGTCATGAGGACGGCGGCGGAGACCGCGAGCAGATAATAACGCGAAGCCTGCCGCCCGGAGAGCGTGGCAAGAAGGCCCGCCACGCCGACGAAACCTGCCCGCGCGATGGATGGGTCCGCCCCTGTCAGTGGCACATAGGCACAGATAACGACCATCGACACAGCGGCAGCCACCCTCCGGGACAGCGCAGCGGCACGGCAGAGGAGCATGACCACAAAGCCCAGCAGCACCACGTTCTGCCCTGACACCGCCAGCAGGTGCAAGAGGCCGGAATCGCGCAGGTCCTCGACCACGTTAGCAGGGACGGCGGATGTATCGCCCAGGACCATCCCCTTGAGCAGTCCGCCGGCGGCCCCCCGCGCACCTGCTCCCAGGATCTTTACCGCGTGCCGCCGGAGGGCATCCACCGCGCCCGCTAACCCGCGGCGCGGCTCCAGGAGTTCATAGCCACCCGGCTGGACGGTGATCACCGCGTGCACGCCGCGCCGGGCGAGATACTGCCCGTAATCGAAGTCCCCTCCCTGGCCTGCCCTGGGCAGGCTCAGCACCCCCGTCACCCGGTAGCGCTTCCCCTCGGAGGGCAGAACCGGGGTCCCACTGCCGCCACAATCACCACGGCAGTAAAACTCCACCATGATATTCTCACTCAGCGCCAGGTCGTTCCCCCTGAACTCGCCCCCCTCGGTCCTGGCGATGAAGCTGATCTTCCCCGGCGCTGCTTTGGGAGCCCTGGTTACAGTCACCACCAGGGTGACCTGTCTGCCAGCGTAGCCGCTGAGCTCGCTGCCGCCTATCATGTGCAGGCGCACCGACCCCAGGGCCAGGCCCAGCAGGACGAACCCGCACACTGCCAGCAGCAGCCGGCGCCCACTGCCGCCGTGGCATGCCAGCGCAGGCAAGAGACAGGCAAGCAGACAGGCAAGCGCACCGGCGAGCGCCGCAGCCGGGACGCGCAGCCCGCCAAACGCGCCCACCGCCAGGCTGCTGCCAACCCCTGTCAGATAACCACAGACCAGTAAGGCCTGAAGGGTCATGCCGCGCCACGGCAATACGGGCGGGACAGGACGCGTCCACTCCCGGCTATCCTCCATCCTGCTTCTCTCGCAGGTCACACCACGACCTGGTCCTTGATGCTGTCGAACTTCGCCGGCCCGATACCGGGTACTTCCATGAGTTCTTCGACATGGCTGAACCCGCCATGTTGCTCACGGTAATCGATGATCTTCTGTGCGGTCTTGGGCCCGATGCCGTCCAGAGTGGTGAGCTCGTCGATGCTTGCGGAGTTGAGGTTGATCGGTCCGGCAGCCATGCCGCCGCCGGACGCGCCCCCGCCTGTGTTTGCGCCCGCGCCCGCCGCAACCTGACCGGCCGTGGGGACCACCAGCTGCTGCCCGTCAGCGACCTTGGCGGCCAGGTTGACGCGCGACAGGTCAGCTACGGGCAGGGGACCGCCGGCAGCCTCGATCGCCTCTGCCGCCCGCGCCCCTGCCGCCAGGTCATAAAGGCCTGGTAGCGCGACGGCGCCCACTACGTGCACCTTGATCGTGGGGTTCTCTTCCTGCTTCAGCCCTACCGTCACGGCGGAAACAGCCTCGGCGGCGGGCTCACTCCCGGACCATTCAGACCACAGGTATCTGCCGCCTATGATGGCGATCACGATACCGACGGCAGCCCATAACAGCAGCTGCCGCCGCGATATCTCCGGCATCTCCACGACAACCCTCCGCTTTCGTGCTATCCGCTTCCACAGGTGCGCGCCGTGTTGCCTGTCTTGGCAACGTCGAATGTCATCTTATAACGGTCCTGGCGATAAATCAAACCCGGCGGCTGGAAGAGCTGAAACCGCAAGGCGCCGAAGACCCCCACCCTACTGCCTTCCCTCGGCGCCAACGAGCATCCAGCGATCGGCTTCCCTGCAGGGGTCCCGGCAACATGGTAAGGCCAGCCGGCCGTCGCAGCCGGGACGCCCGGCGAAAAAAAGTTTCATGCGCGTAAGTTTTCAGGCGCGCCCCCGTCATATGGGTGCAGACAGGAAGAGTGAGGAATCCGGAAATGACAGACTGTTCCAGAGCTTCACGGGGAAAGCACGAGTACCCGCCAGGCGCTTACACTTCCCATCGACCAGTCCCTGGCGCCTGGGATCCCATTTGACGAATGGAAAGCCCGCAGGAACGAACAACATCCGGACATCCTCAGGAAAGACCAAAGAATACTGAAGAAAGGTGAGAAAAATGAAGACAATCATAAGGACAATAGCGGTGATGCTACTTGCGGCCGGCTTCATGACCCTGATGACAGGCAGCGCCCTGGCCGTGTCGATCTATGAGAAACCCTTTCCCGGCAGCGAAGTGATGGACATGATGCAGGTGAACGACCTTCATGACCTCCAGCTTATCGAGGAAGACGCTATCGTGCCTCCGGAAGGCGGCGAGGACGGCTGCGTGGATTGTGATGAGTTCGACCAGGAAGAGGAGCCCATCGTGGACGGCGGCGACGAGGAGTGTGTCGGCTGCGACCAGGACCTCCCCGATGACGGCGGCGACGAAGGTGTCGTCGAGGATGAGGAGACTCCCCCTGCCGACGATGAGCAGACACCCCCGGCTGACGACGAAGACCAGCAGAAACCGCCCACGACGACAGACAGCGGCAAGAAGCTGCCTAACACAGGCACCCAACTCGCAATCGTGGGTGGCATCGGCCTCCTGGCGGCGCTGACCGCGTACATCGCCAGCAGGCATATGAAGAAGCGCGTCCGCTGACACGATATCAGCAGGCACGGCGCTGATGCGGGGGGCGGCCTGAAGGCCGCCCCCCCAGTCTCTGTGGAAATCTGACTCACGCCAGG
Source organism: Gaiellales bacterium (assembly GCA_003599855.1). Classification (GTDB taxonomy): domain Bacteria; phylum Actinomycetota; class Thermoleophilia; order BMS3ABIN01; family BMS3ABIN01; genus SURF-19. The sequence goes on along the minus strand of QZKG01000065.1, from coordinate 100 downwards.
GATGACTTCAGGCAAACCAGTATGGATTCGCACCCGGCTGCGCGGTGCCAGGCGCCCGGGGGCATCCCGCAGCGAAGGCTTGCCTTTGTTCTTGCCTGAG
>QZKG01000020.1 GCA_003599855.1 Gaiellales bacterium | reverse complement strand
CCGCCGCAACGATTGCCTCGCGGGCGCGCCACCGCCAGGTCGGCGCCCCGCACGGGCTCTCTGGCAGGGTGAAGGGTGGACTTTTAGGGTTCTGCCCCGACGGGGCATGAGTCGAGCGCGGCGGCGCCCAAGGCGCCGCCGCGCTCACACACCCACCTTGTTTAACAATTCCCAACATTGTCTAACCTCTGCTAACTTGACTTGTAACGTCGGGAAAGGCTACTTTGGAAGAGTGACAACAGCCGGTAGCCGCGGCTTGTCGCGCGGGTGATCAGGGCCAGGCCGGTGAATCGATTCACGCAGGTTCCGATAGATTAACTGGAAGATATAATTCCCGCTATTGAGCGTATGAAAAGATTCTCGCGTACCGTTGAAAACCTTCCACCAGGAGCAGAGATGACCCGAAAAACCTTGCTCGTCCTATTAGCTTCGCTTGCGCTGGCCATCGCGTCCGCCCCAGCGGCCGCGGCCGCGGGGCTGAACACCGGGGCAGGGCCCTGGCAGTGGGTCCACCCTGACGTCCAGGGCACCACCATCAACGACCTCAGTTTCATCGACGACAACAACGGCTGGGCGGTTGGTCAGGGCGGCGTCATCATGAAGACCACCGACGGCGGCAACACCTGGGCGGCGCAGAACTCCGGCACCACATATAACATCCTGGGGGTTGATTTCGTCAGCAGCAGCACCGGCTGGGCGGTGGGCAATCTGGGCGACTACACCTCCTTCGTCATCAAGACCACCGACGGCGGCACGACCTGGACCGCCCAGACGCTTCCCAGCGGCTACAACACGGCTGTGCTCGAGGACGTGGATTTCGTGAATGCCAGCCAGGGCGTCGCCGTGGGCAACGGCAAGGTCTATTACACCTTCAACGGTGGCTCCACCTGGACCCAGGTGGCCAGCGGCACCAGCCCGGGGCAGGTCAACTCCGGCCATTACCTCCTGCGGGTGCAGATGGTGGACGCCAACACCGGCTACGCCGTGGGCCAGACGGGGGTCATCTACAAGACCACCAACGGCGGCGTCAACTGGACCCAGCAGACCTCCAACGTCACCAGCGACCTCAAGGGCCTTTATTTCAAGAACGCCAACGAGGGCGTCGTGGTGGGCTCCACCGGCAGCGCCGGGCGGGTCTTGAGGACCACCAACGGCGGTGTCAACTGGACCGCCAACAACACCGGCACCGCGCCGATCGCCACACCCCTCGTGGACGTGGCCGTCTCCGGCAACGGGAACACGGCTGTCGCCGCCGGCAGCAACGGCAGCATTTTCTATTATGATGTGGGCACCATCTGGAACAGGACGGCCGACGAGTTCGCCATCGGTTTCAACGCCAACCCCCGCGCCTCGGGCGGCAACAGCACCATAAACGACGTGGTCTATACCTCGGAGACAGTGGCTTACGCCGGCGGCGCCGCGGGGCTCGTCAGCCAGTCGACGGACGTGGGCGGCTCCTGGACCCTCAAGGCCGGCGGCGAGGCCTATAACCTGACAGCCACCGTCTTCATCGACGCCGACACCGGCTGGGTGGCCGGGGCCGGCGGGCGTGTCTTCAAGACCACCGATGGCGGCGAGGGCTGGGCCAGCGACAGCTCCGGCCTGCCTTCTGACTTCCAGATCTATGACATCGACTTCTGGGACGCCAGCACCGGCGTCGCCGTGGGCTGCCGCGGCGCGGGCTGCCCCTACAGTGGCACGGGCGAGGCCTACAAGTACAACGGCTCCACCTGGTCGCAGATGGGCGGCACCGAGGGCACGGTGGCGCTCAACGACGTGAGCCTGAACAGCGCCACCACCGGCTGGATCGTCGGCTCCGGCGGCGTCGCCCTCCAGACTACCAACGGCTCCAGCTGGGTCTCGAACTCCGGCGGCATCGCCGCCAATTACGAACTCAACGGCGTCGATACCGTCAACGGCTCCAGCATGGCCTGGGCGGTGGGCAACAACACCAGCACAGGCAAGGCGGTCTACGCCGTCTATAACGGCAGCACCTGGTCGATGTCGGCGGACGTCGCCGCCACCAGCTTCTTCGTGGACGTCGAGATGGTCGACGCGAACACCGGCTACCTGGTGGGCAGCGGCGGCGCCGTGCGCAAGACTGTCAACGGCGAGTGGTGGACCTGGACGGCCCAGAGTTCGGGCACCGGCAAGCTGCTGGCGGGCATCTCCTGCCTGAACGCTGATTACTGCTTTGCCGTGGGCGAGGACGGCCGCGTCATCCACACCACCGACGGCGGCGCCAACTGGGGCGCCGAGAACCTGGGCACCAACGTCAGCTTCTTCGACGTCTCCACCGCGGGCCAGCGGCGGGCCTTCGTGGCCGGCGGCAACGGCTCGGTGATGAAGTCGCTCCGGTCCTACTATTACACCTGGTACGACGACTTGAACGCCAACAACTGGGTGCTGATGGCCAACCCGGTATCCGGCGGCGGCGACCTCTGGTTCGACCTCTATATCGCCGGAGCCAGGCGCAGCCTGACGGGCAACGGCCAGGTATCCCCGGGAACATCGCTCACGCCCAAGTACTCCGGCGTCATCGGCGGCCCGGTGAACACCTCGTCCCTGACCGCCGGCAAGGCCATCGTCAGCCAGCGGGTCGTCTGGCCCAAGGGCGGCAGCTCCCTGGAGGAGGTCCTGGGCATGGACGTGGACCGGCTCTCCAACCACTATTACTGGCCCTGGTATGACCAGGCGAGCGCCGGCTATACGAACTGGGTCCTGGTGGCCAACCCCAACCCCTTCACCGTCTATTACCAGATCAAAGTGGGGGGCGTGGTCAAGAACCAGGGCACCATCGCCGCGGGCAAGAACGTCACCCCCACCCTGGCGGGGGTCATCGGCGGCCCGGTGGAGGTGCTGGCCTGGAACGACAACTACAACGGCAGCAACAAGGCCGACGTCTTCGCCTCCCAGCGGGTGCTCTCCAACTACGGCGGCGCCTTCAACGAGCAGGTGGGCACGCCGGCCGAAGAGCTCTCCAGCCACTACCTCTGGACCTGGTACGACGACCAGGGCGGCGCCAACTGGATCCTCATCGCCAACCCCAGCGGGTCGCCGATGTACTATGAGATAAAGATCGCCGGCAATACCGTGGCGCACGACAACGGTACGCCGATCGCCGCCGGGCAGAAGATAACCCCGCGTTTCGGCATCGTGGGCGGCCCGGTGGAGGTGACTACCTGGTCGGACGCCGGCCACTCCGTGCCGCTGAACTCCATCGCCAGCCAGCGCATCATCTGGGGGCCGTCCTTCGCCGAGACGCCGGGCTACCCCTACAGCGCCCTGGCGTCCAGTTACCACTGGACCTGGTACGACCAGCTGAGCCCCGGCATGAAGAACTGGGTGCTGGTGGCCAACCCGAGCGCTTCGGCCACGGTCACCTATGAGATCAAGATCGACGGGGTCGTGTATCCCGGCGGCAGCGGTACGCTGGGCCCCGGCCAGCGGGCGACGCCGACCTTCCCCGGCCAGCGGGCGGGTCCGGTGGAGGTGACCTCCACCGGCGGGCCGGTGATGGCCTCCCAGCGCGTCCTCTACAACGGCTACTTCAACGAAGTGCTGGGGACGGTGCTGGACTGACGCCCTCCGGCAGGAAGTGATATGCGATTCACGAGGCGCCCCTCCGGGGCGCCTCTCTGTTGCCGGCAATGCCCCCGGGCGCAGCGTGAGGGGTGAAAACCCGAATCCTTCGTCGCTCGCTCACGCTCGCTCCTCAGGATGACAGTGCATATGTCCGTGCCAAGCGCCCGGTCCGGCATTGGGCGCGCCGGGATAGCTCCAGGCAAATCCAGCGGGACCACAACCGGGCGGGCAGGGTTTTCGCTGCTGATACAGGGATTGCCGGCCCCCGCGCCGAAACAGGAACAATGACGGACGGGCGGCAGACGTTTGCAAAAGCGCCCCTGTCCCGATAACCTAGGACAGTCAGTCCAACAAGGACCGGTGCCCATGGATCAAGCGAAGAAACCAAAGAAGATTCTCTCCCCGGTACCGGCGCCAGACTCCACCCCGCGGCCCTCATGGGAAGAGTACTTCTTCCAGATCGCCCAGCAGGTTGCCACCAGGTCCACCTGCATGCGCCGCCAGGTGGGAGCGGTGCTGGTCAAGGACAGGCGCATCCTTTCCACCGGCTACAACGGGGCGCCGCGCGGCATCAGCCACTGCATCGACATCGGCTGCCTGCGCGACGAGCTGGGCATCCCCTCGGGGGAGCGCCACGAGCTCTGCCGGGCGCTCCACGCCGAGCAGAACGCCATCGCCCAGGCAGCGCTGCATGGGGTCAACGTCGAGGGCTCGACCCTCTACTGCACCCACCAGCCCTGCATCCTCTGCGCCAAGATGATTATCAACGCGGGTATCGTGGAAGTGTATTTCGACCAGGGTTATCCCGACGAGATGGCCCAGGGCTTCTTCGCCGAGGCCGGCATCAGGCTGCACCGGATGGGAGGGTAGATGGATGATTTCGCCATAGTGCCGCTGGACGGAACCAGCCGCGCCATCATCGCCTTCCTGCTGGCTGCGGGCATCGTCTTCGTCATCACCCCCACGGTGGGCTCCATCGCCCGGCTGGTGGGGGCCATGGACGAGCCCGACCCGCGCAAGATCCACGACGACCCGATCCCCCGGCTGGGCGGCATCGCCATCTTCTTCGGCTTTATCATCCCGGCGCTCATGTTCCTGGAGCTGAGCCAGCAGATGAAGGGAGTGCTCATCGGCGCCTCGGTCATCACCTTGTTCGGCGCCGTGGACGACCTGCGCGGCACCAGTCCCATCGTCAAGTTCACCGGGCAGTTCATCGCCGCCGCCATCCTCGTCAGCTACGGCGTGCGCATCGACTACTTCTCCCTGCCGTACTTCGGCGTTATCGAGCTCGACCTGGTCTACGCGGTGCCGCTGACGGTGATATGGGTGGTCACCCTGGTCAACATCTTCAACTTCATCGACGGCATGGACGGGCTGGCTGCGGGCGTCTGCACCATTGCCGCCGTCACCTTCGCCGTCATCGCCCTCTCGCTGGGGCGCCCCGGCGCCGCCATCCTGGCCGCCATCCTGGCCGGTACGACCCTGGGCTTCCTCAGGCACAACTTCTTCCCGGCGTCTATCTTCATGGGCGACTCGGGCTCGATGCTGCTGGGTTTCGTCCTGGCGACCATCACCGTACACGGCGTCCTCAAGAGCGTGGCCGCCGTCACCCTGGTGATCCCGCTCCTGATCATGGGCGTGCCCATGTTCGACCTCTCGCTCACCATCCTCCGGCGGATCAAGAACCGCCAGAACATCTTCCAGCCGGACCGGGGCCACCTGCACCACCGCCTTTTCAACATCGGCTATTCCCAGAGGAAGGCCGTGCTGGTGCTCTATGCCTGGTGCACCCTGATGAGCTCGCTGGCCCTCTCGATGCGCTTCGCGCCCGGGTTCGTCACGGTGATATTCGCCGGCCTGGTGACCGGCGTCAGCCTCTACCTGGTCTACCTGCTGGACATCCTGCAGGTGCGCAGCCGCCGCGGCATCGACACGCGGTAGGGGCCCGGCAACCGGCGCGGCGATATTAGCGGCAGCGGCCGCCACCATAGGTGCTTATCTGTTTTGCTTATGGGAAACATCGAAGATTTGCGCTAGCGGAAGCGACCGTTTACGGTAAGATAAAATACCCCTAGGGGCACTTGATGATTTTTTATCTGTCGTGATATACTGACGCGGTTTTTGAGTTGCCTCAGAAAAAGGCGAACAGGGATCGCAGGTGGGGGGCCAGCTCTTCCGGCTGGGAATGGGTGACGTTCTACCTCGTCGGAGGGGTCTTGCTTGGCACGTTATGCGGTTTGGGGCTTGATTATCTTCTCCATACTTCACCGCTCTTCCTCATCGCCGGCGTCTTTGCCGGATTTGCGGCGGGACTCTACGGGGTCTACAAGAATGTGTGACACGCTGATGTTCACGCGACGGGAGCGAAAGGCTGGGATTGATCACAGGAAGGCTGACAGTTCTGATGGCGGCGATATTCGTGCTCGGGCTGGCCGCGGGCGTCTTGTACCGTCCCTTCCTCGTGCCCTGGCTGCTGGCCTCGGCGCTCTTCCTGGTTAACTTCGCCTTCTCCCTGATCTTCCTCGCGGCCATGTCGCGGGTCAAGGCGAGCGCCGCCGCGGGCATCGCCGTGGTCAGCTTCGTGGTGCGCTTCGGGCTCCTGGGAGCGGGGCTGCTGGCGGTGGCTCTGGCTCTGCCGCAGCACTTCCTGGTGACGGCGGTTTGCTTTCTGACCGTGTATACGATATTTTTCGGCATCGAAATCGCAATCGGTTTGAGGGGGCGCAATAACATGGTGCAGCAGACTGTCAACGGAGGTGGCGCGTGAGCGAAGCTGCTCACAACGGAGAAGCCGCCACGTTCTCGCCCACTGACGAGTTCGAGCACGCCATCGAGCCGATCAAGGTCGGCGGCCATGAGCTGAGCATCGACCTGGGCATCTTCCACCTGAACATCAGCCGGGTGGTCGTCTACCTCTGGATCTCCGCCATCATCGTCTTCCTCATCTGCTGGGGAATCGCCAGGATCGTCAAGATCCTGCCCTCCCGCAAGCAGGTGGCCTTCGAGGGCCTCTACGAATACATCCGCGACAACCTGGTGGCGGCGGTCATGCCCCGGGAGGCGGTCAAGGCCTGGTTCCCGTACCTCCTGACCCTGTTCCTCTTCATCCTGGTCAACAACCTGCTCGGCCTGGTGCCGCTGCCCTTCAAGATGAGCCACGAGTACGGCTTCCTGCCGGAGTTCACCGCTTACGCGGCCACCTCCAACATCGGCGTCACCCTGGGGCTCGCCATCCTGACCTTCCTGCTGACACACTTCATGGGCATGAAGCACAACGGCGCCCTGGGCTACTTCAAGAACTGGACGCCGGGCACGGCGCCGGGGGTGCTCAAGCCGGTGCTGTTCCTCATCCATGCCGTCAGCGAGGTCTTCCGGCTGCTGTCACTCTCCGTGCGTCTCTTCGCCAACCTGCTGGCGGGCCACATCATGATCCTCGTCTTCTATTCGCTGATCTTCATGCTCTCCACGGCGACGCTTTTCCTGGCGGCGCTCATCGAGGGCGGCGTGCTGGCGATCAGCGCCTTTGAGATTTTTGTCGCACTGATTCAGGCGTACATCTTCGCGATCCTGTCGGGGGTGTACATCGGTGGAGCGATCCACCAGGAACACTAGTCAAGACTGACAGCGGGTGCTGGATGCTGGATTCTGGAACATTCCCGTCTCCAACATCCAGCATCCGGGTCCAGACCGGTTTTGAAGGGAGGTTAGTTCATGGATAACAAAGCAATGGCTCTGTTAGCCGCCGGCATCGCCATGGGTATCGGCGCGCTCGGACCGGGGATCGGCATCGGTTACCTGGTCGGCAAGAGCGTCGAGGGCATCGCCCGGCAGCCGGAAGCTTCCGGTGACATCCGTACCACCATGTTCATCGGTATCGGCGTTACCGAGGCTGTGGCGCTTTATGCTCTGGTAATCGCGATTCTGCTTATTTTCGTCGCTTAGGATAAGGCCGGGCGCCGAGGGCGTCCATGTCAGCCGGCCGGGAGCCGGTCCAGACCGCGCAGGCGGCCGCTGGCAGGCCTTATTGGGAGGTGCTTTCTAACACAAGATGTTTCTTATCAAGCCAGATCCAGGAATCATCATTTGGTCCATCCTGACCTTCCTCGTGCTGTTCTTCCTGCTGAAGAAGTTCGCGTTCGGGCCAATACAGAACATGATCGACGCGCGTCGAGACTCCATCCTGGAGTCCATCGAGTCCGCCGAGCGGACCCGCAAGGACGCGGAGAAGCTGCTGGCTGATTACCGGGAGAGCATCGCTAACGCGAAGCAGGAGGCGGAGGAGATCATCGAACGGGCCCACAAGGTCGGCGAGAACACCAAGGCTGAGATCGTCACCGATGCCAGGCAGCAGGCCCAGAAGGAGATCGACGACGCCCGCGACCAGATCCAGCGTGAGACCAGGAAGGCGGTCCAGGAGATCAAGGACCAGGTAGCCGACCTGGCGATACTCGCGGCAGGCAAGGTCACGGCCAAGTCCATCACCGGGGAAGACCATCTGCGGCTGGTGGACGAGGCCCTGTCAGAAGTGGATCTGAACGAATTGGGAGCCGGAGGTAGTTAGGCTTGGGCGAGCAACAGGTCACGAATGTATATGCCCAGGCGCTGTTCGAGGCGGCCCGCGAGGCCGGCACCCTCGACTCTACCGGAGCCGACCTTGATTCGTTCGCGTCCGCCATGCGTGAAGCGAAGGATCTCACAGCGGTGCTCTACAACCCCCGCGTCGGCGCGGACGTGAAGAAGCGGATCGTGTCCGACCTGGCGGCGGGAGGCGACAGGCTCTTCGTCAACGGCGTCAAGCTGCTCATCGACAAGGGCCACGCCACGCTGCTCATCGACTTCAACGACCGCTTCCAGAAGCTGGTCAAGAAGGAGCAGGGGTTGATCGAGGTGGAGGTCACCTCCGCCTTCGAGCTGCCGGAAGAAGCCAGGGCAAAGATTCGTAAGCGGATCGAGGGGGCCACCAGCAAGAAGGTGGAGATCACGGAGACCATCGATGAGGGCATCATCGGGGGGCTCGTGCTTCGGTTCGGAGACATCATAGTGGACGGCAGCCTGAAGTCGAGGCTGGAACAGCTCAGGAGCAGGCTCGTCCAGGCCAACCTAGGGAGTGATAACAGCTTTGAAACTGCGTCCTGAAGAAATAACCGCGGTTCTCAAGAACCAGATCGAGAATTATGAGGCCCAGGTAGAGGTCGAGGAGGTAGGCCGGGTCCTCGAGGTCGGTGACGGCATCGCCCGCATCCACGGCCTGGAGAACTGCATGGCCTCCGAGATGCTTGAGCTTCCCCACGACGTCGTCGGGCTGGCGCTGAACCTCGAAGAGGACAACGTCGGCACCGTGCTCCTGGGTGAAGACACACTGATTTCCGAGGGCGACCTCGTCAAGCGCAGCGGCAAGATCATGAGCGTGCCCGTGGGCGAGGCGCTCATCGGCCGCGTGGTCAACGCCATCGGCCGCCCCATCGACGACAAGGGCCCCATCGAGACCAGCGAGTACCGTCCGGTGGAGTTCAAGGCCCCGGGCGTGCTCCAGCGCCGCCCGGTGCATGAGCCGCTCCAGACGGGTCTCAAGTCCATCGACTCGATGATCCCCATCGGCCGGGGCCAGCGCGAGCTGATTATCGGCGACCGCCGCACCGGCAAGACGGCCATCGCCATCGACGCCATCATCAACCAGAAGGGCCAGGACGTGGTCTGCATCTACGTCGCCATCGGCCAGAAGGCTTCCAACGTGGCCAACGTGGTCCAGAAGCTGGAAGAAGCGGGCGCCATGGATTACACCATCGTGGTTGTGGCGGCTGCCTCCGAGCGCGCACCGTTGAAGTACCTGGCGCCCTTCGTCGGCGCCGCCATGGGCGAGTATTTCTGCTACAAGGGCGGGCACGCCCTCTGCGTCTACGACGACCTGACCAAGCACGCCGACGCCTACCGGCAGATGTCGCTGCTCCTCAGGCGTCCGCCGGGACGCGAGGCCTACCCGGGCGACGTCTTCTACCTGCACTCGCGGCTGCTGGAGCGCGCGGTCAAGATGCATGAGGACCACGGCGGCGGCTCCCTGACGGCGCTGCCCATCATCGAGACCCAGGCCGGTGACGTGTCGGGTTACATCCCCACCAACGTCATCTCCATCACCGACGGCCAGATCTTCCTGGAGCCGGACCTCTTCTACTCCGGTATCCGCCCGGCCGTCAACGTGGGCATCTCGGTGAGCCGCGTGGGCGGCAACGCCCAGATCAAGGCGATGAAGAAGATCGCCGGCATGCTCCGGCTCGACCTGGCGCAGTACAACGCCCTCAAGGCGTTCGCCCAGTTCGGCTCCGAGCTCGACGCCGCCACCCAGGCCCAGCTGGCCCGGGGCGAGCGCCTGGTGGAGATGCTCAACCAGGGGCAGTACGTCCCGATGCCGGTGGAGGAGCAGATCGTGGTGATCTTCGCCGCCACCCAGGGCTTCCTGGACAGCATCGACGTCGAGCGCGTGAAAGCTTTCAACGAGGACCTCATCGATACCTTCCGCAGCGAGCATGCCGACATCCTCAACGATATCCGCGAGACCAAGGAACTGTCCGACGAGACCGACGCCAAACTGCGCGCCGCCCTCGAGTCCTTCGTCAAGGGCTTCCAGCCCGACCACGAGGACCTGGGGCTGCCCGCGGCAGCGGAGTCCTAGGGGCCGGCGTCGGGCGACGATAGGGAGATATGGCCAAGACCAAAGACATATCACGGCGGATCAATTCCATCCGCAACACGCGCAAGACCACCAAGGCCATGGAGATGGTGGCTGGCGCGCGCCTGAGGCGTGCCCAGGCCCGCATCGAGGCGCTGAGGCCCTACGCCGACCGCATGATGGAGCTGATGCACGAGGTGGCACGCTGCACCGAATGCGGCGGCGAGTTCGCCCTGCTGGAGGTGCACGAGGAGATCAAGCGCGTCGGCATCGTCATGGTCACCGGCGACCGCGGCCTGGCCGGCGCCTTCAACTCCAACATCCTGCGCCACGCCCTGGCCCTCCATGACCAGGTGAAGGCGGAGGGCAAGGAGGTCGTCTGGATCGTCGTGGGCAAGAAGGGCGTGGGCACCATGCGCTTCCGCGGCTACGACCTTACCGAGGCGGTCCAGGGCATCACCGACCGGCCGCTGTTCTCCGATGCCGAGGCCATCGCCCGCAGCATCGTCTACATGTACGAGAACTACCAGCTGGACGAGGTGCACCTGGTCTACAACCACTTCAAATCGCCCATGGAGCAGATCGTCACCGAGGAGGTCATCCTGCCCCTGGGCGTGGAGCTGGTCTACACCGAGGACGAGCGGCGGCCCGAGGAGAAGGGGCCCCAGGGCGATTTCCTCTATGAACCGAACGCCAACGCCATCATGCGGCGGCTCCTGCCCAGCTACGTGGACAACACCATCTACCGCGCCCTGCTGGAGTCCACCGCCAGCGAGCACGGCGCCCGCATGACCGCCATGCGCGCCGCCTCGGAGAACGCGGAGGAGATGATAGAGAAGCTTACCCTGGCGATGAACAAGGCCCGCCAGGCGTCCATCACCCAGGAGATCCTGGAAGTGGTGGCAGGCGCGGAAGCCCTGCTTTAAGGGGGGACGTAGCTGTACTAACGGTACTTGTCCGGGTTTTCAAGGGGCCTGCCGGGCAGGCCTCGCAGGTTTGATACAGAGCACAGAGTCAGTCAACCGATTGGGAGAGTTTGAAATGAACACAGGAAAGATTGTTGAGGTTATCGGACCGGTCCTCGACGTCAAGTTCGAGGGGGAGCTCCCGGCCATCTACAACGCGCTGGAGATCCAGGTCCCCCAGGAGGACGGCACCAACCGCCGGCTGGTGGCCGAGGTGCAGCAGCACCTGGGCGACAACAAGGTCCGCGCCGTGGCGCTCGACTCCACCGACGGCATCGCCCGCGGCCTCACCGCCGGCGACACCGGCGACGCCATCAAGGTGCCGGTGGGCGACGCCACCCTGGGCCGCCTGTTCAATGTCATCGGCGAGTCCATCGATGACATCGGCGAGGTCAAGGCCGACGAGTACTGGCCGATCCACCGCGAGGCGCCGGCCTTCGAGGAGCTGGAGCCCACCGACACGGTCTTCGAGACCGGCATCAAGGTCATCGACCTGCTGGCTCCCTACGTCAAGGGCGGCAAGACCGGCCTCTTCGGCGGCGCCGGCGTGGGCAAGACGGTCCTCATCATGGAGCTGATCCACAACATCGCCAAGCAGCACGGCGGCGTCTCGGTGGTCTCCGGCGTGGGCGAGCGCACCCGCGAAGGCAACGACCTCTACCTGGAGATGGAGGAGTCCGGCGTCCTCAACAAGACCTGCCTCGTCTACGGGCAGATGAACGAGCCGCCGGGAGCGCGCCTCAGGGTGGGTCTGACCGCCCTGACCATGGCGGAGTACTTCCGCGACAAGATGGGCCAGGACGTGCTCTACTTCCTAGACAACATCTTCCGTTTCTCCCAGGCGGGTTCGGAAGTGTCGGCGCTCCTCGGGCGCATGCCCTCCGCCGTGGGCTACCAGCCGACGCTGGCCTCGGAGATGGGCGAGCTGCAGGAGCGGATCACCTCCACCCGCAGCGGCTCCATCACCTCGGTCCAGGCGGTGTACGTCCCCGCTGACGACCTCACCGACCCGGCGCCGGCCAACACCTTCGCTCACCTGGACGCTACCACCGTCCTCTCGCGCGACCTGGTGGAGATCGGCATCTACCCGGCTGTCGACCCGCTGGATTCCACCTCCCGCGTGCTCTCCGCCGACGCTATCGGCCAGGAGCATTACGACGTGGCCACCAAGGTCCAGGAGACCCTGCAGCGCTACAAGGAACTGCAGGACATCATCGCCATCCTCGGCATGGACGAGCTTTCCGACGAGGACAAGCTCACCGTCAACCGGGCCCGCAAGCTGCAGCGCTTCCTCTCGCAGCCCTTCCACGTGGCCGAGACGTTCACCGGCAACCCCGGCGCCTACGTGCCGCTGGCGGAGAACATCCGCGGCTTCAAGGAGATCATCGAGGGCAAGCATGACTCCCTGCCGGAGCAGGCGTTCTACATGGTCGGCGGCATCGACGACGTGATCAAGAAGGCCAAGGCCATGGGCGGCGCCGCCGCCGAGGCCGAAGCCGAGGCCGAAGCAGAGACCGAGGCCGCTTAAGGCCCCGGCTGGCAAGGAAAGAACATGGAAGCATCAGAAGGCATAAAAAACGTCAAGTGCGAGGTGGTGACGCCCGAGGGGCTCGTCCTGGACGAGCACGCCCAGATGGTCGTCATCCCCGGCGAAGTCGGCGAGATCGGCGTGCTGCCGCGTCACGCGCCCATCGTCACGAACACCATCGTGGGCGAGGTGCGGGTCAAGACCATGGACGGCAAGATGAAGCATCTCGCCGTGGGCAACGGCTACGCCAAGATGCAGTACGACCGCCTGATGCTGCTGGTGGATACCGCCGAGAAGGCGGAGGACATCGACATCGACCGGGCGGAGGAGGCCATCAAACGGGCCGAGAAGTGGCTGGACCAGTGCCACGAGGCCGGCGTCGACTGCTACCGCGCGCAACAGTCGCGCAACCGGGCGAAAAACCGCCTCAGGGTTGCGGGAAAGGCCTGAAAAGGTAGATACTGTCTGGTGTTGTATAAGTCTGTACCAGTACACTAGGCAGTTCTGCTCGATATGGCCAAATACCTGATAACCGGCGGCGTTCCCCTGGCGGGGAAGGTCAGGATCTCCGGGGCGAAGAACTCCGCCCTCAAACTGATGGCGGCGTCGCTGCTGTCGCCCCGCAAGAGCATCCTCCACAACGTGCCCCTCATCCAGGACGTCTTCACCATGGCCGACGTGCTCAGGGAGCTGGGCGCCGAGGTCTCCATCGATTCCGACCGGGTGGAGATCGACCCCTCCGGCGAGCTGCAGGACACCGCCCCCTACGAGCTGGTGCGCCGCATGCGCGCCTCCATTCTGGTGATGGGGCCGCTGCTGGCGCGGCTGAAGCGGGCGCGGGTCGCCATGCCCGGCGGCTGCAACATCGGGCCGCGCCACATAAACTTCCACCTGAACGGCCTGGAGAAGCTGGGGGCCAGGATCAATGTCGGCCACGGCTTCATCAACGTGGCCGCCAACCGGCTGACCGGCGACGCCATCAGCCTCGACTATCCCAGCGTCGGCGCCACCGAGAACCTGATGATGGCGGCGGTCACCGCCAGGGGGCGGACGGTCATCGAGAGCGCCGCGCGCGAGCCGGAGATAATCGACCTCGCCAAGTTCCTCACTTCCATGGGCGCCAGCATCAGCGGCGCCGGCACCAGCACCATCGTCATCGACGGGGTGGAGGAACTGGAGGGGGCCACCCATACCGTCATCCCCGACCGCATCGAGGCCGGCACCTACATGCTGGCGGCCGCGGTCACCAACGGCGAGATCGAGGTGGAGGGCATCAGCCCGCGCTACCTGGAGCTCTTCATCAGCAAGCTCAGGGCCGTGGGCGTCCAGGTCAAGGAGTTCGATAACGGCGTTTCCTGCTCCGGCGACGGCGATTACAGCGGCACTGACATAGCCACCCTGCCCTACCCCGGCTTCCCCACCGACCTGCAGGCGCCGGTGATCGTGCTGCTCTCCCTGGCCCAGGGCCACAGCATCGTCACGGAGAACGTCTTCGAGAACCGCTTCACCTTCGTCGACGAGCTGAACCGGCTGGGAGCCAACGTCCAGACCAGCGGCCACCACGCCGTCGTGCACGGCGGCTGCCATTTCGAGGGGACCATCGTCGAGGCCACCGACCTGAGAGCCGGCGCCGGGCTGGTGCTGGCCGGGCTGGCGGCGTCGGGGCAGACCGAAGTGCGCCGCATCGGCCACATCGACCGCGGCTACGAATATTTCGAGCACAAGCTGCAGGCGCTGGGCGCCGACATCGAGCGGGTGGAGAGCAGCAAACGCTCACCCTCGGCTTCCCTGACCTAGGCAGGCGATACCGGCGGCCGTCTACGTAGTCAAAATCGGCAGCAACGTCCTCACCGACGAACAGGGGTCGCTGCGCCAGGACGTGATGGCCGAACGCGTGCGCGAGCTGGCCCTGCTGGCGCGGGAGGGCAACAGCGTCGTGCTGGTCTCCTCCGGCGCCATCTCCTGCGGCCTGGGGGCGCTGCCGCTGGCCGGCCGGCCCACCGAGACGGTGGAGCTCCAGGCCGCGTCGGCCGTCGGCCAGGGGCGGCTCTTCCACAGATATTCCGAGCTCTTCGGCGAGGAGGGTGTCACCACCGCCCAGGTGCTCCTGACTTCCTTCGACATCGCCGCCCGCAGCCAGTACCTGAATGCCCGCAACACGCTCATGAAGCTGTTCGAATGGGACATCGTCCCGGTCATCAATGAGAACGACACCACCTCGGCGGACGAGATCCGTTACGGCGATAACGACTTCCTGGCAGCCCAGGTGGCTATCCTGGCCAAGGCCGGCATGCTCATCTTGCTGACAGACACGGACGGCCTGTATACTAGTGACCCATCGAAAGACCCCGGCGCCCGCCACATCGAAGAAGTATCCGACTGGTCGCTGATGCGGGAGATCGAGGCTGGCGGGACCGGCAGCGCCGTCGGCTCGGGAGGCATGAAGAGCAAAGTGGTAGCTGCCGAGATGGCCACGACAGCCAATATCGAAGTGGTCATCGCCAGCGGTTTCAGGAAGAATGTCATCACCGCGGCGGCTGCCGGGGAGAAGACCGGCACCCGCTTCCTGCCGATGAAAGCGTCCATGAGCAGCTTCAAGCTCTGGCTAAAGTACGGGCGTCCCAGCAGCGGGGTGGTCCTGGTGGACGCGGGGGCAGCGGAGGCCCTGGGCCGCGGCGGCAAGAGCCTGCTGCCGGCCGGCATCGTGGCGGTGGAGGGGGAGTTCGCCGCCGGCGAGGCGGTGGACGTGGTCCATGACGAAGCCGGGCAGCGCAGGGTCATCGGCAAGGGTGTGACCAGTTACACGGCGGAGGAGCTCAGGCGCATCAAGGGGATGAAGAGCCACCAGGTGACCAAGCTGCTGCCCCACGTGGAGGAGGAAGTGATCCATCGCGACTATTTCGTGCTGGAGGATTAGCGCCGCGCCGGCAACGTCCGGCGCAGCTGACCGGGGGAACGCCCGGGGCCAGCCGGGGGGATATCAGATAATCCGGGAACGGGGAGAACCATTGAAGATAGTCGAACTGTGCAGGAACGCCAGCGAGGCGTCGCGCGAGCTGGCAGGTCTGACCGCCAGGGACAAGAACCGCGCCCTCCTGGAGATTGCGGCGGCGCTGGAGCGACGCAGCAACGAGATTCTCCGGGAGAACCGCGACGACGTCCGCGACGGCAAGAAGGCCCGGCTGACGAGCGCCATGATAGACCGCCTGATGCTCGACGAGGACCGGGTCAGGGACATGGCCAGGAGCTTGCGCGCCCTGGCGGCCCTGCCGGACCCCGTGGGGGAGGTCGTGGAGGGCTGGCGCCTGCCCAACGGGCTGGAGATCAGCAAGGTCCGGGTCCCCTTCGGCGTGATAGCGGTGGTCTACGAGGCGCGGCCCAACGTGACGGTGGACGCCGCCGGGCTCTGCCTCAAGACCGGCAACGCGGTCATCCTCCGGGGCGGCAGCGACGCGCTCCACTCTATCCGCATGCTCACCGAGGTCATCAACGGAGCCCTCATCGACGCCGGCATCCCCAGCGCCGCGGTGTCGCTGGTGGAGTCCCGCGACCGCAACGACCTCAGGCGCCTGCTGCAGCAGAGTGAATACATCGACCTGGTGGTGCCCCGGGGCGGCGAGGGCCTCAAGGAGTACCTGGTCAAGAACTCGAAGATACCGGTGATCTACGCCGCCGGCGGCAACTGCCATGTCTACGTCGACGCCAGCGCCGACCTGGAGATGGCCGCCAACATCGTCGTCAACGCCAAGGTGCAGCGCCCGGGCGTCTGCAACGCCGCCGAGACGCTGCTGGTCCACCGCGACGTCGCCGCCGGGTTCCTGCCGGCGGTGGTCAGGGAGCTCCGCAAGCGCAACGTCAACCTCTACGTGGACGCCGCTTCCCGTGAATTTCTGGACAGCCGCCTCAAGGGCATCGAGGACGCCACCAGCGAGCACTACGCCACCGAGTTCCTCGACCTGGAGATGGCGGTGAAGGTGGTGGAGAGCCTCGAAGAGGCCATCAGCCACATCGCCGAATACGGCACCGGGCATTCCGAGGCCATCGTCACCCTGAACCTGGCCAGCGCCCGGGAGTTCACCCGGCGCGTCGACGCCGCCTGCGTCTACGTCAATGCCTCCACCCGCTTCACCGACGGGGGCGAGTTCGGCATGGGCGCAGAGATAGGCATCAGCACGCAGAAACTGCATGCCCGCGGCCCCCTGGGCCTCAAGGAGCTGACCACGGCGAAGTACGTGGTTACCGGCGACGGGCAGGTGCGTGGCTGAGGCCGTTCATGCCGGCGGCCCTTGCGGACATGCCGCCAGCGGGCAGGGCGGGCCGCGTCCCGGGGCCATGAGACGGGGGTTGTCGTTATGAGACTGGGAATCATGGGCGGCACCTTCAACCCGATCCACGTCGGCCACCTGGTGACCGCTGAAGAGGCCCGTTGCCGCTTCAGCCTCGACGAGGTGATGTTCATGCCGGCGGGCGTGCACCCCCATGGCAAGGAGATGCCCGGCGGCGTCAGCGACGAGCAGCGTTACGAGATGACGGCCATCGCCATCGCCGGCAACGAGCATTTCAGCGTCTCGCGCTACGAGATCGACAGCGGCCGGACCGGCTACACGGTGGACACCATCAGGCACCTCCGCGGCGAGCGTCCGGACGCCGAGCTCTTCTTCATCACCGGCGCCGATGCCGTCCTGGAGATCCTCAAGTGGAAGGACCCGGGGGAACTGCTGAAGATGGCGACCCTGATCGCGGCGACGCGCCCCGGTTACGACCTGGGGCAGCTGGCCCAGACCACCGCCGGCCTGGGCTCGCCCGAGCGCATCCAGGTGATGGAGATTCCCGCCATCGGCGTCTCCTCCAGCCTGATCCGCGAGAAGGCGGCCGCCGGAAGATCGATAAAATACCTGGTGCCGGAAGGCGTAGAGCGGTTCATTGAAAAAGAAAAACTATACCGTCAAGCATAGCCGGGCGCGCCAGCGCCGCGCCTGGGGCAAGCCCGAGCCGGGCTTCCGGGCCAGCAGGCTGGCCGAGAGCCGGCGCTCCCGCCGGCGCCGCCGCTTCGTGCTGATCATCGCCGGCGGGACCATCCTTTCCATCATCCTCTTCGCCGCCGTCTTCCTGCTGATGCGCTCGCGCGGCGATGACGCCGGCCCTGGGGGCGGTGGTTACGGCGGCGACGTCAACTCGGTGTTGGTGGCCATCGACGACGGCGCCGGCAGGCTCACGCAGCTGCTGCTGGTGGCGGTAGGCGACGACGGGAGCTTCCGCGCGGTCTCCATGCCGGCGCGGACGGTGGTCGAGGCGCCCGGGCACGGTTTCATGACGCTCGCTGAAGTGGCGGCGGGCGGCAACAAGGGCCTCCTGGACCAGGCGGTGGCCGACCTGCTCCAGCACCCGGTCCAGTACCACCTGGAGCTCGACATCGCCGCGGTCCAGCTCGCCGCGGAGCAGGTGGGGACCATGGACATCAACCTGCGGCAGGCTGGAGCCCTGACGGTGGACGGCGCCCGGGTGGACCTGGTGGCGGGCGCGAACCGGGCCGGGTCGGCGCAGGCTGTCTCCTGGCTCATGGCGGCCGCGGATGACAGCGTCACCGGCCCCGCGCTCCAGGCGGCCTTCCTCCAGGCCCTGCGCGACGCCTTCCTGGCCCGCTCCGAGGCGGACCGCGCCGCTTTCGCGTCCCAACTGTACCGGCGCGCGCAGACCGACCTCGACGAAGACCAGTTCGTCTCCCTCTTCCTGGGAGCGACCTCGCCTGAAGGACGGTTCGGGGTGGCGGCGCTGCCGGCGCGCCCCGGCGGCAGCGGCGACCAGTGGTTCCTGGAGCCTTCAGCCGTCGAGGCCGCGTCGCTGCTGGGCGGTGACGGCCAGGCCGGCTATACGCTGGAGGTTCGCAACGGCACCGAAGTCGCCGGGGTGGTGGAAGGGGTGGCGGAGTCCCTCGCGCCCCTGGGGATCGAGACGACGCTCGTGACCGAGACCTCGGGGGTCAACTTCGAGTTCACCCAGATCCGCTATGGCAGCGACGCGGCCCGCGAGGGCAACAGCGTGCGCGACCTGCTGGGCGCGGGGACGCTCATCAAGGACGATTACCTGGAAAAAAACCAGATCATTGTTATCATTGGACTAGACATAGCGACCGCAAGGCAGGGTGCGCGCTAGCGACTGATGTGAGGGAACCGATCACGGAAAGCATCGACCTGGCAAAAAAGGCAGCGGATGTAGCGGGCAGCAAGAAGGCCGAGGACATAGTGATCCTCGACATGCGGCAGGTATGTACCTACACCGATTTCTTTGTTATCTGCTCCGGCCGTTCGGGGCGGCAGGCACAGGCGATCAGCGATGAGATCCGCCTGCAGTTGAAGCGGGAGGGCATGCTGCCGCTCAGGGTTGAGGGGGAACAGCGGGGGGACTGGATCCTGCTCGACTATCTGGGAGTGGTCGTGCACGTCTTCACCCCGGAGGCGCGGGACTTTTACCGCCTCGACAATCTCTGGAAGGAAGCGCCGAGAACGGAGGTGGCCGCAGGATGAACTCCCGCGAGAGGGTGCTGGCTGTGCTGGCCGGCAGGACCCCCGACACCGTGCCCATCATTCCCGTGCTGGACGGCTACTACGCCCCCCGGGTCATCGACCGCCCCAACGACGAGTGTTTCCTCGACGGCGCCTGCATGGCAGAGGCGCTGGCCGCCGCCTTCGACCGCTTCGGCTACGACGGCGCCCTGGCCGAGATGGGGCTGGGCTCCGAACCGAACGTCCTCGGCTGCCCGGTGGAGGTAGAGGGACACGACGTGCCGCTGGTGGTGGGCACCGTAGTGGACGAGCCCGCCGACATCGACAGGATCGGGGTCCCCGACCCCTGGGCCGACGGCAAGATGGAACCGGTGGAGCGGCTGGTGGAACTGGTGGGGTCCCGGGGAGTGGTGCTGGGCTCGGTGCGGTCCCCCTTCGAGTACGCGGCCACTGTGCGCGGGCTGTACGAGTTCATGACGGACTTCTACCGCGACCCCCGGTTCGTCCAGGAGCTCATCGAGGCGGTCAAGCCGGCGACAGTGGCCGTCGGGCGGGCGCTGGCGGCGGCGGGGGCCGACGCCATCGTGCTCAAGGACTCCTTCGCCAGTTGCAGCATGATCAGCCCGGAGCACTACCTGGAGTTCGCCTGGCCCGCGGAGGCTGAAGCCATCGGCGAGCTAAAGAGCTTTGCTCCTGTTATACTCCATATCTGCCGCAACAGCATGCCGATCCTGGCGGAGATGGCCCGCACCGGCGCTGACGCGCTGGAGATCGACTCGCCGGTGGACCTGGCCCGCGCCCGGGAGGCCGCCGGCAGCGGTGTGATCCTCAAGGGGAACATCGACGCCGCCGAAGTCATCGGGAAAGGAACGGCCGCCGACGTGGCCGCCGCGGTCAAAGAGGCGATGGAGGCGGCCAGGGGGGCGGGAGGGTTCATCCTCAGCACGGGCGACTCGATACCGGTTTTTGCCCCGGAGGAGAACATCAAGGCGCTGGTCGAGGCCGGCCGCGAATACGGGAAGTACGAGAATTGAACGAGCTGCTGGAAAGATTCAAACAGGCGATAATCGCCGGCGACGCCGACGCCAGCGCCGGCCTGGCCGAGGAAATCAGGGCCGCCGCCGAGGCGAAGCCGGACGACATCTTCGAGTACCTGTCGGCGGCCATGGACGTGGTCGGGGGCAAGTACGAGACCGGTGAGTACTTCATCCCCGAGATGCTCCGCTCCGCCGAAGCCGTGGAGAAGGCCATGGCGGTGCTGGAGCCCTACATGTTCGAGCACAAGCACGAGCAGTCGGGCGTGGTGGTGATGGGGACCGTCAAGGGGGACATCCACAACATCGGCAAGAACATCATCGTCTCGGCGCTCAGGGCGGACGGCTACGAGGTCCACGACCTGGGGGTGAACGTCTCCACCGACAAGTTCATCGACAAGATCAGGGAGGTAGAGCCCGACCTGCTGATGCTCTCAGCCTTCACCACCTCGACCAAGCCGGCGCTCATTGATATCATCCGGCGCCTTGAGGAAGAGGGCCTGCGCGACCGGGTGAAGGTCATCTCCGGCGGCGCCTCTCACTCGGCGGAGCTCGCCCGGGAGGTCGGGGTCGACGGCTTCGCCTCCGACGTGAAGAGCTCGCTGGCGGTGACCCGACGCCTCATGGGGCGCTAGCCGCGGCCAGCCCCGGGCCGGGGCGCCGTCGTGCGCCGTCAGTCAGGCCGCCCGGCGGTTCGCGGTCCCACCAGCATCACCTCGAACGATTCCACCGGCTCGTCCGACACCGCGAAGGGCAGCAGCCCCCAGTGGGTGCCGTAGAACCCCGCGTCCGCGCCGGAGTTCATCAGCCTGAGCGGCCAGGCGTCCTGGACCTCCACCACCGCGAGCGGCTGCAGCCTCAGCGCCAGCGTCGGCTCCAGGGGCCAGTCGGTTACTGCCGGCGAGATGACCAGGTCGCCGGCGGCGGGTGACGTGTCGTCCGAAGTCAGATAGCGGTAGCCCTCAGCCTCCATGTAGTGCCTGAAACCCCATTCCCCCACGAACCAGACCTCGCCCTCGGGGCTGAAGCGTTCCCCGACCGAGGCGGCGAGGTCGCGGTAGCTCGCGGCCAGGCGGTAGTCCGTCACCGACAGGGCGAACCCTCCGGCGAAGGTCAGGGCCAGCGTCAGCCCGATAAAGGCAGTGAGCCGCGGCCCCCGGCTGAGACCCCGCTCCAGCTCGGCCACGACGATCAGCGTGAGCGGCGCGGTGAAGGCCAGCGTGTACTTGGCGGTCACGTGGGGAAGCAGGAGGATGATCGCTGCCATCACCACGAGCAGCCAGGAGGCCAGGAAGACGAAACCGGTGTCCACCGGGCGCCGCCCCCGGGCATTGGCCAGCTGGATGACCGTCTCGCTGACCACGCCGATGAGCATCATCGAACCCGCGGCGATCAGCACGATGTAGACCACCGTCGAAGCTGCTCCCAGGTCCTCGGCACCGCGCTGGTACAGTCCCAGGGCGACGGCGGCGCCGGCAACGAGCGGCAGGGCCAGCCAGCGTCTGCGCCTCAGGGAGAAGGCGGCGATGAGCGCCAGGGGGAAGACCGACAGGCCGCCGGCGTGCAGCAGCATGCCCTCGATGCGGTCCAGCATGTGCTCGGGCCTGAGGCTGGTGCCCGCCTCATGGGAGAAGCGTGGCAGCTCGCCGAAGCGCACCAGGCC